>NZ_BBCG01000044.1 GCF_001311925.1 Cellulosilyticum ruminicola JCM 14822
AACAAAAAACACGAAAGCAATTTTATTTTTGCTTTCGTGTCTCTAACATAAATATGATTAGTCACGGAACTTTATGCCATCTTCTACACTCATTTCATCGATTATAGCAAGTGATTCTAAACGTATACCACTTTCACGTATAATTTCACCACCTACCTGGAAACCTTTTTCAATGACAATTCCTGCTCCAACTAATGTAGCACCTGCATCTTTGACAAGTTGCCCAAGCCCTAAAAGCGCCTTACCATTTGCTAAAAAATCATCAATAATAAGTATTTTATCTTCTGACTTTAAAAATTCTTTAGACACAATAATATCATATACCTTGCCATGAGTAAACGATTCTACTTTGCTTGTATATACATCCCCTGCAATATTTTTAGTCTGTGTTTTTTTTGCAAATACTACTGGCACATTAAAATATCTTGCAACAATACAAGCAATAGCAATACCAGAAGCCTCAATGGTGAGAATTTTTGTAATTTCTTCACCCTCAAATCTTCTTTTAAATTCCATGCCAATCGCTTCAAATAAGTTAATATCTAATTGATGATTTAAAAATGAGTCTACCTTAAGAATATTGCCTTCTTTAATTTTCCCGTCTTTTCTAATGCGTTGTTTTAAAAGTTCCATGTTAATCTCCTTTATTCTTGTTCCATACGTTTTGGTAAAATCATATTTAAGATAACAGCTGTTAAAAATACTACTGCCACACAGTTCTCTGCAAAAACATTTTTTAATAATTTCTGGAAAAATCATAAAAATATCAGGTACTTGTGTAAATCCAATACCTACACTTAATGAAAGCGCTACGATCAACATATTTCTCTGATTGTAACCACATTTTGCAATCATATGCAACCCACTTACTACAATTGAACCAAACATAATTAATGTACAGCCACCTAATACAGGTTCAGGTAATGTAGCGAGCACATTTCCTACTACTGGAAATAACCCTGCAATAATTATAATGAGTGCACCCATTAAAATAGCAAAGCGATTAACTACCTTTGTCATAGCTACAAGCCCTACATTTTGACTAAAAGATGTAATTGGCATACATCCAAATACTGCTGAAACACAACTTATAAAACCATCACAAGCAATTGAACCTGAAATTTCTGTTTCTGATACTTCTCTGCCTAATCCTGAAGCAGCTAAAGCCGAAGTATCCCCTATTGTTTCTGTAGCTGATACTAAGAAAATCAATACAACAGATATAATGGCGTTTAAATTAAATTCTGGTTTAAATGGCATAAGTTGTGGTAATGCAATAATTCCACCACTCATAATACTACTAAAATCTACTTTTCCCATAAAAATAGCTACGATATAACCAATAACAAGTCCAAATAAAACAGCTAACTGTTTATAGTGCTTCTTAGCAAATATATTAAATAGCAAGCAGCAAATCAGTGTGATACTTCCTAATACTAAATTTGAAACTGCTCCAAAATCTGCACTACCATTGCCACCGCCAAAAGAATAAGCCCCTACATTTAAAAGCGAAAAACCAATAGCTGTTACAACACTAGCTGCTACAATTGGTGAGATTAGCTTGCGCCAATATCTTGCAAATAGTCCTAAAATACCTTCTACGCATCCTCCTACTAACACTGCTCCTACTACCGAGTTATAACCATACGTACTTCCTATAAAACAAAAGATTGAAACAAAGGTAAAACTAATTCCCATTACAATCGGTAATTTTGAACCTATTTTCCAAACTGGATAAAGCTGAACGGCTGTTCCAATCCCTGCAATAATCATAGCATTTTGAATAAGCCTTGCTGTCTGCTCTCCTGAAAGTCCTGATGCACCTGCCACAATAATAATTGGTGTAATATTGGCCACAAACATAGCTAACACATGTTGTAATCCAAAAGGAATTGCTTGCCTTACTAGCACTCGGCCATCTAATTTATAAACACTTGAAATTTCTCCTTGCATTTAAGCTACCTCTTTCTTTTCAAACTAATAGCATGACAGTATAGGAGTTTCCATAGGATATGAAGATATAAGTGCCTCTTCAATATCTTATCGTAATCAAATCATCTACGGTGATTTGGTAGAAACTGTTGAACCATATTTTCAACGCTATACGATGTCTGCCTCTAATTTTATTTATGATAATATATTTTTAGATGTTTGTCTATGTTTTAGTTAAATAATTCAAAATATGTATATTATTATTATCTTTGCATTTTATAAGTGCTTCCTTATTTATACAGCTAATTTTATTTATTAATTTCTTTTTTAGTGATATTCTACAATATATATTTTTGTTTTCAGAATATTTTGTTATAATATTTAAAACATTTTATTTAAGGAGGTAACATCATTGAAAAAAAATCTATTTTTAAAAAGAAGTTTAGCTTTTGCATTACTCAGTACTACACTTAATATAACAACTTTTGCAGCTGCCACATCAAATCCTACTATTATCTCTCCTCAAGACAATTCCATCCATTATATGGGACGTATTGACACATCTAATGCCAAAGATTTCGTAGACCTTTGGTGGCCTGGGTCAACTATTGAAGCTGATTTTACTGGCACATCAATTAAACTTAATGTGGAGGGTACCGATCCTGATGCGCCAAATTATCTTAATGTATATATTGATGGTACCTTGACAGTTTTAAAATGTGAATATGGACCTCATACTTATACACTGGCAACAAATCTTAAAAATACAAAACATCATCTACTTATCAATAAACGTACTGAAGTATGGGCACCCGTTAGATTTACAGGATTTGAATTAGATCCACAAGCTTCATTAACACCTTATGAAGATAAACGCCAACTTAAAATAGAATTTTATGGTGATTCTATTACAGCTGGTGTATGTAATGAAGCCCCAACTGACATTGATAACTATGAAGACTATATCCATTTCAATAATGAAAATGCTTTTGCTCCTTTACTTGCAAAAAAACTAGATGCTCAATACTCTTGTATCGCACTCGGTGGTATAGGCATTGTAAATGGCTATTTACCTATAGATATGAATGATGTTTGGGATTGGACTAACTTAGATGAACCTATGCCTATTTGGGACTTTAGTAAATGGCAAGCAGATTATGTTGTCATTAATCTTGGACAAAATGACTATTCATCTACTTTATCTGATACTTTTACAACCGAATATGTCACGCTTATTAGCAAAATTAGAAGTAAGTATCCTAAAGCACATATTTTCTGCACAATTGGTCCAATGACAGCTAGCCATGACGCTACTTTTGTAAAACGTATTGAAGATGCTGTTCATATGGTCAATACATATGGCGATTCTAAAGTTTATTTTCATGCTTTAAGTCAAGATGCAGGCGTATTACATCCTCGTGTTGATGTAAATAGAGCTATGGCAGATGAATTAGCTGACTTTATTACAAAAACTTTAAAAATCCTGTAACTAAATAAAACTAAAAAACAAAAGCAATGTTTTTTAGAACCATTGCTTTTGTTTTAAAATAGACTCATTTGTTCGTTAGTATTTTCTTGTTTTCTTAAAGCTTGTACTTTCTGTGTTGCAGCTATCAATTGTAATTCTGATTTAGATAATGTTTGCATCTGTTTGACTACAGCTATTTCTTCTTTTTTTCCTTCTACTTCTTTATTTAATAAACTGTTAAACTCATAGCGCTTACATTCTGTCTCTAAAGCAGTTTCATTGATATTCGTTTTAAAATCATCCAGTGTATAAGGTAAAGGAATATCTCTTTTAATGCAGCCTAATGCCTTACTTTCTAAAGCTGCTGTTTTACCACCTTTTTGTGTCTCAGTGTCTGGTTGTAAAAGGAACTTTAATGGTGAACGCACAATACCTAAATCTACTTTCCAAAACTCTTTTAACCATTTTTCCTCTTCTGATGTTAAATCTTCAATATGGGCATAAAGATTTTCAATCGTATCATATTCCCTAATAAGTGGCACAGCTGATTTTTCACCTACACCTTTTACCCCACTAATATTATCACTACTATCTCCACATAAGGCTTTGAGATCTAAACACTGCTTCGGTGTAACGCCTTGATAAACTTCAACTAAAGATGGCGTTAATTCTACAACACCATCTGGTAGTACAGATGCATTTTCTGGATAAAAAGCCTGTACAAGCTCTTTACTTTTAGATGTTACAAGCCATAATCTTGTATGTTCTGAAACCAATTGTAAATAATCATTATCCTTTGTTAAAAGATAAACTGGAATTTCATTTTCAAATTTAGCAGCCATAGACCCTAAATAATCATCTGCTTCAAATACTTCTGAAATAGGCGATTCAGACAAGCTCATTAGCTGCTTAATCCCTATATTCTCAAGTAAACACTGCATATTTTTAAACTGCTCCTTAAGAGGTGCATCTGTTTCTTTTCTTGTGCCTTTATAATCACTTGCAATTTCACGGCGAAATGTATTACGACTTACATCCCATGCCACAGCAATATGAGACGGTTCTTGCTCTTTAATAATCTTTAAAAGTGCTTTAAGCATGCCAAACATGGCATTAGTATATACGCCATCTGCGGTATGCAAAATCTTAGGAAATAATGCTTCGCGTTTAGCCATGTCTGATACGCCTTGTAGTTGTCTTGGTAAATTCCCATGATAATGGGTACTTAATAAACTACTGCCATCTATTAATAATAATTTTCGACTCATCTTTAAACCTCATTTAATTAAAATATTACTCTCATTATAAAACTTCTTGCACTTTTTTGTCTATAGACTTCCTTATTCTCCCTCCTAGTAAATTTGTTGTCTTCCCTGATTCTACTGTTAAATTATGCTTAACTATACCAGGAACAATTACTTTTGAATTGCCCTCCGTACCTTCTGCATTAAAACTGTCATTCCAATTCTCTACATTAGGTTTACACTTATACGTATAGATTCCTGAATTAACTAGATTTTCTGTTGTATATCTAAAGATGCTATCTCCTTTTGTCATTGCTTTTTGCTGTTTATCCCATCCTGTTAAATCACCTATGTAATAAAATATTTCACCACCATAAACTGCATTAAATGTAATCTTACCATCTTTACCGATTACAAATAGTGAAAACGATTCCGAAGTTACACAAACATTAAGATTACTTTCCTTATCCTTATATATTCCTTTAAGCGTAATTTCACTTTCTTTAAAATTCTCTGTGACTTTTAATTATTCCTCTTCTGTACTTATGTCTTCACGACTTCCTTCAATGATATATTGAATATCTTTTACAGCAATTTCTTTCGCTTCTTGTGCTTCTTCATCATAATATATCCCACTTGATAACTGGGCACTCTCACCTTTTTTACATTTAAATTCTTATTGATAAGCTCAAACCCTTCGCAATATGCTTCATGATTTGCACCCTCTTTCCAATATGCTGTACCATTTTCTTCTGTATAAGTTACAAATTTATAAGTATTCTTAGTTTGTGCTAATTTCTCATATTCACTTCTATCTAAAGTGATTTCCCATAAGTCTTCTTCCTGCTGACTTAATTTAAACGCTGGATCCTTTTCTTTCCATTCATTTAACTCACCAGCTAAATAAACTGCATAGGCTCTTGGCTTTGTAATGCTAAAAGTTACTGTTTCTTTTGTCATTACTGGCTTATGTGGACCTATTTCAGCATAGACTAAAAAACTAGTAGGTTCCATACCCGTTAGTACACTCAAAGTCATACAAAACGTAATAAAGTATGTCAGCCATTTCTTCTTTCTTATATCCATTTCTATTTCCCCTTTGATTAACATTAAAAACGTTACCAATAACGTTATTTATATGATATATTTTTACAAAATTAATAAAATTTTATTATTATGTCACTTATTTTTAGGCATAATAAAACACTACAATGAGTTTTTCACTTCCTCATTATAGTGTTTTACATATCCATTAACTATTTATATATCTCTATTTTTATAACATTAAATCCCTGAAACATTAAGTTTATCTTCTTCATAATCATAAAAAGCTATTTCTTTGCTGCCACTATATACATAAATAAGTATATCATCGTAATCTGTTTCTCTTTGAATACGGCTTGCAAAATCTTTCATATAGTCCCTAAGATGTCCATCACGATCTATTCCTTGATTTAAGTTAAGTGCTGTTTTCATTTCATCATTTAAATCAACATACACGTTTAAACTAATGCGTTCTTTTGATTCATTGACTTCAGCCCTTTTACTTGTAATTGGAACAGTTCCAAGGTAATCATCTATTGCAATAACTGAAAAACCTTCTAAAATCCTTTCAACACTTGCTGCTGTTACATTGTCATCATAATCCCGCCTGCTATAATCACTATTCTTACCACAGCTTAATTTATCACGTTTAGAATAATCAAAGTAATACTTTGTTGAATTATTATCATCATACTTAATAGTTCCTTCAATTGCTATATCATCATGACGCTCTCTAATTTCTTCACAAACATCTTCAACAAATTCTTTAAGCTCTTTACTAGAAAGTTTATTAAATGCCTTATTAGCCGCACTTCTATCATATGTAATATTTACACGTAGTTTGCTACCAGATAATTTTACTGAGAAATCAAATTCAATATCATCAAAATACTCTTCATACGAACTTTCTAATGCTTTTGCTGTTGCTGTAAGTTCTGTACCTAATATATCTGTACCATCTGTTTGTGAATAACTATCTGTAGTAGTTGTTTTGCTATTTTTATTAGTACTTGTTATTCCATTACCTCCTAAACGCTCAATTTCTTTTTTAAGGGATGCAATTTCATACTCTTTTGCTTGCAACGCCATTTGTGAACTTAAATCACTTCCATTTGAACTATTTATGAAAAGTGATTTGCCGTCCCAACTTAAATCTAGCCCAAGACTATTACTTAAGTTCCTAGCGGGTACATAAGTTACACCATCAATTACAACAACTGAACCATTTAAATCTTTTTGTACACCATTATAATAAAACGTGGGGTTATAATATTGTACTTTTTTTGTATACGTAGCAGCTTGTACAGGTAACTGCCATATTAGCGAACAAATCATAAGCCCTAATATACTTTTTCGAAATTTCATTCCCCTCTCCCCTTTGTAAGTAGTTTATAATTTAAATTTTTCTAAATAATTATATCATGTGCTATAATATCTTTTCAATAAAAATGCACAATTCTTAGTCATACATAAAAAAGCTATTTCAGTTCTCATTTAAGTACCAAAATAGCCTTTTTATTTATTTAAACTTGTTCTTAAAGCTTACTTCCACTATCTACCCACTCTTTAGCATTAATCACACTTTCTATATCTGGAATGCTTACATGAGTCTTTGGAAATTCATTTTCCTTATTGGCCCATGCGGCAGTTCTTTCATCAATCATAATGTCTGTATTATCAAGACGATAATTATCTCTGCCATCTACTGTTTGACTTTTAGTATCTTCCATCTTTAACTCCTATATCTATTATTCTTCAATACTAATTGCTGAGACAGGACAACTATCTCTTGCTTCTTGTGCATCATTCGTTAACGCATCAGGAATCTCATCCGGTATAGCATGTGATTTACCATCTTCCCCCATACTAAATACTTCCGGACAAATATTAGTACAAAGTTCACATCCAATACATGTTTCTTGATCTACAACTGCTTTCATCATCACATCTCCTTAACATTTTATTATCTTTAATGTTATTAATATATGTCTTTTTTTTTACTTCTATACATTTACTATCCAAATTTATTACTTGGTTAATTTAACATAGTATACTGCAAATAATAGTGGGGAAAATATAGTTATCTTTTGAGGAGGGTTATAAAATGAACAAAAAAAATTTGCATTTGTCTCTGATTTTGATGGTACTTTAACGCATAAAGATTTTTATCAAATGATTATAGATGACTATCTTGGTGAGAAAGGGGAAATACTTTATAAAGCTTGGCGACGTAATGAGTTTAAAGATCGTGACTTTCTGCATCAAATCTATAGCAGCATTAATCGTAATGAAGCAGAAATATTAGAAGACATCTTACGTATTGAGTGGGACGAAACTGCTGATTATGTCATTGATGCGATTCATCAAGCTGGTGGTGATTTTATCATTTTAAGTGCTGGTACAAGTTACTATATTGAAAGACTCTTAGAACATAAAGGCCTTCAACATATTAAAGTGTACTCCAATCCTGGTGAATATCGTGAATATGGCATTCATTTAAGTATTGATGAAACAAGTCCCTTCTTCTCTGATATTTACGGTATTGATAAATCCAAAGTCCTAACTGAAATCAAAAAACAATATGATTATGTTTATTATGCAGGAGATAGCGCACCTGATATTCCTCCTTGCACACTGGCAGATACTTGCTTTGCAAAATCAGCATTACAAGAAATGCTTCATGAAAAAGGCATTCCCTTCATACCTATGACTAGTTATAAGGATATCGGTACTGTCTTAAAAGCTAAAGGAGTTATAGTCTAATGAAACTACCAAATCATCGTATTTCAGTACCTACATTTTTAAAGGTAGGCAAAAGTACACTTTCTTATTTAGGTGAAATTCTACAAGAAAATGAATTAAAGCAGGTTGTAGTTTTTTTTGGTAATGGACTTATTAATCTTTTTGGTACAACTGTATTTAACAGTTTAAAAGCTCACCAAATCGAACTACTTCATTACGAAGAGTTAGATAGCACCCATATCGAAGATATTACTAAACTCGCATTTTCTCTTCCTGGTAAAACAGAAGCTATCATTGCTATAGGCGGTGGTAAGGTCATTGATGCTGCTAAATATGCTAGTTTTTTAAAACGTTTACCTTTTATCAGCATTCCTACTTCTTCATCTAGTGATGGCTTTTCAAGTTCAAGTGCCTCACTCTTAGTAGAAGGCCGACGTACTTCAGTTCCTGCTAAGTTAGCTTATGGTATTGTAGTTGATTTAGATGTGATTAAAAGTGCACCTGAAAAATTCATTTATTCAGGAATTGGTGACCTTATCTCTAAGATTACAGCACTTTATGATTGGATTTATGAATATGAATATGGAGTCGGCCAGCTAGATGACTTTGCTCTAATGATTGCAAAAAAGCCGTTAACAGCTTCGTCCGTACCCCCTTTAAATCTATTAAAGATGATATTTTCTTAAAAGAACTTGTTGACTCCTTAGCTATGAGTGGTATTGCTAATGAAATGGCTGGTAATAGCGCGCCTTCTAGTGGTAGTGAACATCTTATTTCACATGCCTTAGATAAAATATTAGAAGTTCCCCAACTTCATGGTATTCAAGTAGGGATTGCTACCTATATTATGAGTAAAGTTCAAGATCATCGTTATACTCGCGTTAATCAAGTGCTTACAGATACAGGTTTTTGGGATTATGTTAAAACTTTAAATCTAAAAAAAGACGATTTTAAAAAAGCTATTGAACTTGCACCAACTATTAAACCTAATAGACATACCTTTATTCATGAATCTCATTATCGTGAGCAAGCCTTAAAACTTTTAGATGAAGATGATTTATTAAAAACTATCCTGCACTAATACAATGTCATTAAGTTAAGACATTGTATCTGAGATTTCCTTAAATAACCAAGTACTTATATAGATACTTGGTTATTTTTTCTGTGAAAAAGCTTGACAAAGTATTAAAAATTTGCGGCGAAGCCCCTCGTTAAAGAGGTTTTATGATGAATATACACACAAATGAACTAAAAAATTGTATATTAGAAATTATAAGAAAATTAGTGATGATCCACAGAATTTTTCTACTTCTGAGAAAACATGTTTTGTACGTCAGAGTAAGTTTGGGTTTGAAAAACTTATGCAATTTATTTTATCTTTTGGAAGTAACAGTTTAGGCCATGAAATTGGGGAGTTTTTTGAGTATAGTGATAGTTTCCCTACTACCTCAGCCTTTGTCCAACAATGTAAAAAACTGAGTTATGAGGCTTTTAAATATTTATTCCATGAATTTATTAGACAAATCAACAACCTTTGATTCTGTTCTTTTTATTTTCAGTAGAGAGTAGAACGCTATTAATAGTAAGGAAGGTGCTTCCATCTGACCAACCTAAAGTCAGCATGCAAAATCCAAACTTATAACAATACTTTGCATGATCATATGTTTTTGCAAGATTTTATGTATATATCAATTACCTATTAGATAATATATATATAATACATTATCTTTAATTATATATATGTCATAAGCGTTAACTTATAAGTATACAAAACTGACTAATAATCTCATTTTCAGGTATATCTCGAACAAATAGATATTCTTTCTCTATATCTTCATCGTTTGCTACCTTTAAACATAACATTTGTCCCCTCTTATAATTCCTAACTATTTAATGGATGAATGACTATAAATATAAAACTTCTCCTGACTTGTCCGATAGGCTTTTACTTTTAGTGTAAATGATTAATCATAGACCTCAACTTCTTTTTCATCTATTTCAAAGACAGGGCTTTCATAAAAGGTCCACTTTCTGCCATCGGTTTTAAAAGGCTTTAATTCTTTTACTAGAAAGGCTGTAGGAAAATAGTTATCCCCTATACAGATATTATATTTTTGCAGCTTTTAAAGCCTCTTGCAATATAATTGCTCGGATGTCCAAATATAACAATCGTATCATAGCCCATTTCTAAATCTCCTTCAATTCTAATTTTCACTTCTATGCCATTACTCCTATGGTAGGATAACATATTTATATTCTAGACTACTTAAATATATAGATTCAATATGTCGTTTTAAATATGACAAGAAGATTAGATCCAATGGATCGTATGGATGAACTAGAAGATGCTTCTGTAGCATTTAACTTTGTTAAAACTATAGACTTTGTTAAAACAGCACCTGCAGAACAATATAGAGAATCATTAAAACTTAAGCAAATAACGCAATAAACACTTAGTATTTAAAAACAAACCGCCCATAAGCTGGAAATATAAATCCAACTTATGGGCGGTTTGTTTTTAAAGTAATATTAAACTTATGATAATGTTAGCTGTTGACCAATGAGTTTATCATAACTTAACTGATCTAAATTCATTGTTGAACGGATATTTTCTACAACAATAGTTTGCTTTTTATCTGTATCATAGTTAGCTGCTAGATTGTATTTTACATCAAATAGGGCCATAAGATGTGTTGGGATATCATACCCTACACATAAAAGCTGTACATTATTACGATCAAGTAGTTTAATAACAGGTTCCCAAATATAAGCAGCAGTTGTTCCAGAGAATGGACTGTCTAACATAATGAACTTACGGCTATCTTCACCAATATGTGGATTATACAGTTTACGGATATAAGAAATTAAGCAAATAAAGATGCTCATATACATACCATTTGATTGACCTGTTGAACCAATAGCACGGCTCCAAGGAAGTTCCCTACTGTTTTCCGCAATGTCCTCTACTTTGAAGATACGTACATCACTCTTCTTAATATTGACTACAAAGGCACTAAAGAGTTCTCTTAGCGTTAAATGACTTGCAAGATAAGCTTGCTTTTTGTTTTCCTCAATATGCTCCACTTGCTCAATAAGGCCATTGATATAACTACGCATTTTAGCAAAGCGTAATTCCTCATCAAGTGGCGAGATAATAATACGGATCATTTCTTGTTGATGGCCATGAATCTCTATTTTAGAAAGATGTGAAAGACTCATTAAGTCATTATAAACTTGTTCACATTTTTGAATACATTGCATAATAAAGCTTTCTTCATCTTTTTTGAGTTCAATAATCGTTAATTTAATACGTTCTTTTTCTTCACGTAAATTTTCTAAATAACCATTTTCACCACCGATAAGGGTTCTATAACGACGGGCTACTAGTTCATCTTGAGGTTTTTCTGTGAGCAATTTATCTAAGTCACCTTTAAAGTGAACAAGTTCTGGTGCTTCTAACTTAGCTAAAACTTCATGTAATAAGTCTTCATAAGCTTTGATATTTTGTCCGAGTATCCCTAAAACATGGGCCACATCACGTTCTGCTTCTTTAAAGTAATCTAATGCAACAGTCTCTTCAGTACTTGTAAGAAGTTGTAATTGATATTTGTAAATGAGCGCATCAAATTTTTTGGCTCATATCAATGAGTCTAAAAAGTTCTTTTTCACAAGCAGCTTTTTGTTTCTCAGCTTCAGCTAAATCTCCTTCAAAGCCTTTTTGTGCCTGTATATTCATTACACGTTCATTGACAATACGTTCTAAGTTTTCTTTCACATCCCCTTCGTGTAAATACACACTATCATAATTGATGCCATAAGACTGTTTAAATTGGGCCTTCATATTGTTAAGGGCCCCTTCATGACTTATAAAGTTTTCACGTGCAAAGGTTGCTTTTTGTTTAAGACTTTCATATACAAGTGTTTCTTTTTGGATTTGATCACTTAGTAATCTTAAATATTCGAGGTAATCACCTTGTAAAAGTTCACGTGAAGCAAAATAAGTGATTGTAAAGCTTTCATCTTTAGCAAACAGTTCTTTTTCTTTTTGCTTTAAGGCTTCTGTTAACTCTTTAAGGGCTGCATCTAATACTTTGACATCTCCTGCTTCTTCTGTAAGACGTTTTTCATAGAAAGCATATTTCGCTTGTACTTCTTCAAATGAAATAGATGGTTCATCATATTTCGCATCTTTTTCAATTTCAAAGTTAAAGCTACTAAGCTGCATACGGAGCTTAATGAGATTTTCAAATAATGTGCGGTGGTGTAAATCTGCTGCCTCACATTGACTTGAGAGCTGACTAAGGGCCTCTGTGATACTTTCGAGTTCCACACATAATCCCTCAGATGTCATTTCAAGTGTATGCACATTTTCTTCTAATTGCACTCTTATTTGTTCATGAGCTTCCCAAGTAAGTAATGATTCCCACTCTTTTTCTAAAGATTTAATCTCTGCTTTTAAGCTTGTTTCTTTTTCAAGCAGTAGTTCAATCTGATTTTTAAGTGCTTCTTTTTGGACAATCAGTTTCGTACATGCTTCTTTAGAATTTTCAAGCAGTAGTAAAAGGTTATTTTGTTCTTCTTTAGATCTTAATAACATCAGTTGCTGTGCTTTAACTTTTTCTTCAGGATAGCTATGCATAATTTCCATATAACGGTCTTTATGCTGTTCTAATAAAGCAATTTGTGTTTCGAAATCTTGCAGTTTTTGTTGTGCACGCAGTTCTTCTTTCTTAAGCTTTTTAAGTGCTTTTTCTTTGAGCTGTACATCCATAAAGAACTCGGCATCTTTAGCTGTAAAAGTAAGTCCTTCCACATTTAAAATATGGGCTTTTAAAAGAATATCTCGATTGATAATTGGGACAAGTTCATCTTCTAAATCACGTATTAATTCAATATCCTTGCTTAGCTTTTCAAATTCTGCACTATTTACAAGAATACTATATGGCAGTAAATGTGTTTGTTGTAATAAAGCTTCTTTATCTTCACTATTTTGTTTTTCTAAGAAGTCTAGTCCAAGTATTGCTGAAGGATAAGCAACTTTAATGCGTTCAAACTGACCTAAGGCTGATTTAGATAGCGTAATTCCTTTATCTTCAAGAATAGCATCTTGTTTCTTTTGTAACTCTTCAATAACTAAATTATTCTTAGCAATTGTCGTACGTAAACTGGCAAGAGATTGATTAAAATATGTAAGCAGTTCATAACTGCGATACATGGTTCTAAAGTTTTCGATTTCCTCTTGTGCCTGTTGTGCTTTCGTTGCATTTGATTCAAGCTCAATAATTTTTTCTTTAAGGTGTTCACTTTTAGATTCAAGCACTGAATGTTTCACATAGATTTCATTTTGCGCTGCTTGAAGCTTAGTAATCTCCTTTTGTACACGTTCCACATCTTCTCTGACATGCTTATAGTTTTCTTGCTCCTCTTTAACATGTTCTTCTAATTGCTCTTTTGTTAAATGTTTAAACTGCTTTTGCAGTAAACTCAGAATTTCTTTTTCTTTAGCAAGCTCTTGACATTTCTCTTCGATTTGGGCATTATAATATACCTGTTCTGTTTTTAAACGTTCTTGTTTTAAACTTGTCTCATCTTTGAGTGCTTTAAGTTTCTCTAAATCTTCCTTAGCAGCAGTTTCTTCTTTTTCTTGACTTTCCAGCTTAATTAAAAGGCGATTACCATAAACATTAGCCCAGTAACTATAATCTGCTACAAGTTCACTGTGTTCCTTGGAACGTGCTTCACGTTCTTCTTCTTTAATGGCCTTTTTATCTGCATAACCTAAATACTCTTTATACAGTTTCTCTGCTTCATAATAAGTGATTTGGCTTTCTAAGCCTTTAATTGCCTCATCTTTTTCAAGCATTTTCTTTTTAGACTGCTCTGCTAGTTCTTCTAGCGCCATGAGCACCTCAGTAGCTTCTTTAATGCCATAAGCACGCTCTGTAATTTCAAGTTGTTTAGCTTTTTCTTCACACTCAGCAATATCCCCTTGTAATCTAATAATCTCTTGGACTAAAATCTCTTTTTCAAGTATATCCTTTTTCTTAGCAGCTCTTAAAGTTTGTTCTAAACCACTTAAACGTTTTAAGAGGTTCTCTTTTTCACCAAACTGCTTTTCTAATATGCCTAATTGCTCAAAAATAGCTTCACAGGCATTTTCAATATAAAGGTACTCTTCTTCTAAAGCTTCTTTTTGCTGCAAAGTAACTAGGGTTTGACGCAGCTGCATTAATGTTTTGGCACGATTTTCTTCACTTTGATAATCTGCTTCGTAACGTAGGCGGTAGCTTTCTTCAATAGTTGGAATTAAGAAATCTTGAATGAAGCTACTTGCCGTTGTATAAAATCTTAAATACTTCTCTGCATTAGCCTCACTAGCATTAATCCCCATAAGATGTTTCCATTCCACGCTATTAATATTCAGTTTCGCCAGCTCTTTAAGATGCTCTCTTTTGGTGCGGTTAATCACAACGGCATAATCTCTAGGGGGTGTCGCTTGAAGTGTTTTTAAATATTTCTCAAGCTCTTTATAGTTCATAATCTTTTTCATACCATCTTCTTTGTAAGAAAGAAGTGGTAAAGATTCAATATCATAAGCATTTGGTACATTATAATAGCAAACATATAGCAGTGTGCCAAATTCACCATATTCTTCTTCATCTAATATTTCACTGACTGTTTTTTCATGAGATTCCTTTTTGTAAGCACAGAAACCAATCATAGCATATTTATAGGCACTGCCTTCATCTAACTGCCATTCTACCAGTGAGTGAATCGTATTATTGTTATTGTTTTTATCAAATAAAAGTGAAATAGGGAATTCTTGCTTAAATTTAGCGTTAGGCAGCATAGGTTGTGCCATACATTGAAGGAAGAATGTCTTCCCCAGTCCATTGATCATATCAATGAGTGTATGTGCCCCACCTAATTTTAAGACAAAGTCTTCATAGTAGTTATTCCCATCGTTATATTTTGTATTAACAAGTCTTGTACGATTAATATGCGGCATCTCTAGCTGTCTCCTCTCTGAAGTAAGGTCTCACCATAGTGCATCAATGCATTTTTAACTTCTCTATTATCAAAGTAATTTGCAATAAGTGCTTGGAATTTCTCTGTTGGTGTATAATGACGCTCTTTTTCGTTTTTGATTAGTAAATTTTGTCCTGTTAAAAAGTGTAAGCTTCTTGTCACAAAGAAGAACTGAGAATTGGTTCGTCTAAGACTTTCTAAATTCTCCTCTGTTTGATGTAGCTGATTTGCGCTAAATCCGCCCAGAAAGCTTTCAGTGCACTAAAGGTATATTCTTCTTCAGCAGATACTTCTTCTACTGAAAAAGCCTCTAACGTAGCTGTAACACGGTCTACAATTTCTGTACTTGTAATATAATCCTTATAAGTTGCAAAGCTGCTTTCTTTATAAAAGATTGTCATCACTGTGTACATAATGAAATAGCATAAATAAAGCTCTTTATTTGTTTCTAAGTTCATCATATTACGCAGCTCTTCATTTTTATAACCAAATAAGACATTATCAATGCCTGGAGATACATAAAGTGATTTTTTATATTCAATAAGTGTTAAGCCATAGCTTTCTAATATGGTATACACTAATTCTTGAACCGTCATATCACTAATATAGAGTGTATATAAGTCATAATCGCTAGTAATACCAATTGCCTTATTTTGAAGTAGCAAGTTAGTAATACGTAAAGCCGATTGGAGTTGTTCTTTATAAGTCATCGTCTACCTCTTTATATAATAGTTACAATTTGTAATTTCTAGTGGGCCTTCCTCAATATATTCCCCGCGTTTAACTGCTACATTAAATGTACTCTCTTTAAAACACGCAAGGCTTTCTGTTTCTAAAACGATTTTTTGATAAAACCATTCAGCATCTGGTGCTTTAAATTCGCTTCTTGATAGCCTTTTAAAATCAAAGACCTTTTCACCATTATTGCTCCCTTTATTTTGTGTAAGCGTTAAAAGGAAGGATGCTAAATCATAATTTTCACATACTTTTATACCATAACGTAGTTTTAGAGCCTCTAAATAGTCACTTAAACTCACTTGTTCCTTCTCTCTAACAAGTAAAAGCAACTCTCTAAACATCAACTCATAGTTGAAACAGAGACGTTCTTCAATCTGTTCATCTAATGTTTCAATCTGCAAGGTTTCTTGATTTGAATCATCTAGAATTTCCTTTTCTTCATTAATAGCGTCTTTTAATAGCAATAAATGATCAATACGTACTGGTGCAAACTGTTTTGGCAGGCGAATATTAAATAGGCTATCCATAACCATTTTTAAGCCACGTATGTCGTTTTTACGCAGAGCACCTTCTAAATAATGCTGGAAGCTGAAATTCTCTTTAAAAATGGTTTTACGACGCATCATGAGCATTTCCTCTGCTTGCTGTCTTAAATCTACAACAGTATCTAATAATAAACTATGTAGCTCTACCGTTTCAGTAAGTGCCATTTTCATATCAATAATAAACGTTTTGAAACGTTGTTCTTTAGCTGTCATTTGTGCTGGTTCAATTTGATATAGATATTCAAACTCTAAACTGTTTAAGTACGACTGGGTTTCTTTAAAAAGAGATTGTTCATCTTCTAAACGTTTACGCACATTTTGTGTGTAGTTTTCATAGCTTTCAGTAAAACCATAGCTTAGTTCTTCTAAAATTTCACCTTTACGTTTAGCTTCTTTTTTAATCTCAATATTGATATTCTCTAAAGTATTTAGAGCACTACCAAAATCCTCACTGTCTACTAGCTTACGTAGCAAGATGAGTTGGATACTAATTTTACTTTCTTCACCAAATTCTTTCGTTTGAAGTAAGAAATCAATACCTGTACTTGTTAAGCGGTAAAAGTTTTTCTCGAGCTTACCATCTCTTGTATAGCTAATATAACGTAACTTTATTTCTTGCACTTTATTAAGCCCTTGATGATAGTAGTGATATGAAAAAGGGCTGCCACCATTTTGTAATTTATCTAAAATATAACGTGTTAAATCCGCTAATTCCTGGCCTTCATAAGTGATTTGATAAGATTCATTAATAAGCTTTTGTAAAAATACTTCAATCTCATCAAATGTTAAACCCTTGTCTTTTAAATGTCCTTCATATAATAAATGAGCTAATATCCCTAATGTTAAGAATCCCATATCTAAATGAGTATATAATAAAGAACGCTTATTTAAGGTATACAGTTCAAAAAAAGGCATATATTTAGCCAGATTGTCTTGACGTATTGATAAATCCTCCACAATACGCCTAAATTGTTTTTCATATTCCATAGTACGTCTTCCTTTAATGATCTTGTTGTCGTTATTCATTATACCGAACATTTGTTCAAAATACAATTTTAGATACGTTTATGTTTCACTTATTTCTCTCCTTAATATATTTACTGTATTTATGCACGTTTATAATAATTAATATACATTTTCTATCTACATTATTCAATTTCACAGTTTAATCATAAGGAATCATACTATATTGACATTTCTACCTAGGCATAACCCCAAAAATGCTAAGGATATTAAATCATACATCCTTAGCATTTTATATAAAATAATACATTGTTGTTTAGTTACTAACTTTTATTTCCATTGACATGAAAACAGTTACTATGTTAAAGACTAAATTTCCATAATTTTAGATATAAAAATAGCCATCTTCCTGAGGTTTAATATATTAGACCATACCAAACACAAAGGAGCTGACTATGATGGACTTCGTGATTTAAAACAAAGTATAACTAAGCAAATGTCATAAATCTTATCAGACATCAGCTTAGCAACTTTATCAAATCATAATAACACTATAGATTACAGAGTATTTCTTCCTATTATTGCAAGAATTGATTAATACTTGTGTCTCAACGCTTCCAAAAGATGAACGCCTTAAAAAATTTGGTTCAGTCAAGATGATTGACTCCACTACTGTAAGTATGCGTTTGCGCTTTTTTGACTGGGCAAAGTTCCGAAAGACAAAAGCTGGTATAAAAATGCATACAAGTATGGATGGTCCAACAGGTATAGCTGAGCGTATTATTTTTTCTAATGCAGCATGTCATAATCAAACAAAAATGGATGAACTAATGACAGATAAAGGAACAGTTTACATTTGTGATAAAGGCTACATTGACTATAAAAAAATAGAAATTTTAGTTAGTAACTAAACATTAGTAACCATAATAATGTAAAATAGTTTTAAAAACTAGCCTTTTTGTGGGCTAATCATGCTATATTAGCATAGCATGATTTTTCTAAAAAATTAAACAATTTTCAAAAACATAATATTGACATTATTCTAATTAAACTGTATATTATATTTTAATAAGCGATGATAAAAAGGAGTACATATTTTTGAAAGCAAAGAGAGAGGATGGTTGGTGTAAATCTTCGAGTAGGAAATATGGAAGCAGTTTTTGAGCTATGAACCGAACAGTAACATAAGTAGGCTTCATCGGTTGTCTATCCGTTATAATAGATATAGTAATAGACATTTGTTTATAACCCTTATGCTATTACTAGTAGAGTGCAGAAGTTTTATTTCTGAATTTAGGTGGTAACACGGAGAAATCATTCGCCCTAAACTAATTTTATTAGTTTAGGTTTTTTTTTGCATTAATTTATGTACTATCACAAAATCACCTTACTACAGCTTATTTAAAATTAATTTTTGAAAAAAGGAGAATATTATATGAAAGCAATAACTAAATCTACTAAACTAAATAACGTTCACTATGAAGTTAGGGGTGCTGTTGTAGAACGTGCAGATGAAATGATTGCTTCCGGTATAGATGTTCTAAAATTAAACATAGGTAATCCCTCACCATTTGGATTTGATGCCCCAGATGAAATTATTTATGATATGATGACTAACTTAAGGAGTTCTCAAGGTTATTCAGACTCAAAAGGGATTTTCTCAGGAAGAAAAGCTATCATGCAATACTGTCAATCTAAAAATATTCCTAATGTACAAATTGAAGATATTTATATCGGGAATGGTGTAAGCGAATTAATTCTACTTTCTATGAATGCGTTATTAAACCCAGGTGATGAAATACTAATTCCTGCTCCAGATTATCCATTATGGACTGGAGCCGCTACACTTGCAGGTGGTAAGGTTGTTCATTATATCTGTGATGAACAAGCTGAATGGTATCCTGATATTGATGATATTAAAGCAAAAATCACATCACGTACAAGGGCAATTGTTATTATTAATCCTAATAATCCAACTGGCGCATTATATCCTAAAGAAGTTTTAGAACAAATCGTTGAAGTAGCTCGCCAAAATGATTTATTAATTTTCTCAGATGAAATTTATGATCGTCTGATTATGGATAATTTAGAACATGTATCAACTGCTTCTCTCGCACCAGATTTAATGGTTGTGACTTTTAATGGCCTTTCTAAATCACATCGCATATGTGGTTTCCGTGTAGGATGGATGTGCTTAAGTGGTGATAAGTCTAAATCTAAAGGTTATATAGAAGGTTTAAATCTCTTATCTTCAATGCGAATTTGTGCGAATGTACCAGGTCAACATATTATTCAAACAGCTTTAGGCGGCTATCAAAGTGCTAGTAAATTATTAGAGCCAAATGGCCGTATTTATAAACAAAGAGATTTTATTACTAAGCGATTAAATGATATACCTGGCATTTCAGCTGTTAAACCAAAAGCAGCCTTCTATATTTTTCCTAAAATAGATACTAAACGTTATCCTATTTATAATGATGAAAACTTTGCATTAGACTTCTTAGAAAAAGAACATATTTTAGTTATTCAAGGTACTGGCTTTAACTGGCCTGAAAATAACCACTTCCGTCTTGTTTATCTGCCTCAAATTGATCAATTAAGTAAGGCAATGGATAGCTTAGAACATTTCTTAGTACACTATCGACAATAAAATTATAACTAAAAATTAAATAGCTATTCTCTTAATAGTCCTATCAATAATTATAGTAATTTATTAATATAGTTATTGATACATGTAGCTGTTTCAGACATTAATTTCTCACCAATTGCAGCAACATGCTACTGCGCCAATTCTCTATAGAATTCCCTTTAACCCAGTGATTAAAGGCCCCTAATGATGATCCACATGGAATTTGGAATTGCATTTGATGTGCTGCGTCACCTTCAGTGCAACACGTGTTAAAAAACTAAAATACTATTTAAAAATAAGTGCCATCTTATCTTTAGGATTAGCTTCCGCACGTTTAATTTCACTTTCATTATTACATTCTAGATAAATACGATACTCATAACTTTGTCTATTTCTTAAGAAATAACTTCTACGTTGAAGTGCTTTGATTTCATTATTTTTACCTTCAACAACAGCATTTGTAAAACGATATTGATGATAATTGGCAATTTCAACTTTCCAATTCTTGAAAGTTTTTAAGACTTTAATTATTTCAGAAATGCCTAAGTTTTCACCATTATTAATCCGTTTTTTCTAATAGACTCATGGCATTTGTTTTATTGCTATAATCGTACCATTCAATTAGAGCTTCTTTAAACCAATAAGATTCTTTTAATTCAAGTGCCCTAGTAAAGATATGTGGCCATACATTGCTTTTGCCCAGTCCCATAATAAGTTGACGGTCATGTGATGTGACGTGACTTACCATCATAATCATGTTACCAATTACAGTACGAATACGACGGCGTTTCACTTCTCGCTTTTGATGTGGTGCTCGACCACCAATAGTTCCTTGACCAATCATTCTCAGAATATTATATGCTATCATTCCAATTTCAAGGACAAGCGCATTAGCAACAAACTTTCCAGATGAAAGACGTTCAAAATCCATATCTGATTTGATTTCACTGTGGTATTGTTCACATTTCACCATGAGCATGATAAAGTGCTATAATTTCACAATCTGATTCACCAAGATTGGCCCACCATGTTTCAACTTCTATATTGGGAACAAGAAAAATCTGACCTGTTTTAACGGCATTTATTCAGTACTTTTAGAAAAAGGTATTTTTCTAGTTCCTCAACCTAAAGCAGGTGGCTCTTTTGCAACAAAAGCTTATTATACCTTTAAAGATCCAGTAGCTCTTGAAGAAATCAAAGCTTGATGCTGGACTTGATATTGGTGGTACACTAATTAGCATGCACCTAAAAAAGGTAGACGTTCCTGTACGTTTAAATACAACACATATTGGAATGCCATATTACTTGCAGCAAGAACACGTCCTAAATTCATTGGTGGTATTCGTGCTATGTACAATGAAAACCATTTATAAGAACATAAAAAAGATGTTGCAAATAAATTTGCAACATCTTTTTTATGTTCTTATTCGATAACTTTAATCCAACCTTCTGGTGCTTCAATACGACCCATTTGAATATCTGTAAGCGTTTGATAAAGTTTCTTTGTGATAGGTCCCATTTCTTCCATACCACTTGGAAAACAAATTTCTTCACCATGATTAATAATTTTTCCAACTGGTGAAATAACAGCAGCTGTACCACAAAGACCACATTCAGCAAAATCTTTTACTTCATCAATGTGAATTTCGCGTTCTTCTACTTCTAATCCTAAGTATTCTTTCGCAACATACATTAATGAACGACGTGTAATAGATGGTAAAATACTATTTGATTTAGGTGTAATAACCTTATTGTCTTTTGTTACAAATAAGAAGTTTGCCCCACCTGTTTCTTCTACCTTTGTGCGTGTAGCTGCATCAAGATACATATTTTCATCAAATCCTGCTTTATGTGCTTCTACAATAGGATGTAAGCTCATAGCATAGTTTAATCCTGCTTTAATATGACCTGTTCCATGTGGTGCAGCACGGTCGAAATCACTTACGCAAAGTGTAAGTGGTTTTACACCACCTTTAAAGTAAGGACCTACTGGTGTTGTAAAGATTCTAAATTGATATTCTTGCGCTGGTTTTACACCAATTACAGGACTACTTCCAAACATATATGGACGAATATATAATGTTGCCCCTGAACCATATGGTGGTACATATTCTGCGTTAGCTTTAACAGTTTCTACAACTGCTTCAATGAAACGTTCTTCTGGGAATACTGGCATTTCTAATCTTTCTGCTGAATCTGCCATACGTTTTGCATTTAAATCAGGTCTAAAAATTACAATTTGACCTTTTTCTGTTGTATAAGCCTTTAATCCTTCAAAACATGTTTGTGCATATTGAAGAACACCTGCTGATTCATTGATTACAACAGTATCATCTTCTGTTAAAATCCCATTATCCCAGCTGCCATCTTTAAAATTAGCAACATATCTTTTATTTGTTTCTCTGTAAGCAAATCCAATATTTTCCCAATCTAAATTCTTCTTTTCCATATTATCAGCCTCATTCTTCTTATGATATTAATTTAAACAATCTTTATATTATGTTTAAATTATTATACAACTTTAATAAATTATACACAAGTATGCATTTAATTTATTTTCAATATCTTGACAATAAATATTAATTATCTTGCATTTACATTTATCACATTTTAAATATTTACCGCATATAGTAAATATTGTAATCGTTAAAAAGGTGAAATTATATGGGATTTTTTAATCGTCGTCGTATGATGCCTTCCAATCAATATCCATCTCAATACACCAATAATACACATAACCGCGCCGCACAAATGGCAGCTCAGAATGCGAATTCACAGTCTACTTATACTGACCTTGCAGATTATGGTCCTAATCCCTTTGCTGTTAACATTGATGAAATTACCAAACGTAATCAAAATTTCCGTACAGTACTATGGACAGGACCAAACCTTCAAGTTACCTTAATGAGCATCCCACCAGGAGGTGAAATAGGTCTTGAAAATCATCCTAATTTAGATCAATTTCTACGTTTAGAAGCTGGAGATGGTCTTGTAATGATGGGAGAAACTAAAGATAATCTGAACTTCAGACAACATGTTGGGGATGGTTATGCTTTTATCATTCCAGCTAATACTTGGCACAATCTGATTAACATTGGTAACACCCCAATTAAACTTTATTCTATCTATGCGCCGCATCAGCATCCATTTGGTACTGTACATCCTACCAAAGCAGATGCTGATGTAGCTGAATCTAATTAATAGTACTTCTTCCCTTTAAAATAAAAAAAGCCACCTTATAAGGGTGGCTTCTTTTATTTTGTTTATTAACTAAGGATTAACTCACTTAGTTTAGAAATAACTTCTTCTATCGTCTGTGTATCCCATTCATTATTATAGTAAGTATGTAAAGCCCCTTGTATCAGCAAGGATAAAGCAATGTTTTTTTCGACACTATCTTTATACTCTGGATACTTTTCAAAAGTAAAGGCTTTCATTTCTTTTTCTAATTTATTCACAAATATGCCTCTTCGATTATCTGCAAATAAAATTTTAGTTAAATTTTTTCTTCGCTAAAAACATCAAAGAATGCTTTTGTGATATCATACGGACTGCTTAATGTATCATTAAGTTGTGAAATCTTTTCAATCTTAGAATGAATTAATTCATTTTCTATTTCATCTGATAAATGATAAATATCATTAAAGTGTAAATAAAATGTTGCTTTATTAATCATCGCTTCATCTGCTAGTTCCTTTACTGTAATCTTTTCTAAAGGTTTTTTAGCACGAAGGGCTATAAAAGCATCGAATATGCTTTTTCTCGTTTTTTTAACTCTTAAATCCATTTTATTTCTCCTATAATACGACTTATTACCAATTATGTTGTTTAAACAACATCTTATTAACTCTGAGTATAGCTTTTTTCTGAATACGTTCTATAATTTACTATATACAATTAAACAACCATAGTCAATTAAAAGAGGCGATTTGATTGAACTTAAATGATTTTTACACAAGAAATATCTTCGATGCCTATAACTATTTAGGTACGCATATAGATTCAAAAGGTACAATGTTCCGCACTTTTGCATCTAATGCAAATAGAGTCATACTTATTGGCAGCTTTAATAATTGGCAGAAAACTGCTCTGTAAAAAATACATGAAAACTTTTATGAATGTTATATACTTGGTGAAGATATATGAAATCCACTGACTTTACCATACTAATACATAATAAAGCTTAGAAAGGAGTTACTTAATATGTCTACTGATTCATCCGAGCTGCCTTTGAAAATAGATGAGGTACTCCAAAAATCATATTACCTATTCATGAATCCATTAATGAAGATTTTAAAAAAGTTCTTATGACAAGTCTCTTAACTATTAAAGTCCATCATAAACTACTTCAAAATAAACTCACAGCTTTAACTACTTCAGAAACACCAACAGAATTTTCATTTGAAAGACCTCCTAGCTGTAAAGCAATTTTTGAAAAACAATTAGCCTCTGAACTTTTTGATGATTGTAATGATGCAGTAAAAAATTATAAAATACCAAGCTCCCTTTTTGCTTCTGGTAAGACTCTCGCAAATGCAGCATAGAAGTCTTCACCTTCTTGCACTTCTATGCGATAAAACGCATTAATTAGTTTATTTTGTATATCTTGACGTTCTTTTTCATCAAATACAAATTTCAAACGAAACGCAAGTGCTTTTATAAGTTGATGCCATATTAAAATAAGTTCCTTATTGGCTTCATAGTGTTGAATACCAATCCATTCACTTACTTTTACAGGTGATAATGTTGGTTTTAAACAGCTGCCAACTTGTAAAAAGTACTTAAAATTATTATTCTCATACACTCTTCCTAAAGGGAATAAACGACAAATATTGGGGCGATGTGCATGAATTGCACAACGGTTTTGTGCATCTAAGAAACTACATCTATTCTCTTCACCTTGCATTTTTAAATAAGGTAATAGTACTTTATTATTTTCACGTAATGTAATTTTATTTCCTATTAATTCATCAAACGAAATATCTAAATACGACTTAATCTCATAAGCATCAAATGGTGTTAAGGCAACAAGGTCCCCTACATTATGGCAGCATGCACTACATCCATTACATCCTTTTGTATCCGCATTCACCATATCTTCAATGTCATAGAGCTTTCCATCTGAAATATTTTCTAATGTTCTTTCCATATCCTTTTCCTCTCTAGCGACCGCTATCTATTGTTCTGATATGATTGTAATCATATGGTAGATTATTGTCAATAATGAAGGCCAACACACTCATAAATGTTGGCCTCTTAAAACCATATATTATTGAATCGTATTATATTCGAAATCACTTGTTACTGTACCTACACCTTGTAATCCAAAAGTAATTGAACTCCCTGGTGCAATTGTACTATTCCAAGACATAGGAATAATTGGTGACTCCTCTGTTGTAAGATTATTTGCCCAATCTACCATAGCTGTATCTAAGTCTTCAATAATTGTCTTATAGTCATATTGATCACTTGGATGCATTGGAATAATCTGTGCTACAACAATAATCATATTTGGATTATTCGCACGCATTTGTGCTACAAACTTTGTATAGGCATCTAATATTTTCTTTGTGCCTGTATTACCCCAGCAATCATTTGTGCCAAAATGCATAATTACAATATCAGGATTAGATGCATCAAGCCATGTTTCAAGATTATTTGTTTCTACTAATTGTGTTACGAGCATACCACTATGCCCTTCATGCTGGCCATATTGTGAAACAACTGACTGTACATTAAAACCATTTTCGTCTAACTTCTTAAATAGCATTGTTCGCCAAAAGTCACAATCCGTATATGTCAAAATATTTGTTTCCCATACTTCCCCTAAAATCCCCTTATTGAAACTCTATGCAGTCAATGTTATACTAGTATCCATAATAGTTTTAGCTTAAACAAAAATTGAGTGCACAACAACTAAAAGAGCTTATTTTTATAAGCTCTTTTTGTAGCATAAGATAGATATAGAAAGGTAATTTTATGATAACAGTTAACAACTTTTCTTATTCATTTCCACATAAAGATTTATTTGATAAAATTTCATTTATATTAGAAGACGGTCAACACTGTGCTTTTATTGGTATGAGCGGTAGTGGTAAAAGTACACTAGTCGATATTATAATGAATCCTGAAAAATATATGTATGAAGGTACATTAAATATTCCCCAAAACTGTCGCATTGGTTATGTGAACCAATTTTCTAAATCAGATAAAACACAAGAAATAACAGTGTTTGAATATATTGCCCAGCAGTCTCTTGCCCTTAAAGGTAAATTAGAAGTTATTTGTGATGAAATGGCTACAGCTACAGAGCTTGATGCGCTTCTTGAAAAATATCAAGAAACATTAGATGCTTTTGAAACTATTGGTGGCGAAGATTACGAAAGCATTATTACAAGACAACTTAATCTTGCAGAGCTTACAAGACATAAAGATCTTATGCTCTCTGAATTAAGTGGTGGGGAATTTAAACTTATTCAAGTTATTAAGGAAATGTTTGCACAACCTGATTTAATGATTATGGATGAACCAGATGCTTTCTTAGACTTTGAAAATCTTAACTCACTTAAAAATCTCATTAATGCTTATAAAGGTACAATGCTTATTGTTACACATAATCGCTATTTATTAGACCACTGTTTCAATAAGATTATTCACTTGGAAAATAAAAAACTTCAAGAATTCGATGGTTCATATCTTGATTACAATTTCTCACTTCTTGCACACAAAGTTGAACTTCAAGAACTTGCTCACGAAGACACTGAAGAAATCAAACGTAATGCTACTTTAATTAAAAAACTCAGAGAAGCAGCTACAAATAATGCTGAAGCTTCAAGAGGGAATGCTCTAAAAGCACGAAGAGCGCCTCATTGCTCGTCGTATTAAAGCACCATTTGTAGACATCAAACAACCTGCTATCACACTTACAACAACTAAAGCCCTTGACGCAGAAATACCTGCACTTACTGTAACAGATTACAGCATAAGCTTTAATGAAATGCTTTTAGAAAATGTTAATTTTGAAATTAAAGGGACAGATAAAGTAGCACTTATTGGACCTAATGGTACAGGTAAAACCACTTTACTTCGTGAAATCTTTAAAAATCAAAATCCACACATTGAAATTAATGAAGCTATCGAAACAGCTTATTTATCTCAGCTGCAAGGAGAAGTGCTTGATGAATCACGTACAATTCTTGATGAATTCTTAAGCTACGGTTTTAATACTAAAAGTGAAGTCCTTCCTCATCTTTCTGGGTATGGCTTCAAAAAAGATATGTTAGACCAAAAAATCGGTTCACTTTCAGGGGGCGAAAAAAATATCCTCCAACTTGCTAAAATTACCATTGGAGATGCTAATATGCTCTTCTTAGATGAGCCTACAAGCCACTTAGATACTTATTGCACAGCTCGCCCTTGAAAAAGCTATTAAAGAATACAATGGTGCTATCCTTATGGTATCTCATGATTTCTATACAATTGCTAACTGTATGGATTATGTTTTAATCGTAGATGAACACTCTATTCGCCGTATGAGTATTCGTAAATTTAGAAAAATGATTTATGCACGCCACTTTAATAAAGATTATTTAGAGCTTGAACAAAAGAAAAAGGCCTTAGAAATCAAAGTTGCTACAGCTTTAAAAAATAATGATTTCACATTAGCTAAAGGACTTTGTGAAGATTTAGAAAAACTCATTACAGCTCTTTAATTTTCAAAATATGCAATGCCTCATATAAGGTATTGCATATTTTTTATATCTATTCATAAAAAATCACCTGCAAATGTAAATTTTATATTTCACATTTGCAGGTGCTCTTATTTTACGCTTCTACTAAAAGCTTATAATCTTCTTTTGTAAAACGATGATAAATTGTATGCCCCATTTCCATCTTAATACAATAATAATACTCATCAATATTTTGATCTTTAAAGTACATTGTATAATCAAATTCCATATCTTCCGGTGTGCTTTCACATATATATTCTTCACTATACTTTTTAAACACCTGACGAATTTCTTCTAATGTACAATGATGATTATTTCTAAAAAGATTAATCATATCTACAAGAAAAGCTGGCTCTTTCACATTTTTATGAACGTATTCACTACCTTGTGGTGGGACGCAAATTTCAATTCTACCCCCACGTATAGCAAATTCTAAATGTCCTAATATACCCTCTTCTTTAAAACTCTTACTTAATAAGCTAAGCATTTCTTTTGCATTTGCACACTTTATCTCTAATATAGCATTTAAAGACTCGGTTGGATAATAAAGGCGAATTGTTTCTTTATCATATCCTAGCTTAATTTGAGCTTCCTTCATTTGATCAATAATATTGTTAATTAATCTTTCTTTATTCATACTACACACTCTTTCTATTCTACTACGTCATTTTAGGCAAGTTTATCTTCACTACATAGCGTATCCTTTAATGTTTGTAATTAATCCTCTTGACATCTCTAGATTAAAATTTTACCACTTCTGGTGCAGCTGTGAAAGATGAAAATGTAGCTGTTACATCTTTTAGATAAAGTACTTGTGTATTTTCATCATCTGCTGAGTACATTTCTTTTAGCTCTGGATATGCTTCAAGCATAGATACTTTTACTTCTCTTCTATTATCATCTACAAGTGTTGCTGCAACCCTAAGCCACTCTCCACCCTTCATTGCACAAATTTCAACTTTAGAATTAACCGCAATTTGTTTTGAAACTTCTTTTGAACGCCCTGTTTGAATATATAATTTATCTTCATAAATATGTATTGTTCCAAAAGGTCTTACTCTCGGTTGATTTCCTTCTACAGTTGCTAAATAATATGTTTGTGCTGATTTTAAAAACTCATATACTTTTTTCATGATTTTATCCCTTTTCTTTTAATAGTTATATTAACTATTAAATTATATCACCATTTTAATATTTTACTCAACTTTCCCAGCAATTATTTTTTAATAAAGCCTGAAATGACGTTTGAGACAGTATCCACTCATCTACTTTACCTTTTATACATTCTGTGATATCTGATGGCAAATTTAAAATGTGCTCAACAAATAAAGCCATAAGGCTTTGTATGCAGTTGTTAATTCCATATCTTGAATATCTTCGCAGAACATGAAAAATGATTAGATCTCAAAAACTAACGTTTTTTGTATTTGTCAAGTGAATTCGGAACCAAAATGCATTTGAAAATGGATCCACCTTAATTCAAAAATTTATGACCGTTTATAGGTCATACGCATTCTATTTTTCCACATTTATTCCACGGTTCCCTTGACTATGAGCCTCCGTTGATATGCTGTTAGGCAGCTGAGGCAGCCACCTAGTTTGATGGTGTGCTACGAAGCTTGTGTGCTGCCTATCTTGACTAGCGTAGCATATCAACCCTCATAATCAAGGCACTTTCGCGGCATAAACGTTAGCCATTTTCTACATTTGATTTTGGAGCCACTTTTCAGTTTCATGGATCCGGTATGAGCTGGTGCTCATATCTAAAATATACGATTTATGTGTTAGCCTATCTATCATCGCGGCTATTAATACTTGATCTCCAAAGATTTCATGCCATCGATCAAAAGACAAGTTTGTGGTTATGATCGTTGACTTTCTTCCTGTACGTAGTGAGATATGTGTAAATAATAATTCTGCACCTTCTTTATCAAAGGAAATGTAACCTAGCTCATCTGCAATGACTAAGTCATATTTCTCAAACTTGTTTTCAAAGGCCTTTAAAGTCTTATTGCTACGGCATTCTTTCAGCTGAGTATCAGTAATGGTACAGTTGTAAATAGTACTTTGTATCCCTCCATACATGCCTTTATGCCTAATGCAGTTGCAGTATGTGTTTTACCTGTTCCAGTACTCCCTAATAGGATTACATTTTGTCTATCTTGTTCATACCGTAAAACATTTAACAGAAATTCTTCGTAGGATAATCCTTTTTCTTTTGCTTCCATAAGTTCATCTGCCATACAGGCACTTATTCCTGATAGGCGAATAGACTTACAGATTTCTCGAATTTCTTCTAACTGCTTATCAAAAAGCGTATTCATAGGATGGCCTCCTTCTCATAGTGTGTAGATTGAATACCAAAGATTTCATTGATACGTCTGATATTTTCATTAGAAATATCAATGATCTTAGGATCACCAGGGGAGTTTGTTTCAGCTTCTATATTTCTCTCACAAATGAGCTTGATTTTATTAGTTGACAAATCTATAGGGCTTATCTTTTGAAGCGTTTCAATAGCAAC
>NZ_BBCG01000045.1 GCF_001311925.1 Cellulosilyticum ruminicola JCM 14822
TTCAGATTGTTGACAAAAAGGTTCCAGAATGCATTGCATTCCAGAACCTTTTTGAGTTTATACATATAATCCATGAAAATTTACTATTATTTCTTTGATTAGGGCTACGTAGTAGCCCCTTTCGATGCTTCCATATCGCTAACTTTTTCAAATTCATGCATGCAAACAAGAGGTTTAGCTCCATCTTGACTTTTTCTAAACCTCTATATTGCGTATATCTCATACCATGCAATTCTTTTGCATCTGCAAAAACTCTTTCGATTGTCTGACTCCTTAGATTATAGATTTCTTTGGTACCTAATGTATGACGGATATCTTCAACTTTTTCTATGTAATCCTCCCATACATGTCTCATAACAACTTTTACGTGTTCCTTACTATGGGTACATTGTTTTAAAAATGGACAGTCTTTGCAGTCGTGTTTATTACTTTTATATTCTCTATAGCTCTCTCTATTCGTTGTACTATATTTTAAAATTTTATTATTAGGACATATCATGCAATCGTTGTATTCATCGTAAACATAGTCATATTTTTTAAAGAACCCCTCTTTAGTCATAGGTCTTTTGTATGGCATGATTGGAGTCTTTTCACTTTCAATAATTAAGCGTGCAAGTGCTGGTGTTTTATATCCTGAATCAACAACCACATTTTTGATATTTGGATATTCTTCTATAAGTTTGTTATAAAGATGAGGGAAACTCACTGAATCATGTGTATTACCTGGAGCTACTTCAAAGCCTAATATATAATTATTTTTATCACAGGCAGTATTAGAAGTATAAGCAAACACCTTCTTGTGTTCACCTTTATGAAATACGCCACATTCTGGATCAGTCGTACTCACTTTAATAGTCTTAGTTTCAATGGTTTCTCTCTCTTTTAATAACTTTTTTCCATGTAGTTCTCTATCTCTTGCAATTTCAGCTTGAAGTTCTTCTTCATAAAACTTTACAGATTGCTCAACAACTTGATTTTGTGATTTGCGATTGTTAGCATTGGCTTTGATATGTGTACCATCTATAAAAATACTTTCCATATCAATGAATCCACAGTTAATGATTTCGGCAACAATGGTTTTAAAGATATCTTCAAAAAGATCAGTTTCTTCAAATCTTCTAGCATAATTCTTACCAAAAGTTGAAAAATGGGGTATAGACTCAGTCATCCCATAACCTAAGTACCATCTATAAGCAATATTTACTTCTATTTCTTTAATAGTTTGACGCATAGATTTAATGCCGAATATGTATTGAATCATAACAATTTTTATAAAGTACAACTGAATCGATACTTTCACGACCACCTGGTTTATATAAATCTTTCACTTTGTCATAGATAAAGCTTAAGTCAATAGCTACATCAATTTTTCTTATAAGATGATCTTGAGGTACAAGGTCATCTATACTTAACATTTGTATTTGGGATCTTTCATCATTATTTCTTCTGCCCATCATTGTATATCACCTCTACTTCTAGTCTAACAGTAAAAATGGTATTATATTTCTAGTTAAGATAACAAACTCCATATATATTTATATACATGTACGGCTTTTCAATAGTTTGTCCTATGAGTTCATTCCACCTTAACAAAGCAGTATGGATAGAGCAAATATCCTCACCAATGCCATGTCACAAGCTATCCGAAATCCTTCTTTACTTGAACAACTCATTGAAGATAATTATGGCACAAAAATAGGACCTAATAATTCTTAATAGCACAAAAACCTGCTAATGAAATTAAAACTTCATTAGCAGGTTTTTTATATTTTTATTAATATCTAACAGTTAATCCACTGATTAATATTATATAAATAGATTACTTTTTCTTTTACAGGGATACCTGTAATTTGATATAAGGCTTCTTCATATAAATCAAGTTGTTTTGTATAACGTGCCTTGATTTGTTTGATACTTTCTTCCGGATTGTGAGGATCTACATAATCTGTTTTGTAATCAATAATCACAAGACCATCTTCTTCTATAAAGAAGGTATCTACAATCCCTTGAATTAATAAATCCTCATTATCTGGATAGTTTTCTGCTACTTCATTAGCATGAGCTAAATAAATAAATTGTTTTTCCTTCCAAACATATTTTGCCTTTTGCATACGTCCTACCATTTCAGAATTAGCCATTTGTTCAAGGCGTTTGATAGAAACCACATCTAACACTTCTTCTTGCAGCTGCTTTTCACCTATGAGTCTAATAAGCTCTTCTCGAATCGCTTCATACGTATTATATTTCAAGAAATCTAAGTGTTCAAAAATACTGTGAATCAGTGTTCCACGTTTAGCCCCTGCTATTTTTTCTTCAGTTTTGATAAAGCTTGGTACAGGCATTTCATCCGCTACTTTAAGAGGCTGAATCATCATTTCTTCTACATGGCCTGCTTCATTTATAAGACTCTTTTGTGCTTCACGTTTAATCTCTGAAACTGACAACTTAGTTGGTAAATGAATGGCTGCTTCATGAGGATATACAAAACTTAAACGTCTATTAATCTCTTCTTTATAGTTACCATATACAACCTGTGCATCCCAATTTTCCAATAAAGTACGTTCATCTTCTTGAAGCAGCTCAGAACTTTTATTTTCCATGCCTAAACTATTTTTATCCCATACAGTTAATTGCCATTTTGAATCCCCTCTAAAGGCAATGTTATTGCTATCTCCAATATAATTACGAATCGTATCAATATTACTATGGGCATATAAACTCATCCCAATCCAGTTCAAATAAGTCCCTGCCTTTCTTACACCTAATGGTAAAATAGATTGACTTTCTCTATTTGCAAACATACTCCATTTTTTAACGGCCTTTTCCATATCCGAAACCGTCCCTGTAATAAAGAGCTTTTCTTTAGGCCTTGTAAGGGCTACATATAAAACACGCATTTCTTCTGATATATTTTCTGAGATAATTTGATTCTTAATCGCCAGTTTAGGAATGGTTGGATATTTCACATAGTGTTCTGTATCCATATAATCCGGTGCCATACCAAGTTCATTGTGTAATAATACACTATTTTTAATATCGCTATGATTAAAACGTTTATTTGTATCACATAAAAATACAATACTAAACTCTAATCCTTTACTTTTATGAATACTCATAATGCGCACTAAGTTTTCACTTTCTCCTACTAACTTAGCTTCTTGAAGACCATCTGTTGTTTGTTGTAATTTAATCACATATTGTAAGAAAGCAAAGAGTTTCCCATTATTCATATTTTCATATTGGGCTGCATATTTTTTAAGCAAACTTAAATTAGCCTTTTTCTTTGCACCTGTTGGCAGCATAGATACATAGCGGTAATATCCTGTATCCACATAAAGTCTTGCAATAAGTTCTTCTACAGTAAACTCAGCACTAGCTGCTCGATAATACTCCAACTGTTTCCTAAAGGCTTTTACACTTTCCTTAGCCCCTTCTTGCTCTAAATAAACTTCTAAAGCTTCAAAGAAAGAACCACCTTCTTGAGCCTTACGAATATATACAAGATCATCTAATTGTAGCCCCACAATTGGTGAACGTAATACTGTTAAAAGCGGAATATCTTGAAGTGGATTATCAATAATTTGTAAGTAACTAATAATAGTTTGAACTTCTATAGCATCAAAGAAATTATCACTGACATCTGCATAAGCTCCAATTCCTTTATTAATTAAAGCTGTTTCAAAAATACCTGCCTTATCCTTAGTCGCACGCAATAAAATCACAATATCTCTTGGCTCTACCTTACGATATGCCCCTAAATCTTTATCATAAATATAGGTTGGATTCCCTTCTCCTTTTAAAAGCTTATCAATTAGGCTGGCTGTCATTAAAGCTTCATATTCTACTTTTTTAAGATCTTCAAGTCTATTTTCCTCATTTTCAGAGTTTGTTTCTGCTTCCTTCGTTTCTAATATATGCACTTCAATGCTCTCTGATAAACTGTGTTCTGGTAAGCTTTCTGGCTCTCCATCATTATAGAGATTTCCTTCTTTTAGTTTAGCAAATTCATCATACTCTAATTCGCCAACTTCCTTACTCATTACTTGTTCAAAGATATCGTTTGCACCTTGTAAGATATTATTACGACTTCTAAAATTTTGAGATAAGTCAATACATATATCTTTTATAGGACTTGTTTCATTTTCATTATGCATGCCTTCTATAACAGCCTCATTCACCGTTTCTGATGCCACATCTTGTTTATCATAATTCTCATATTTCTCTGCAAAAATAAGTGGATTGGCTAAACGGAAACGATAAATACTTTGTTTCATATCCCCTACCATAAATCTTGTGGTATGGGCCTCTTTATTGGCTAAAGCAACTGCTCCTAAAATAGTTTCTTGTACTGTATTACTATCTTGATATTCATCAATATACACTTCTTTATAAAAAGCACCTAGTTCCTTGGCTACATCAGTGTAACTTACACCTATATATTCTCCTGATTCGTCAAACTCAGGCACAACTAAAAGCTTCATACATAAATGTTCAAGGTCACTATAGTCCACAATGCCTGCTTTTTGCTTGGCTTCGCTATAACGTTTTTCAAACTCTTCAATAAGATGCACTAAGTTTTCCATAAGCTGTCCAACTTTAGGCAGCTGTGCAATGAGCTTGGGATCTTGAATAAAAGCTAAGTCACTTTGAATATCTTTCAAAATATCTTTGGCTAAATCACGATAATCCTTTACTTTTTCTTTAAGGACTTCATCACATTCCTGCTTTTTACGTGACAATGCTGCAAATCTGATACTTTTTACGGCATTAATTAGTATATTCACATCTGTGTTTTCATCAATATCCGCAAGAGGCGCGATATCAGCTTCTAAAGTAGGTCCATATAGAGTAGGTCCATTAGTAGCCTGACATAAGGCAAGTATATCTCCATAAATAATTTTAAGATCTTTTACTTGATCATAAATGGACTTTTTAATAGCATCTGCCCAAGGCATTTGAGCAACATCTGTATAATTTACTTTTAAACTCTCTACTTGTTTTTTGAGCCACACTTCTGGAAAAGGTGTACTTTTTGAGAATGTATACACTTCTAAAATTAGTTCAATAAGGGGCGCCATACCTTCTACATTGCCATAAACCTCTGCAAGGGCTAAAAACTCTGGTTCTTCCTCTTCAAAACGTTCTTCTAAAAGCTCTTCTAAGATTTCCTTTTTCATAGTCTCAAGCTCAGCTTGATTGCCTACTTTAATGTTAGGATCAATATCCAATCGATTAAAATAGGCTTTAATGGTTTTTAAACAAAAAGAGTGAATTGTAGAAATAGACGCTTTATGCACCAGGACCATTTGACGTTCTAAATAATTCATTTGTTTAATCACCTTAGGGTCTTCCATATTTTCTTCAGCCTGCAATCTTTGCATCTGTTCCCCTAGCTTTGCTGTAATACGTTCCTTCATTTCTCCTGCTGCTGCACTGGTGAAGGTTACAATGAGAAAACGGTCAATTTCAATAGGTGTCTCCATTTCACTCCCAATAATACGTTTCATCACACGTTCTGTTAAAACCGCTGTTTTCCCTGAACCTGCTGCCGCTGAAACTAAAATATTTGCACCACGCTTATCAATTGCGGCTTGTTGTGCTGGTGTCCATGCCATCTATTTTCCCTCCTTTTCTCTTTCAATACGTTGCCATACTTCTTCTTTACTTAAGTTCTCTAATTTATCAAAATAGTTATCTGGCTGACTTTCATTAAACTGACAAATTGTGCTATAATTACAATACTGACAAGGATTCTTCTCACCAAGTTTAAACGGTTTGGCACTTACTTTGCCTTCTAAAATTTGTGTACCTAAATCTTTTACAGCATCAATAATATGATTTTCTAAAAGCTCAAATTGATCAGTTGTGGCAATCGATGAGCCTTTTTTAATACTACCATCTTTATTAAGGCTTACAGGAATTATAGAACCTGTATTTTCTTTGTCTAACGCCTTAATAACGTCTAATTGCTCAAGTACTAAGCCTGATAATTTAAATTGTTTCATTTGGCCTTTTTCGATTTCTTCTTCTTCCATTCCTACCTTATAAGTTACATACGGGTTATTAATATGGAAGTAGAATACACCACCTGGCTCATATGCATGATTTAGTTTAAGATAAGCATCTAAATATAATAGAAGTTGTAATTGTAAACCATAATATACTTCTAATAAATTAAAGTTCTTATTTCCTGTTTTATAATCCAAAATCTTAACATAGCTTGTTTCAGAATCTTTATAATAAACGTCTACACGGTCAATCTGTCCTGTAATAAAGATTTTACGTTCTGCATCAATATCCACTTGAATTGGTGGGAAACCTTTCCCATCACCAAAGTTAATTTCATAACCTACTGGCTGGAATTCACCATTCTTAAGATGGGTTGTTAAAGCCTTAATGGCACGTCCTGCCATCTTTTCTACCTTAGCCGCTGTAAACTTAAATCGGCCTGAATCTCTTTGCATACGTTTAAGCTGCTGCATAGCTGTTTCAGTCGCTTTTCTAACTGCTGTCTTCATTTCTTGTGGCTGAGCCGAGGTCCATGTGTTCCTATAAGGGCAAGTTCTTTAGGATATTGTTCGAGTGTTGCATGGAAAAGTGTTCCTACTTCTGCACTGTTCCACTCAAAGACTTTACGTTCTTCAGCTTTAATACCATATTTCATAAAGTAACAACATGCACAGTTTCTAAAGCTTTCAAGACGTGAAATACTTGTTTTTAAGACAGGTTCACTATATAAAAGCTTTGTTGTTTCTGGATTTAAATAATGCTGTTGATTACTATAGAATAAATAATCGCCTAAACCATTTAAACGCTCTTCCCATTGCGGTGAAGTCTTATACCAGCTGACAATATCTTTCCAGTCTTCTTCCTTTTCACGGCCTTCAATATATTCTCTTAGCCTGCTGCCAATATAGCCAAAGGTTGGTAGTGGGCGATATACCTCATCTAATACGGTTTTCACCTTAGTCTCTGCTTTTTGTCTAAACATCTTACTTAAGCGGTAGTACACAAGGGATGGTCTTAATGGTTTACCATTTTCATCGCTTAAAGCCACGCTTAAATAAAGCTTCTGTGTGGCACGGGTGAGTGTAGTATAAATCATAAAAGATACCCCATAAAGTGGCTGATTAATAATTAAATCGCCTAATCTTCCTTTTGCCTCGCTACCTGTTTCGCAAAGCTGTCCTAAAGCCACCTTATCCATATCTGAAAAAATAGGTGTAGCCTCATCTGTTTTTGGTATTAATCCTTCATTAGTTCCTAAAACAAATAAAGCTTTAAGGCGTGGCAACCTTGTACGTTCAATTTCACCAATCAAAATCTCATCACTTGCTGGAGGAATAATTCCCATCTTAAGATAAGAAAAGCTTGTCTCCAAAATACGTTTATAAGTTGGCACATCCAAACGCTCTTCTCCTAAAAGATCTACAAGACGCTCAAAAACTTCTATAATTTGTCCCCAAATCTGCGTATTTTCAAGCTCTAATAAACGATTACCTTCTGTCTTATTTTTAGCAATAATATTTTGAAGGGTTTCATAAGCCCCTATTTCTTGTAAGAAATAAAATACCCCACGAGTTAATTCAACAACTTGAACGCCACCTTCTACTTTATTGTCTTTAATGCGTTTTTCAAGAGCCATAATGGGTCTAAGTACCGTTTCTCTTATGCTATTCATATGATTTAAAGTTTCTTCATCTTCTAAATCAGAAGTCCATACGGCTTGCCACTTTTTCTTGCCTTTAATCCCATAAGCTAAAATATAATTTTCAAGCACATCAATATCTTGTCTTGAAATCGGCAACATATAAGTTCTTAAAAGTGACATCATACTTTTATAACTATAATTACCAGAGACAATCTCTAAGGCACTTTCAATGCATGCCACTAAACTATTCGTATGAATGTTACGCTTAATATCTAAGAAATATGGAATCTCATATTCTTTAAAACTGCTTTGAATAATAGATTTATATTCTGCTACATCCCCTACAATAATGGCAATGTCATGATAACGATAGCCCTCATCACGCACTAAACTAACAATCTTCTTGGCGGTTTCCTCAACTTCTTCCATACGGCAGCTATAGCTTTTAAGGCAAATAGCTTCGCTTTCTTCTTGATAAGCCTTTTGATAAGGTTTCAAGTAATTTTCCTCTAAGTGTATAAGCTCTGGCACTAAGTTTTCTGCTGGATTAGGTTTTAAAAACGCTGTAGTAGTTTTAATCTTTTCTCCTTCACAAATGCCTAAAAGCTTTTGGTACATTTGAATACTTTCATAAAATGGATGACTAGTTCTAACCTTTTCAGTCATCCCATAAACACGATCCATTGGCAGCGTAATACTAACCTTCTGAGCTGTTTTCATCAACTCCTTAATAATGGTCAGCTGCGTCATTGTAAAACCATAAAAGCCATCAATCCAAATGCTCGCTTCACTTAACACTTTACTTTTATGAATCACTTGCGCTAATAAGCTCATATTCTTTTCAATGGTTAAAAATTGACTACTAATATATTCTTCAAAGTAACTATAAATTTTTTGTAAGTCTTCTAATTTACTTTTAAACAAGGTAGTAATCACTTCACTACCTACCATTTCTTCTAATTCTTCTTGACTTAAGCCTGCTTGCTCAAACATGGTAATTAAACGATTAACCGATTCTATAAAACCAGTATTATTGACATTTTTTCTGTAGAAGACTAATTCCTTTTTATGTTCTTCAATAATCTTCTTTAAAATAATCATACGCTCTAAGTCTTCAATAACAGGTAAATCAATTTTACCTACTTCTTGGAATACATTACGGGCTAATGTATTGAAACTTAGTACTTCTGCACGTAATAACCCTGGATATAGTTTCTTGGCTAATTCTTTTTGTGTTTGTAAGTTAAACTGTTCTGGTACAAGTACAATTAAATTGCCATAACCTTCCTCGCAAAGTGCCTTAGACACAGCTTCATAGCAATAGCTTGTTTTTCCAGCTCCAGATCTTCCTAAAATAAATTCAACGTGTTGCATGCTTCACCGTCCTCTCTGTATCATTACTTTTATTTTAACATATTTAACATATTTTTGCTCATTTCACATGCTTTCCATCCCTTATTACTTATACGCAACCTGCATCTTATTCAATATTTTGATATTTTAAACATGTTTTTATTCTATTATAGCAAATTTTCAGAATCTAAATGCATAACAATACAAAAAGGCTACGAAATAACTTATTATTATTTCGTAGCCTTTTTATATGTTTAAAGATTGTTTTTTAAAATAGTAATTGCACATAATGTTTTTTTAGCTTCTTAACTTCTTTAATATCAATATAAGGTGCTACACTTTCAATCCCATCTAATAAAATAAGGGCTTCATCTATATGACGGATACTAGATTTTATATCTCCTGTAATTTGCAAATTTAAAGCAGCTAGGTGTTCTAAAAACTTTACTTTCTCTACTACATAATCTTCATAAATACCATAAGCCTCTTTATCATATTCAAATATTTTACATTCATTAATATCCTTTAATATTTGATAGGCCTCTTCCCACTTTGCCTTATCTTCCAATTGCTTCGCCGTATATAAATAGCTATACACATCTTGTATTGATTGCATAGTTGTACTAGCTTCATTCATATTCTGACCCAACATATAAGGTCCTCTCCTTATAATATAATTACTAACATCCTATGTCATTTTCCCTTAAACTGTGACTTTTTTCTTTTATAAAAATAACAAAAAAGGACAAACTATGCTTAAATACTTTAATTATCAAAATTAATATTGACTTTTTTCTTTCTAAAAGGTATATTTTATAATATATACAATGTACTATGTAGTTTTAAAAACCACTTACTGAAACAAATATAAACACAATGGAGGTTCTTATGACTTGGAGAATCGTTGCAGATAGTTCATGTGATTTACCAGAATCACTTTTTAAATCAGAAGTCGCTAAGTTTTCAAATATTCCTTTAACATTTATGATTGATGGTAAAGAATATGTAGATAATGAAGCATTAGATGTAGATGGCATGTTAGATGCTATGCATCATTCTAAAGAAACATCTTCTAGTGCCTGTCCTTCACCTGAAGCTTTTGCCTCAGCTTATATAGAAGCCGATAATGTAATTGTTTTTACAATCTCTCATAACTTAAGTGGCTGCTACAATAGCGCCCTCATTGCAAAAGATATGGTACAAGAACAACATCCAGAAAAAATATTCACGTTATTGATACATTAGCTACAGCAGGTTCTATGGTGCTTTGCATTAAAAAAGCAAAAGAACTTATCGAAAGCGGTAAAAACTTTGCTGAAGTGACTGCGCTTATGGACGAATACGTTAAAAATATTTACTTATTATTTACTTTAAGCACATATGAAAATCTTGTTAAAGCTGGTCGTCTTTCTAAATTCTCAGGCTACATTGCAACACATTTAGGTATTCGTACACTTGCAGCAGCTAGTCCAGAAGGTACAATCGACATTTTACAAAAAATTCGTGGTGAAAAGAAAGTTTACAAAGCAATCGTTACAAAAATGCAAGAACAAGTAAACTTAGCTGAGCGCCGTGTTTACATTCACCACTGTCACAATTTAGATGGTGCAACAAAAATCAAAGAACTTTTATTAGAAGCAGTACCTGCTTGTGAAGTAAATATTTTACCAACAAGAGGTTTAACTTCTTACTATGCTGAAGAAGGTGGGTTAATTATTTCTTTCTAAGATCTAATCATCACTTACTTATAAAAAGTCTAGGTTACATTTTTAACCTAGACTTTTTTATATGCCATGATTCTCTTTATAAAATACTTTATATTTCATTTTCTTTTTAACCACAAATATAATGGGCCACAACACGGGTTTCATAAGAATCCCCTTCACTACCAATGATTACAAATTCAAATTCTCTATTTATATTTGTTAGCCCCCCATTATAGCCTCGTCCTGAAGCAATGGATTCTGTACTTGTAGCATAAGTTCGCCCATTCTGTAAAAGAATCACTGCAATGGCAATATTTCGATTAGGCTCTACCCCACGTATTGTCACTCGGACACGCAAAAGCCCATCCTCATTCACTAAACTTGTTTCTATATTTTCATTACGTATTGTATTATTGGAACGTACGACCATACGATTTACTTCACTCATCTTCCGCGTCTCCATTTATCCCTCTATATACAATATATGATAGAGCCATGCGATATTCTACTATTTAAAATCTTTGTTTTTAAAAATCCATAAACTAATCTCATAAGAAAGTAAAAAGCTCAGACAGGCAATGCCTATGAAAACTCCCACATTTCCTACTCTGCCTATTGCGGCAACACGTCTTAAAGCATTCTGCACAATATCTACTGAAGCTACCCCTACTACAAACCCATAAAAAATAATGACAGCATATCTTGACTTATGTGTACCAAAATAAGCTACACAAGGTATAATGATACTCACATAAATCAAACCAATCCCAAACATCACTAAGAGCATCATTGCTGTTGGTAAAATCTTAGTACCTTTTATACTGTTTTGCAGAAGTAACCCTAATGCACTACAAGGCATACTTATAATCAAGAAAATAAGTGCTTCTAAATATTGGACCTTACATACTTCTTTACGCTTTACAGGTAAAGAAGCTGTTAAAAGATAGCCTTTACTTCTCTCTTCATAAGCTTTCATACTATAAAATAACATATAAGCACCAAAAGCTGGCATAGTTACTGAAGTTCCCACACTCACCATTGCTAAGCATAGACATATTAAAATCCAACTGATTAACACACTTCTTAAAGAACACGTTAAATGAATAAAATCCTTTTTAATTAATTGACCAATCATCTTAAACCCTTCTTTCCCCTGCTAAAAATAACATAACCTCTTCAATATTAGGCCTACAATAAGTTGCTTCTTCCCCAAATAATTCTCTTGCCAGCTGATGGCTTCTTACAAGGGCTTCGCCGCCTAAACTTGTTTGCTTAATCCCTAACATTTCTCTTTGAATTTCCTTATCCTCAAAAAGTTTTTTAGGTCCTTTTACGATGCAGTATTCACTAAGCAATTTATCTTTTTCAGCTTGTAATCTAATTTTTCCATTTTGTATATATACAAGGTAATCACATGTTTTCTCTAAATCAGAAGTAATATGTGTGGAATAAAATATACTCACTTTTTCATCCTGCATATGGGTCATAAGCACCTCTAACATTTCATTTCTAACAATAGGATCAAGTCCTGCTGTGGGCTCATCTAATATAATGAGCTCTGGTTTGTGAGATAAAGCCATAATTAAATCAAATTGTTTCTTTTGTCCTGTGGAAAGGGCTTCATATTTTTTATCTAGATTGACTTTAAAGTGTTTCACATATTTCTTAAAAAGTGTTTCATCCCAAGTTTCATAAAAAGGTGCAATCATCTTTTTAATATGTTTTAACTGACTTTCTTCTGGATACCCTGTTGGTTCCCCTACATAGCCAATTTTAGCTTTAATTTTCTCGGCATCTGTGGTTGTGCTTAAGCCATCTATCTTAATCTCTCCCGTATCTAAGCGAAGCATCTAATATTAATTTAATCGTTGTTGTCTTACCAGCCCCATTTTCACCAATAAAACCTGTAATATAACCCTTATGAATTTTAAGATCTTTAATATCTAACTGAAAATCACCTAACTGCTTTTTCACATTTTTAAATGCAACTGCTACCATATTTATACCTCCTCATAAATTAATACAACACGTTCTTTAATTTCTTCTAAACTCATATTAATGCTTTTCGCTGCAATAATGGCACTTTCTAATTGTTCCTCTACTTGACGCATCTGCATCTCTTTTAAACGTTCCTTATTTGCCAAAGATACATAAGTGCCTTTACCTGGTGAAATTTGTACAAAACCTTCTTTTTCTAATTCCTCGTAAGCACGCTTCACTGTAATAATGCTTACCTTAAGCTCTTTCGCCATGGCTCTAATAGATGGTAAAACTTCACCTTGCACTAACTCCCCCTTTAAAATTCCTGTCTTAATTTGCTGCATCATTTGTTCATATAAAGGAACTGCACTATCATTTTCAATAATAATATCCATAGCTTTTCTCCTTTTAATAGGACTGCTTCGCTGTCTAACTGTTATAACTGTATATATCCTATATACACAGTTATATTCTCTTTAGTCAAAATTGTCAATACATTTCTTTTTATACAACACATTTCCAACATTTAATTAATCCATATAACAAAAAAGGTTTAGAACTTATTAAGCTCTAAACCTTTAAAATCTTTTATTTCTACTTTGTATTCATCTTACAGCCTTTTTTTACAGCTTCCTCTACAGATTTACGAATGACCTTACTGGAATTAGTAGCACCAGTAATAGCATCTACATCAATCTTTTGCTCAGCAAGCATTATTTCTGTAATGACTTCTGCCTTTTTACCTCGCTCAGTTTTATGCTCTACAAGCTCAATATCTGTAAACTTCCCATCTTTTACAGTAACCACTACCTCCGCAGAAATATACCCTACATCATATTCCCCTCTATAAATGCCATTTTGCACTTTTCTTAAATCAATTTCTGAAAAAGTAATTTCCCCCACTCGCTTTTGATACATCTTTAAACTTAAAACCGTTACCCCAATATGAGCTACTACAAATACTACAATAATCAGCGCTACTACCAATAACAAGACCCCTGCCCCTGTAGCATAAATGGTTACATAACGTATTTCCAATAACTTTAAGGACAAAGCCATATGCACACAAGCTACTAATAAAAATATGTATGCAAAATAATCATGATAACGTACCAAAAATTTCCCTACTCTTGTCTTTCCCTTTATTTTTCGTCCTAATGCAAGCACAAAAAAAGTGTTGTTATAATCCCCAATACAATAACCACATAATCTCCCCTCTCTTTATGAGATGCTTGTCTTTATTTTATCACTTTTATTAGTAAAATTTTGTAAATCTTAGGGGCAGTTGTTAGCTTTTTTATAATATTTATATTGCTTCTTATAAAAAAAGAGATGCATTAAACTCTGTTTAATACATCTCTTTTTAGTAAGTATTGCTTATTTTCTCTAAATTACACGCTTAATTCCGATTACTGGTTTATTTCCACCAAAGGCACTACTAATACAAATACCTGTTCTTTCATCATTCGCATGGATAATTTGTCCACCACCAATGTAAATCGCTACGTGAGAAACACTTCCGTCATAACCATAGAAAATTAAATCTCCTGGTTGTTCGTTGCCACGTGATACGCTATAACCGTTGTTTGCATATTGCTCACCTGAGCTTCTTTTTAAGTAAATGTCAAAGTGTTTCATAACTTGTGATGTAAATCCTGAACAGTCTACACCATTTGTTAAGCTGTTACCACCATATACATATGGATTTCCTAAGAATTGTTTGGCATAGCTTACAATTGCTTCACCTGATGTGCCTACTGATACGCTGCTTGAAGTTGTTGTTGCACTTGAAACTGGTTTTGTATTTCCTGCATTGGCAGCTTCTACTTGCACTTGTGTTAATTTGACACGTTCTACTTTTGAAAGTGCTTTAGTTGGTAAGTATTTTAAGAATTCTGCTGAAATATAATCTTTATGTACAAATCCTTCAAAACCTTCTTGATTAATTTTATACCAGTCACCTACTGCATATTGTACTGATATTTCATCGCCTGATGATAATTTCCCAATTACTTTTCCTGTTGAAGTCGAAGGATAGTCACGTACATTCAATGTTCCCGCCTCTACTGTCGCCACTGCGCGATGTACTGAAATATATTCTGATTTTACATAAGCTCTTTCACCATCTTCTAAAATGATTTTAAACCAATCACCTTGTTGTGAAATAATTTCTACTACATCTCCTAAGCGTGCTTGTTCTACAACTCTTGCTGTTGTTTTCGCACCATCTCTTACATTGAGTACTGCTGTTCCCACTGTTCCGTATGCTTGTCCATATGCTAAACATGGCATTAATGCAGTTGCTGCAATGACCATGCCCATAAATGCTTTTTTCAGTTGCATCTATAAGTCCTCCTTTTATTTTTAAAACCTTATGTATATACCCCTATATTAATATCTATTTGTTAAGTAATTATTACAAATTTATTATATAAAAAACAACGTATTTTGTCAAGTTTATGGTAATTCCTTACCAATTATATGTAACTTTTTTTCTTATTTTTTGTTATTTTGCATTATAAAAAGGAGCTATTGTCTCATACAATAACTCCTTTTTATTATAATCCTAATGCTTTATTTTGTTTGTTAATAAAGTAAGCTAATTCATATCTTGACTCTGGTGCTGTTTCATATACACAGTACTGAGGTTTTATCAAATCTACAATTTGCTTAGCTGCTTCATGATCAAATGGCTTATGATTATCTAACATATTAATATGTGTTTTTAAAATATTACGCTTACGCATCGGATCTTTTTCACGTTGGTACTTTTCTAAAAGATACCTATGGTCACGTGACATATAAAACTTTGGTAATGCTTTATTTAAGTGCATCCCCTTAATCCATTTGGCTGTATCACCTAAATCACCTATTACCTTTTTAATATATTTATAAACATCTTCTTCTCTACCAATTTTACCATTTGTTAAAGTAAGATGCGAAACATCTACAAGATATCCCTTATTTTTATAATGCACTCTTTCAATAAAATCCTTTGTTAAGCCTTTATCTAAATAAGTTAAACCTGGCCACCATAAGTTTTCGAATAACAACATTGGACCCTCTTCATCTGCACCAAATACTGCATTGACAAGCTCTAATGTAGCTTTCATTACTTCTTGATCACTATATTCAAATTGCCAAGTAAAAGAATCTTCAGGCAGAATATGACACACATGAAAGACCATATATTCTGCCCCTAATACCTTTGCTCTTTCATATTGTCTTTTATAATTTTCGATAAGCACCTCTGGTTTTAAACCACCATAATACTTTTTAATTTCTTCTTCATTATTAAAAAGTTTTTGTAGCTTATCAGTCTTTTGATACCAAAAGTCTAACCACATTGGGTAAAAAGATAGATGTACACCTGTAATAATATCCTTTGGAATTTGTGTTAAATCATAATCCATTGTAAGGCCTAATTCAATTCCATCAATATTTTGTTTTTCTACAAACTCTTCTATGCTTTTCCAATCGTGTTGAAACCATTCTAATTGTCTCTTAACAGTAGAGAGATGAAATAATCGTTTCATATAAGCCTACTTTCTATTTTGCTTTTAATTCATATGTGCCTACTTCTTTTGCTTCTTTAATCATTTCACGTAAAGCGCCTATTTCTTCACTTGTTAAGTTATGCTTTGGAATGATTTGTGCACTAATGACTGTCATATAAAGTCTAAAATCATTTTTTGTTTCTACTACTTTAATAAAAGCATCCCAACTTACAGTATCTTGATCTTCACCTATATCTAAAGTAACACTTTTATTTGTGAAAATATAAGTTACACCATATGCAAATTGTTTCATCTGCATTTGTGTCAGTGTTACTTGCCATACACGCCATGGAATAAGTACAAAAATTAAAATAGGTACAAGCAATACAAAAATATGTTGTGAAAGATAAACATCCCATCCTTCACTTGCAGTAGACATTTGATAAATAAAGTATACTATCACCAAACTACCAACAATCATTAAAATTTTATTTAAGATATTTTTTAAAGCTACAGACATATTATATCTTAATATATCTTTTACTTTAAATTGCACATCAACAGTTAGCTCTTTATTTGCGCTCATTGATTGCCAACCCTCCAGTCTATTCTTTGTTATTTTTTGTATAAAATACTTTTCTTTTGTATTATAGCATAGGGCCTTAGTAAGCAAAAGATTGAACTTTTACAGCAAAAAAGCCAGCTAAGTTTTTTACATCTTTCCCTAACTGGCTTTTTACTTTACTTTAAATGCTTATTTAATTGTTGTTCCTAAAAGAGCTGCCCCAATAATCCCTGCTGGATTTCCTAATTCTGCTGCTCTAATTTTAGTTTTAAGTGATAAACCACCATACATTTCAGCTTGTACAAATTCTTTAATAGGTTTTACTAAGTAATCGCCTTGTGCACTCATACCCCCACCTAATACAATCATACTAGGTTCTAAAATATTAATTAAGTTTGTAAGGCCCATTGCTACATATTGGAAATATTTTTTTAATACTTCAGCTGCAATGTGATCTCCAGCTTGTGCTGCATCAAATACATTTTTAGCTGTAATATTTTCAATTTTTCCACCAGCAAATGAAACAATTTTACTATTAATATGTTCTTTAGTGACTTCTTGAGCTTGACGAATAAGTGCTGTTGCAGAAGCATATTGTTCCCAGCAACCTTTTCTACCGCATCCACAAGTAATACCATCTTTTACAATAACTTGATGTCCAACTTCACCTGCACCACAGAATGCACCACGATAGATTTTACCATCATTGATAATTCCACCGCCTACACCTGTTCCAAGTGTTACAACAACTACATTTTTTTCACCTTTTGCAGCACCTGCAATAGCTTCTCCAAGTGCTGCACAGTTTGCATCGTTTTCTACATAAACATCACAGCTTAAATATTTTTGAATTTCAGCACGTACATTTACATGGTCGAAGTTTAAATTGCTTGATGAAAGGATAATACCATCTTCTGGTGAAGCGATACCAGGGCTACCAATTCCAATAGAATCAATGTCAGCTTCTGTAAGATTTGCTTCTGTTAAAACGTCTTTACAAAGCATCGCCATATCTTTTAAAACTTCTTTTGATGATTTTCCTCTTCCTGTAGGAATTGTTTTCGTTGCTACAATTTCATATGCTTCATTTACTAAACCTGCTTTAATTGACATACCACCTAAATCAACACCTAAATAATACATTTAAAATCCCCTCCATGTATCAACTATTAATTTCTTACATTTCTAAGTTATTCTTTTGTAAATTATTCATTACTCGATTATTAAGAGCTTCGGCTGCATTATAGCCCATTTTCTTTTGTCTAAAATTAATTGCTGCTGTTTCACAAATAATTGCCACGTTTCTACCTGGTCTAATTGGAATCGCATTAGTAACAACTTTAATGCCCATAATATCAGTATATTCATTAGTTAGACCTAATCGATCATACTGCTTTGTTTGATCCCAACCTTCAAGACGAATAATAAGATCAATGTTTTTAGTTTCTTTAACAGCCCCTACCCCGAAAATTTGTTTGATATCTACAATCCCGATACCACGTACTTCTATAAAGTGTCTAATCACTTCTGGTGCTGTTCCTAAAAGTGTTTTTGCAGAAACTTTTTTGATTTCTACTGCATCATCTGCTACAAGCCTATGACCACGTTTTACAAGTTCTAGGGCTGTTTCACTTTTACCAATCCCACTTTCACCTGTAATTAATACACCTTCACCGAAAATATCAACAAGTACACCATGCATTGATAAACGTGGTGCAAGTTCTACATGAAGCCAACGATTTGCCTCTGCTATAAAACTTGAAGTTGGTAAGTCTGTTTTAAAGATTGGAATGCCATTTTGTTCTGCACATTGTAATAAGTATGGAAATGGATTAATTTCCTCACGACAAATAACAATACAAGGAATATCCGCAAAGTCCATTAACTTTTTAATCTTGCGATTTCGTTCTTCCTCATCATCAATCTTTTCAAGATAAGTGTGTTCTACTTTACCAATAACTTGAAGTCTTGTTTGGTCAAAGTAGTCAAAGAATCCTGCAAGTTGTAATGCTGGTCTATTTACGTCACATTGTGTTATTTTTCTGTCTTTATAGTCTATATTTGGTGTTAATATATCTAATTTAAAGTGTTCTCTTAGCTGTGCTACGGTTACAAAATACATTTTTTTCCTCCTTGTCCTTTTATCAGACAAAATTATTATAGCATCTATTTCCTATATTTAGTATAAGTCATATTTACTAATTCTGATGAAAATAATTATATATATTATATGCTACAGATTCAGGAATGCCTTCAATTTTACTAATTTCATCGACACTTGCTTGTCGTAATTGCTCAATTCCTTTGAAGTGAAGAATAAGTTTTTTCTTCCTTTCCTTACCCACTCCTGGAATTTCATCTAAAAGAGATTGTACCTGTGCCTTGCTACGAAGCTTTTTATGGTATTCAATGGAGAATCTGTGCACTTCGTCTTGGACACGTGTAATCAGTTTAAATCCTTCACCATGGATTGGTAGTACAATTTCTTCTCCTTTATAAAGAAGTGCTTTTGTACGATGATAATCATCTTTTACCATACCACATACTTCAACATTTAAGTTGTATTTGGAAAGTACTTTTTCGGCAATATGCACTTGCCCCTTTCCACCATCCATTAAAAGTAAATCTGGTAGCTTTGTAAAACTATTTTCAGACTGTTCTGTTTGATAACGTTCAAAGCGTCTTGTTAAAACTTCTTCCATACTCCCGTAGTCATTAGGTCCTATAATACTTTTAATCTTGAATTTACGATAATCACTTTTCTTAGGTTTCCCATCTTCAAAAACGACCATGCCACCTACAGATTGTATACCTTGAGTATTGGAAATATCATAAGCTTCCATACGATACGGTATTTCACTAAGCCCTAATGCTTCTTGAATTTCTTTAAGAGCACCTTGAGTACGTTGATGTTCTTTCTTAATTTGATCTCCAAATTGACCTAAAGTAACTTCTGCATTTTTGCTTGCAAGCTGCATAAGACCTTGCTTATTTCCTTTTTGAGGTGTAATAAGCTGTACCTTAGTCCCTCTTTTAGCTGTTAAATAACTTTCTAATACTTCAAGTTCTGCTGGAACGCGTTCAATCATAATTTCTTTAGGCACAAAAGTTGCATCTGCATAAAACTGCACCACAAAATCTCTAAAGATATTTTCGATAGTTTCATCTTCTGTACCCTGTAAAAAGAAATGTTCACGTCCTACTAATTTACCTTGTCTGACAAAATAAACCTGAATTAAAGTATCTTCTGGACTTTTTGCAAAAGCAATGACATCTTGATCTGCCATACTGCTTGCTACAGCATTTTGCTTTTGTTCTACTTTTTGAATGGCTGCCATTTGATCGCGGTACATAGCTGCTTTTTCAAACTCTAAGTTTTCTGAAGCCTCTTCCATTTTAGCTTTAAGATTTTTAATAACTTCTGTATATTTACCCATTAAAAAGCTCTGCACTTCTTCTACAATCTTATCGTAATCTGCTTTTTTAATGCCACTACTCACACATGGGGCATCACATTTTCCAATATGATAGTTAAGGCATGCTCTTTCTTTATCAATATCTTTTGGTAAGTTGCGGGTACAAGTCCTAAGTTTCCAAGTTTGTTTCACAACATCTGCAATTTCCCACATCGCTTTAGCATCTGTATAAGGTCCAAAATATTTGGCTCCATCTTTTTTCATCTGCCTTACAATCATCATACGTGGGAAAGGTTCTTGCACAGTTAACTTAATATACGGATATTGCTTATCATCCTTTAGACGAATATTGTACTTAGGATTATATTTTTTGATAAGATTACATTCTAATACTAAAGCTTCCACTTCAGAACGTGTAATAATATATTCAAAGCTTACAATATGCTGTACCATCTTAATTACTTTGATTGAATGGTTTTTGGAGGCTCTAAAATATTGACGTACACGATTTTTTAAATTAATTGCTTTTCCTACATATATAATGTGCCCACTTACATCTTTCATTAAATAAACCCCTGGTTGTTCAGGGAGCCTTTTTAATTCTTCTTCAATATTAAACATCACTTGCCTCCTTTCATTATATTATTCACTGTATTCTCCCATATTATTATATCATAGGTATAAGTATTACCATATTATTTCATTTTGTTTAAAATAACATTTTTATACTATCATTTATTAGGGTTTTAAGTTATAGTATATACGAGGTTTGCAATAACCTTAATATTTTATCTCAAGGGGGACTCACAATGAAAATGAGCAAAAAATATAAACGTATTTGCCTTGCCTTTGGACTTGGTACAGCACTTTGTGCAACTGCAGTTAGTGCAGCTAACTATACAAAAACAATCACTGCTACATATAGAAATATTGACGTAACTTATAATGGCGCTTCCAAAACATTAAGTGCAGAACCATTCTTAGTAGATGGTTCAACATATGTACCACTTCGTGCCGTAAGTGAAATCATGGGGGCAGATGTTAAATGGAATGGTACAACAAATACTGTTACAATCACAAACGCAGCTGGTAGTGCAGATAGCACAGCACTTGAGCAACAATTAGCAACTGCTAACTACCAAGTAACTACACTTCAACGTGAACTTGAAAATGTCAAAAAAGAACTTGAAACATATAAAACAAACAACAGTACTAACAACAGCAGTTCAACAAGCGGTACAGATATCACATCAGCTGAACTTACAGCAACTGAAAAATTCCTATCAGATACTTATGCCGATTATTTTGATGATATCTACTTTGATTTTGATATCACTAAAAAAGGAGCACGCCTTCAACTTGAAATCTCTTACTCTGACCGTAAAGATGATACTGCATTCCTTAAATTAAGAGAATCTAAAATAACAGATATGTTAGAAAGTGTATGTTCCGATATTTCTTCACGTCACAAAAACATTGATATCCAAGGTACAATTACTTATACAAAAAATGATATTGACCGTGCTACATTCTCTTATACAGCTAAAACAGGCCGTTTAAGAGCAACTTGTGGTCTTGATGTAGATTCAGTTAAAGAAACTGTAGAAGATAACCTTACAAAAATGTTTATTCAAGGTTATGCAAATAGTGCTGTTAAAGATGTAGACGTATCTGCAAATAACAGTAATTCAACAGTAAATATCCGCATTTACCTTGATGCTGCTGGTGACTCATTCACTAACGCTTGGAAAGTAGAAGAAAACAGAAAACAAATCCAAATTGACTTCCAAAGAGATTTAAAATCACTTTGTAATAAAATTGATGATGATACTGATTATGCTATTACAATTGATGTGTATACATTTAATTCATCAACATATCTTGCATCTTATGATTACAAATCAGATTCACTTTCATTAAAATAACCATAAATAAAAGGTTGTTGCCTAGGCAACAACCTTTTTTATTTCTCTAATATTTTCTTTAAAAAATGTCCTGTATAAGATTTTTCATTTTTAGCTACTTGCTCTGGTGTACCTTGGGCAATAATCATGCCGCCTCTTGTTCCACCTTCTGGTCCTAAATCTACAATATGGTCTGCCACTTTGATGACATCTAAGTTATGTTCAATAACAACTACCGTATTGCCCCCTTCTACAAGACGCTCTAAAATCCCTACTAATTTATGCACATCTGCAAAATGTAATCCTGTTGTTGGTTCATCTAAAATATAAATAGTTTTACCTGTGCTACGTTTACTTAGCTCTGTAGCTAACTTCACACGTTGTGCTTCTCCACCTGATAAAGTTGTAGAAGGCTGCCCTAAACGAATATAAGAAAGTCCTACATCTACTAATGTTTGGAGTTTACGTGAAATACTTGGAATGTTTTCAAAGAATTTAAGTGCTTCTTCAATTGTCATATTTAAAACATCTGCAATAGATTTATCTTTGTATTTAACCTCTAATGTTTCACGGTTATAACGTTTCCCTTTACATGATTCACATGGCACATAAACATCTGGTAAGAAGTGCATTTCAATCTTAATCATCCCATCACCTTGACAGGCTTCGCAACGTCCACCTTTTACATTGAAACTAAAACGTCCTTTTTGATAACCTTTCATTTTAGCTTCTTGTGTTTGTGCAAATAAATCACGAATTTGATCAAATACACCCGTATAAGTTGCTGGATTTGAACGTGGTGTACGTCCAATTGGAGATTGGTCAATGTTAATGACTTTATCTAAGTGTTCCATACCTGTTACTTCTTTATGTGGTCCTGGTTTTACTTTGGCACGGTTTAAATCTCTTGATAATCGTTTCAGCAAGATTTCATTAATTAAACTACTCTTTCCTGAACCTGAAACCCCTGTAATACAAGTCAGTGTTCCAAGTGGTACTTTTAATGTTACATTTTTAAGGTTATTAGCTTTAGCACCTGTTACTATTAATGTATGTCCATTACCTTTTCTTCTTATTGCTGGCACTTCTATTTTCTTGCGGCCACTTAAGTAAGCCCCTGTTTCTGACTTTTCACAAGCTAAAATGGTATCAATTGGTCCTGATGCAATAATCTCACCACCATGTTCTCCTGCTCCTGGCCCAATATCTACAATCCAATCTGCAGCATGCATGGTATCTTCATCATGTTCTACAACAATTAAAGTATTGCCTAAATCTCTTAAATGAATCAGTGTTTGAATTAATTTATCATTATCTCTTTGATGAAGTCCGATACTTGGTTCATCTAAAATATAAAGTACGCCTACAAGTCCTGAACCGATTTGTGTGGCTAAACGAATACGTTGAGCTTCTCCACCTGAAAGTGTTCCTGATGAACGGGCTAAACTTAAATAATCAAGTCCTACATCTACAAGGAAACCTAATCTTGCTTTAATTTCTTTAAGGATAAGTTCCCCAATTTGACGTTGTCTATCTGTAAGCTCTACTTCATCAAAGAACTTTTTAAGATCACCAATAGACATATGAGTTAAATCATTAATATTTTTGTCCCCAACTGTAACAGCTAAAGCTTCTGGTTTAAGCCTTGCACCTTTACAGCTGCTACATGGAATACTTGTCATAAGTGATTCATATTCTTGCTTTGTACTTTCTGAACTTGTCTCTAAATAACGCCTTTTGGTATTTTCGAGTACTCCTTCAAACGCATATTCATAACGTTTTGTGCCATATTCACCTGTAAATGTGAATGAAACCATTTCATTCCCTGTACCATATAAAATAATATGTTGTATTTTTTCTGGTAGTTCATTAAATGGTATATCTAAATCAAAATGATATTTGTCCATTAAAGCACTCATTAAAGCATAAGCATAGCTTTCTGGCTTAGCAATGGAACCCCAGCCAAGTACAGCAATTGCCCCTTCTCTTAATGTTAAGCTAGGTACAGGAATAACTAGTTCTGGGTCTACTTCTAAACTCTCCCCTAGTCCTGTACATACTGGACATGCCCCATGGGGATTATTGAAAGAAAATGAACGTGGTTCAATTTCTTCAATGCTGATATTACAATCAGGACAGGCAAAGCTTTCACTAAATTGCATTGGCTCACCGCCAATAACATCTACCACCATTAGTCCGCCTGAAAGTTTCATAACCGTTTCAATAGAGTCTGTTAAACGTTTTTCCATACCTTCTTTAATGACTACACGATCTACAACAATTTCTATAGTATGTTTTTTATTTTTATCTAATTGTACATTTTCCTCACTTAAGTCATATACTTCGCCATCAATACGGGCACGTACATAACCTTGTTTGCGGGCACCTTCAAGGACTTTTTCATGCATCCCCTTACGACCTCTTACGATAGGTGCTAATAACTGAAGCTTAGTACGCTCTGGTAAATTCATTAAAACATCTACCATTTGGTCAATAGTTTGTTTTTTAATTTCTTTTCCACATTTTGGACAGTGCGCAATCCCAACTCTTGCAAAAAGAAGTCTTAGATAATCATAAATCTCTGTAACTGTTCCTACAGTTGAACGTGGATTTTTACTTGTTGTCTTTTGATCAATTGAAATAGCTGGTGAAAGCCCGCTAATGCTTTCTACTTCAGGTTTTTCCATTTGTCCTAAGAATTGTCTTGCATAAGCTGAAAGTGATTCTACATACCTTCTTTGCCCTTCTGCATAAATTGTATCAAATGCTAATGAAGATTTTCCTGAGCCACTTAGTCCAGTAAAAACAATAAACTGATCACGCTCTAATTCTAAATCAACGTTTTTTAAGTTGTGCTCTTTTGCGCCTTTTATGACAATTTTATTTTTCATCTTTTCCCCGTCACATAAAGCTTTTAGACAATTGCCTATATAAGTCTTATGTCCTTTCTGTTTCTATACATTTTTATCAAATTAACACAATATTTGTTTCTATTATATCACAAGATGTTATTTTTTCAAACATGTGTTCGAATTTTTTCTACTCACCCACTTTGAAATGTTTTCTTTAATAGAATAACCATTTTTGCGCATAAAAAACACATGCAAAAATTTGCATGTGTTCTATCTTATTTGTCGATAAAGTTGCCTACTTGATCCATTAACATATTAAGGGCTACTGAATTAAATCCACCCTCTGGAATGATAATATCTGCACGCTTTTTGCTAGGGTCCACAAATTGTTCGTGCATTGGTTTTACTGTATTTAAATATTGATCAATTACTGAATCAATATCTCTACCACGCTCTTTTACATCACGAAGTAAACGTCTTACAATACGTACATCCGCATCTGTGTCAACAAACACTTTAATATCCATTAAGTCACATAATTCTTTATTCTCGAAGATTAAAATCCCTTCAACGATTACAACTTTAGCTGGTTGTACTTCTACTAATTCGTCAAGTCTTGTATGTTCAACGAATGAATACACTGGGTGCTGAATCGCCTGCCCACTTTTAAGAGTTCTAACATGTTCGATTAAAAGATCAGTGTCAAAGGCATTTGGATGATCATAATTTAATTTGGTACGTTCCTCATAAGAAAGATCTGAATTCGCTTTGTAATAATAATCATGAGATAATACTACCACCTTATCTTCAAAAGCTTCTTTGATTTTATATGTTAAAGTGGTTTTACCAGAACCAGATCCTCCTGCAATACCGATTATCATGATGTCTTCCATAGTATCCTCCAATTATCTCTTCTGTTTTAAGCTACTAGCCATTACTAGTTATCATATCATATTTCAGCGTATTTATCTACCTCTTTCCTAGCAAATTCCATGATATTTTAAGGAAAATATTGTCTGTAAGTGTTTCTATACTTTCTTTATTGTTTTTATAACAAAGTATATAATAAGAAAAATATGGTTATTATTATTTTTAACCAAATGAATTCTTTGTAAAGGAGCATACTATGATTAAAATTATCACAGATAGCACCTCTTATTTACCTTCACAATATATTCAAGAATATGATATTTCTATTGTTTCTCTAGGGGTGACTTGGCCAACTAAAACAGAACGTGAATGCGATGTTAATTTATCTACTTTTTATACTGAACTTGAAAATTCTTCCGAAATTCCAAAGTCCTCTCAACCTTCGCCAAACGAAATGTATCAGGCCTTTGAAAAATGTGTTAAAGATGGGCACATCGTTGTTGCAATTTTTTTATCCTCAGAAATGAGTGGTGCCTATAACAGCGCTCATCTTGTACGTGAAATGATTTTAGAAAAATATCCAACTGCACAAATAAAAATCCTAGATTCACGCACGAACTGTATGCAGCTAGGTTATATGGTCTTATCTGCTGCCCAGGCTGCCTCTTTAGGAAGATCTCTTTCAGAAGTTATTGAAGCTACCAATTTTACACTTACGCATAGCCGTTTTTTATTTACACCTGAAACACTTACTTATCTCAAAAAAGGCGGCCGTATCGGAAGTGCTTCTGCTCTTTTAGGTAACCTGTTGCAAATCAAACCAATTTTAACAGTTAATGATGGTAAAACAGATATTTATACAAAAGTACGTACTAAGAAAAAAGCCATTGAAGCACTTATAGATGGTTTAATGAAAGACTTAGAAACACATAGGCTATTAGGTATCACTGTACATCATATCAATGCTTATGCAGAAGGTAATACCCTTGCAGAAAAGCTCCAAGAGCGTTTAAATATTCATGTAGATGTTCAGGATATTGGCCCTGTCATTGGACTTCATGTAGGTCCTGGCAGCATTGGCATTGCTTATCACTATGCATAGTGTTCTATTTGTTATTCACATTAAAAAGGACTATATTACGGATAAAACCTACTATAGTCCCTTTTAATTTAAATTTCACCTAATTTGTCTATTTACTTAAATATGCCTGTTTAAGGGAAATAAGTTCATCACGAAGCTCGGCTGCTTTTTCAAACTGAAGCTCTGTAGCTGCTTTCTTCATGTCTTTTTCTACTTTCTTCATTGCTTTTTCTAGTTCTTCCCGTGACATAGATTCTGGATCTTTTTCAAGAGAACCTTTATATTTACTTTCTTCTACACCTTTAGTCGCTACGATAAGATCTCGCACTTTCTTCTTAACTGTTTTTGGTACAATACCATGAGCATCATTATATTCTTCTTGAATTTGACGACGTCTAGCCGTTTCAGACATGGCATTGGCCATAGAACGTGTTACAGTATCCCCATACATAATAACACGTCCCTCTGCATTTCTAGCAGCACGTCCTATTGTTTGAATAAGTGCTGTTTCAGAACGTAAGAAACCTTCTTTATCTGCATCTAATATGGCCACTAGTGATACTTCTGGTATATCTAATCCTTCTCTTAATAAGTTAATTCCTACTAATACATCAAATACACCCATACGTAAGTCACGAATAATTTCAATACGCTCTAATGTATCGATATCAGAGTGTAAATATTTTACCTTCACCCCTACTTCTTGTAAATAATTCGTTAAATCTTCTGCCATACGTTTTGTAAGGGTTGTCACCATGACTTTATCCCCTTTAGCTGTTACCTTATTAATTTCATCTAATAAATCATCAATTTGCCCTTTAACCGGTCTCAACTCAATGAGTGGATCTAATAAGCCCGTTGGACGAATAAGTTGCTCAGCTATTTGCACAGAATGTTCTAATTCATATTGTGCTGGTGTGGCAGATACAAATAATGACTGATTGATTTTTTTTTCAAACTCTTCAAATTTAAGAGGTCTATTATCAAGAGCAGATGGCAATCTAAAGCCATACTCTACAAGTACATTTTTTCTTGCACGGTCTCCATTATACATGGCACGTACTTGAGGAATTGTCATATGAGATTCATCAATCATCATTAGGAAATCATCTGGGAAGTAGTCTAAAAGAGTGAATGGTGTTTCTCCTTCTGCTCTTCCTGATAAATGTCTGGAATAGTTTTCTACCCCTGAACAATAGCCCATTTCCTTTAACATTTCAATATCAAAATTTGTTCTTTGTGTCAGTCGCTGCATTTCTAAAAGCTTATCTTCTGATTTTAGCTCTGCTACACGATCTATAAGTTCTGCTTCAATACGTTTAATGGCTGCTTCCATCTTATCTGCTGAAATGGCATAAAATGAAGCTGGGAAAATAACTACATGCTCACGATATCCTAAAACCGCCCCAGTTAAAGCATCTATTTCTGCAATACGGTCAATTTCATCTCCAAAGAATTCAATACGAATAGCTTTTTCTGACATGCCTGCTGGAATGATTTCCACTGTATCACCTCTTACACGGAATGTGGCACGGGCAAAATCCATATCATTACGCACATATTGAATTGCTATCAGTCTCCTAAGGACATCATCCCTATCCCTTTCCATCCCTACCCTTACGGATAATACTTGCTCTGCATAATCGATAGGATCTCCTAAACCATAAATACAAGATACACTGGCAATCACTATGACATCATCTCTTTCACAAAGAGCAGCTGTTGCAGAGTGACGTAATTTATCAATTTCTTCATTGACACTTGAATCTTTTTCAATATAAGTATCGCTTTGAGGTACGTAAGCCTCTGGCTGATAATAATCATAATATGAAACAAAGTATTCTACTGCATTATTAGGAAAGAATTCTTTAAACTCACTATATAACTGTGCTGCTAATGTTTTATTATGGGCTAAGATTAAAGTCGGTTTTTGTACCTTTTCGATAATATTAGCCATTGTAAATGTTTTACCTGAACCTGTTACCCCAAGTAATGTCTGATATTTATTACCTTCTATAAACCCCTGTACTAATTTTTCAATAGCTTCTGGTTGATCTCCCGTAGGTTTAAATTCTGAAACAATCTCAAATCTACTCATCCTACGCCTCCTTCTCTAACTCTTTTTACCAAACAAATGTTCTTATTCTATTTTATATAAGTTTACCACTAATTTCAAACCTTAATCACATTTTTATATTTTCTTTTAAACTAAAAAGGGAGCTGTAAATTACAGCTCCTACGTATAAGGATTTACCGATTTTTCCAACTTTGGTAGTCCTTACCCTATTAAAATTATCTCAAGATTATCTCAAAATTTTTAAAACTTAACTTTCAGGACAGAAACTTGCACAAGCTGTACCCTCTGCAGTATTTACGCCATAACCATTAACATCCACATAATCTGCATGGCACTTACAATTTTGATTATATGTGCATTTTTCTGCTTCACAAGCAATTTCAATCATATCATCTGGCGTCTGACTTACTGCATCCCTAGCATTTCCCTCTGCCTCATAAAAATTGTTGCAACATGTTTCATTAGAGGCAGATGCGTAATGCCCAGCCACATGAATAACCCCTCTACAGCAGCATTCTTCTTGATTATGCATACAAGCAGTAGCACTACACCTGAGTTTAGGCATCTTTTTTCTCCTTTCCTTTAATATTATTAATTTATAAATGTATTAACGCTTTTATTATTTACACAAAAAAAAGATTTATACTTCCTTTTAATGGTAGCTATTTACTAACAACTGCTTATTTAATGACTATGTAAAAGTAATAAAGCTAAAAGCATACCTATAATCGTTGCAATTGTAGTCATTCGTCCATTCCAAACCTTTTTGGCTTCCGGCATAAGTTCCTCACATACTACATAAACAATAACACCAGAGGCAATCCCTAATGTTGTAATAATATATCCCTCATTAATACCGCTGAGTACAAAACATCCCATACCAATGACAGCTTCTAAGACCCCTAAGACAATCGGCATAATTGCAACATATTTTAACTTTGTACCACCCTGCTTAAAAGCTAAAGCAAGTGCCATACCTTCCGGTATACTATGTAATGCTAATATTGTTGAAAACTGTATGACAGCCTCTACTCCAGTATGTCCCAAAGCACCTAGTGTAACCCCCTCTGGTAATACATCTAAAACCATGCCAATAGATAATGCAAGTCCCGCCTTACTTACCTTCGTTCCACTACGACTTAAGCTTACTTCAATACTGGGCACTGCATCGTCCATTAAAAGCCCTATACATCCTCCAATAATAACACCCACACAAACAAGTTCCATTCTTCCCTTACTTAAGGCCTCAGGCAACACATCAAAACAAATCATTGCCAGCATAAGTCCCGACGTTCCACCAAACATCATCCCCATAATCCGCTTATTTTTCATTTGCCACATATACAATATAAATACACCTACCATGGTTCCTAGTACTTTTCCAATAAACCCAATTCCCATCAGCTGCTGCAAAGCCTTCTCCATATCTCTATACACTCCTTCCTAATCAAAAAGCACCTCCCTATATAAATATGGACTTGCCACCACTTTAAGAACTCAAATCCCAAATTTAAATTTGGGCAATATAAAAAAGTGGCTCC
>NZ_BBCG01000046.1 GCF_001311925.1 Cellulosilyticum ruminicola JCM 14822
CATAAATATATTTAAACATTTTAACCAAATTTTTTACAATATTCATTTTATATATTATTATTTAAAAATTTATATATTTTTAAACAACCTTTGTTATGCATTTTTTATTTAGATTCCCGGATAAATATCTACCTCTCTAGTAATTTCATCTACATCATCTAACCATAACAACGTTTTAAAGTCATTATATACCTTTTCTTCTGGCTGTTTCGTGGCCATAAGCACACCTACACCTACTACCTCTGATTCAAATTCTTGCATTAAATCGCAGATTCCTTTCGCTGTTCCGCCTCCTTTCATAAAGTCATCAATGAATAATACCTTTGAACCTTTTTTAATAGCTCTTGTTGATAAGCACATTGTTTTAATACGATGATTACTATTTGTAATGTAGTTCATATGAATCACTGTACCATCTGTTAACTTACTTTGATTTCTTACAACAATCATTGGTTTATTAAGTACCATAGCTGTCATAAGTGCAATAGGAATCCCTTTTGTCTCTACAGTAATAACATAATCAATTTCTACATCCTTAAAAAGACTTGCTAAAGCAATCCCTATATTTTTAGAAATACTAGGTGTATATAAAAGATCATTTGTGTAAATATATCCACCTGGAATAATACGCTCTGAAGCATTAATATGCTCACATAGTTCTTTAGTAAAGTTCTCCATTTGTTCTTTAGACATGAGCGGATTATAATATACCCCACCTGCTGCTCCTGAAATTGTTTCAATGGTACCAATTTCATAATTCGTAAAGATTTCTCTAATTATATCTAAATCTTCACTAATTGTTGATTTGGCACAATTAAATAAATTACAGAAATGAGTTAATGTAAAAATTTTGTTCGGATTATTTGTTAAAATATTAGTTATTACGCTAATTCGGTCGTGTTTTTGTACTTTTTTCATTTACTTTCTCCTTTGTTTATTCTAAGTATGCTATTTCCTAGAATATTAATTTCTTACGGCTTCTTTTTACTATTCATTGATTTACACATATTATATACAAATAACCGAATATTTAAAAGCTTTTCACAAAAAACATTCAACTTTTAAAAATATTTGTTAATTAATTTACAGTTAGTATATACTTATAAAATACTATGATGCATAATATGATAAGAGGTATCTTATTAATAAAAAGGATAATCTATATTCATTGAAAGGATCTTAATTCTATGACAAATCTTATTTCTTTAAATAACAAGAAAAAAATTCACTTTATTGGTATTGGTGGTATTAGCATGAGCGGTCTTGCTGAAATCGCCTATACAAGAGGCTTTGCTGTAACAGGCTCAGATATGAAAAGTTCACATACAACATCGCACCTTGAAAGCCTTAATATCCCTGTATATTATGGCCATGCTGCTTCTAACATCGAAAAAGATGTAGACTTAGTCGTTTATACAGCAGCTATTCATGCGGATAATCCAGAAATCCAAGCTGCCAAAGCAGCAAACATAGAACTTGTTACACGTTCAAAGTTCTTAGGACTTATTATGAAAGACTACGAATTTCCTATTTGTATCGCTGGTACACACGGTAAAACAACTACTACTTCAATGCTTACCCACGGACTTTTAGCTGCTAACTTAGATCCTACTATTACTGTTGGTGGTATTTTAAATGCTATTCATGGCAACATTCGTATTGGACATACTAAATATTTTGCTACAGAAGCTTGCGAATACTGCAATAGCTTTTTAGACTTCTTCCCTAAAGTAGGTATTATCTTAAATATCGAAGAAGATCACTTAGATTTCTTTAAAGATATTAATGATATCCGTCATTCTTTCCAAAAGTTTGCTAGTACTATTCCTACAAATGGTTTCTTAGCTATTAATGGTGCTACGCCTGATTTAGATACTTTTACAGCACCACTTCACTGTAAAATTGAAACTTTTGGTTTAGATGAATCTTATAATTGGTATGCTAAAAACATTACTTTTGATGAAAAAGCATGTGCTAATTTTGATGTATATTATAATAGTAACTTTATGATTAATCTCAAGCTCCATGTAACTGGTACACACAATATCTTAAATGCTTTATCAGTATGTAGTGTTTACCACTTCTTAGGACTTGATTTAAATACACTTAATGAAGGACTCAAAGAGTTTACAGGTGCAGATCAACGTTTTGAAATCAAAGGTAAATTCAATGATATTACAGTAGTAGATGATTATGCGCATCACCCTACTGAAATCGCTGCTACCTTAGAAGTTGCCAACAATTATCCTCACAATCATCTATATATTGTATTCCAACCACACACATATACACGTACACGTGCGTTCTTAAATGATTTTGCCAAAGTACTTCAAAATGCTGAAAATGTTATCGTTACTGATATTTATGCTGCTCGTGAAAAAGATCCTGGCGATATTTCTAGTAAAGATATCGTAGATCTTATAAATGCCCATGGTAAAGGTGCTATTTATATGAAAGATTTTAATGACATTGCAAACCATCTTAAATCAAAAGCAAACGCTGGTGACGTTATTATTACTATGGGTGCTGGTAACGTTAATCAAATCGCTGATATCTTATTAGGTTAATCTCTATTTGATTTTCCCAAAAAGTACACATATATTTACAATAAAATTTCAATTTATATAATCTAACAATTATAAGAGGGTATCCTATTTTAGTAAGCTTATTACAATAGGACCCTCTTTATGTTTTCTTTTATTTTTCTTATCATATTTTCTAAGTTTTGTGCTATAATACTAACACAGAAAATGATTATTCACAAAGGAGGTGTCTTAATGGCATATATCAAATCCAAACTTTCAAGTCAACCTGCTGTAAATATCCCTTATTGGTTTATTACAGATTATATGCCAAAGGCACTCAGCGGAGATTTAAAAGTTTACCTTTATTTATTTGCACTTTCTCACAATCCTGATGGGATACGTATTTCATTAGAAGAAGTAAGTAGAAAATTAGATATGCTTTATTCTGAGCTCCTTCAAGCGCTTCGCCATTGGCATAAGAAAAAGGTACTTTGCTTTGAAGAAACATCTAGTGATGAGTTTTATCTTGAATTTTATCTTGATAAACCCGAGACTATTCAAAAAATTCAAATAGCACCTTCAGTAGCACCTGTACAAGTTGCAACTAAACCTGCATTTAGCAAGACACTCATTAGTCAATCTCGTCCTGAATATAGCACAGAAGAAATTAATGTTTATATGAAAGACTCCACTGAAGTTACAAATCTCTTTAAGATTGCCGAACAATACCTAGGTAGACTTTTAACAATGACAGATCAAAAAATCTTATTTAGCTTTTATGACTGGCTACATATGCCATTTGATCTTATTGAGTTTTTACTTGAAAATTGTGCTGGTAAATCTATGCATTATATCGAAAAAGTGGCAATCAGCTGGGTAGATGAAGGCATTTTAACAGTAGCACAAGCTAAGGAAAAAGCAGCTCAAAATAAGACTTACTACAAAATTTTATCAGCTCTCGGCTGTTCAAAAACAAATGTCACAGAAGTTGAACGTGAATGTATAGATAAGTGGATTAAAACTTATAATTTAAATATAGATATTATTTTAGAAGCTTGTAAACGCACTGTTATGCAGACCAGCAAACCAAGCCTTAATTATACTGACCGTATTTTAACCTCTTGGTATAAAGATGGCGTTAAATGTTTTGATGATATTATTGCATTAGATAAAGCCCGCGAAAGTAAACGAGCTATTGAACAAAACGGACAATATATTCCTAAACCAGCGCCACCTAAAGTTACTAAATTCACTAATATTTACACACATAATAGAGATTTTGATGAACTTGAAAAACTTGAACGTGAGTATATTGAACGTACACTAAAAGGAGGAAATTAATATGAATACAAAAGAACTACAGTATAAACGTCTCATTCGTGAATACGATTTGAAGCGTACAGCTAAAACACAAGCTTCTTTAAAACGTACCACTGAAGTTTATAAAAAAATTCCTCAAATCGAAGCAATTGATAAAGAACTTAGTCAAACAGGTATTAACTTAGTACGTCAAATGCTTAATAAATCTAAAACTGGTTCTACTTTAGAAGATTTTCATAAACACTCAGATGATTTATTACTTACTAAAAAAATGCTTTTAGTAGAAGCTGGTTTTCCACCAGATTATCTAGAAATTCAATACGATTGCCCTATTTGTAAAGATACAGGATTTGTTGGTAATAAGACTTGTACTTGCTTCAAGCAAGGGCTTATTGACATGGCTTATGAACAATCCAACTTAAAGAATATATTATCTCTAGAAAACTTTTCAAACTTTAATATAGAATATTATTCTAAAGAGGAATTTGAAGGTCAGCCTTATTCACCTTATCATAACATGTCACTTATTTATCAAATATGTGTTGGCTTTATCGAAAAGTTTGATTTCGAAAAGAGAAACTTACTTTTTTATGGTAGTGCTGGACTTGGTAAAACCTTCTTATGTAATTGCATTGCGAAAGAACTTTTAGATAAGGGCTATACTGTTTTATATCTTACAGCGCCTCAACTCTTTAAACTATTTGATGAAGCTAGATTTCATCGTGAAGATTTAGGAGATGATTCTAAAGATATCTTAGAAACACTTCGAAATACTGATTTACTTATTATTGATGACTTAGGTACAGAATCATCAAATGCACCTTCTATTAGTGAATTTTTTGATGTTTTAAATGCTCGTTATTTAAATCAGCTTTCTACAATTATTTCTACAAACTTAGCACCTAATGAATGGAGTAATTATTATTCAGACCGTATCATTTCACGTATTTTTGGTAACTACACAACACTAAAATTTTATGGTCAAGACATTAGATTGCTAAAAAAATACTCACAAAAATAATAAGACATTGCCCAAATTCAACTTTTGTGGCAGTGCCTTTTTATTTTTTCCAAAAAGTACTTATTTCTTTGATATTTTTCTTTCTTCCTTAATATACATATAATATACATCTTACTATATTCTGGAGGTTTCTATGTTTCATACAGTTCAACTTTCAAAATCGGATCCAACACCTTTATACATACAACTTGCCTCTGAACTTGCAAAACTTATACAAGCAAATTTACTAACAGGTGGCACTAAACTTCCTGCTATTCGGTATCTTTCTAAACAACTTGCAATTAACAGAGACACTGTAGTAAGCGCATACAGACTTTTGGAAAACCAGGGTTTAGTAGAGGGACACATCGGCAAAGGCACTTATGTTGTCCCCATTTCTCAAAAATCTCCCTCTGCTCCTTCTGTTAAAAGTGCACATGTTTATTGTAGCAATTTAGGCTTTTCTAAGGAGCGCTTTCCTCCATCTATCTGCTTAAACCTTGCTACAGACCTTATTACAAAAGAAGGCTGGGAAGCTTTTTCAGATCCGCTTTATCGCAATAGGCATTTCTTAAAACAAAATATTGGTAACTTTATCGCTAAAAATCTTAATATTCATCCACATTTTAGTCAAGTGCGACTCGTTAAATCTATGGATCAATTTTTTCTTTCACTTTTTAAGTTATCACCTAAATCAGGAGTTTGTGTAGAAAATTATAGGGATTTAGCTGCTTCCTGCTACTTACGTTCTATAGGTGCTAAAATCTATGAAGTTCCATTGCTTAAAGATGGCTTAGACTTAAACTTATTAGAAAAATATCTACGTACAGGTACAATTTCTTATATTTTAGTTTCTTCTAATTTCCACAATCCTACTGGTATTTGCTATACTGATTCAAGCAAAAAAGCTCTTATCGATTTAGCTGGCAAATATGATTGTTATATTATAGAAGATGGTACTTATAATGAATTTGCCTTTAACTTTGCCGCTCCTTTGCCTTTATATGAACACTACTCAAAAGATAGAGTTATTTTCCTATATCATTTTTCAAAGCTTTATATGCCTTATCTTAGTTACAGCTTTGCCATCTTGCCAAACTTACTTATTAAACGTTTATCAGATGATATGACCTGTACTTTTAATGAAAGGCTCTTACTTTATTACCTAGATTCCTCTACACTGCTGGAAGTAAAAAAAGAACTTTTTAATGAATGCCAATACAAATATAACTACTTAGCCAAAACACTTAAATCTCTCTCTAATAAGCTTATTGTGAATGATTTAAATGGTGGTCTTTGCTTTTGGATTAAATCTCTCTATACTAACAAGGAGACACTTTACCATTATTTATCTAAACACGGTTTTATCGTTTCTCCTGGCAATCTATTCACAACAGAAGATTACTGTAACTTTTTAAGAATTTCTATTTCACAGCTTCCTATGGAAGATACAGAAAAACTTATCTCTTTGTTAAATAACTTCAATTGAAAATAAAAACAGTGATTTTAGTATGCTACTAAAATCACTGTTTTTTATTCTCAAAATATCTCACTACACCTAAGTAAATACTCCATGCAATTTTATCTTGATAAATATCATCATTAAGATTTACTTCTTCTTCTGGATTAGTCAAAAAACCACACTCTACAATTACAGCTGGTATTTCTATAGCTTTTAAAACATAATAATTATTGTTACTTTTCGCTTCTCTTTTATTAGTAGTATCTGCATTTTCTTTAATACTTCTTTGAATCAAACTTGCTAATGATTTACCTGCTTCTGATTTTTTGCTATAAAAAGTTTGTGCGCCCTTTACACTAGGTTGAGAAAAAGAATTATGATGAATGCTTACAACAATATCACCACCAGCAGCCATTTTTTTGCGTTCCACCATATCCTTACTCTTATGTTTTACGCCTTCCATTCCATCTACGTCATTATCTGTAGTCCTTGTCATTACTACTATAGCACCTGATTGTTCTAGATAATCCCGTAGTTTAAGTGCTATACGTAAATTAAGATGCTTCTCATCTTCTCCATGAATACCAGGTTTACCTGGATCAAATCCTCCATGCCCTGGATCAATTACTATTACCTTTGATGATGTTGCACTCCCCATTGTTTCTACTGCTTTAGCTGGTATTTTACTAAATTTAAAATAAGAAGCGCCACAAATAATTGCTGCTAATATCACTACTAATAACGGAATCTTATAATGACGCATAAATTCACCTCATCTTTTATACTACTTATCCCTTTTAGTTTATTAAGATGAGGTGAATTCTATACTATCTATTTTTTTAAAAGTGCCAATGAATCCCAACAATCTAATGTTTCAAGCCCTAACTTCCATGCTCCATAACCTGCTAAATTATATTTATTCACAATTTGAATTCTATCAGCTATTGTATTACTATCTTCAAGCCAAATTTTATATACTCCATCTTCCACTTGTTTCTCAGCATAAAGCTGTCCACTTTGTGAATCTAATGTAGGTATAACACCCCATTCTTTTACTTTAGCTTCTGCTGCACTCATTGTATAAGAGCGTGTTTCTAAACCATTGGCTGTTTCTTTCCATAAGCGTGTATAAAAAGGTATACCCAATACTAATTTATCACTTGGTACTTCTTCAAGATTTTTCTTAACCCCTTCTTCTACCCAAGGAATTTCAGCAACTGATCCTGCCTCTTCTGATCCTAAATGATATTGGTCATATGCCATAACAATAAAGTAATCGCATAAATTTGCAATTTTACCTCTTTCATAATGATTTGACCAATCAGATGGCATATAAACATCCACTGTCACAACGATTCCAGCATTTTTAAGCTGTGGATATAATTCTCTCATGAATTGTACCCATACCTTACTCGTTTCTGTTTGGATATTTTCAATATCAATATTTACACCGTCATAACCATATGTTTTAGCTTTTTCAATAAGCTGATTAATGACATGTTGCCTTTTAGTTGTACTTGAAAGTACCTGTGCTGTTAATTGCGGCTCCGTAAAGTTATGACTTAGTAATGCCCATACCATTAACCCTCTTTTATGTGCATTATCTATATAAGCTTTATTTCCCAAATCACTTAAATCTCCTTTTGCATCTGCAAACTGAAACCAAGTTGGTGAAATGACATTTGCCTCTGTAATCTTTGAATATTTTGCATTTTCCCAATCACCAGCAGTTTGTACAGTTACTTGGTCCCATACTAATTTCACCTTTTCACCTAAAGGATTACTTGGCCAATTATCAGAACTATTTATAGCTGTTCCTTCTACATTTCTTATGGCTATTACATTATTTTCAGGAATATATCCTACTATCCCTTGTTCACTTCTTACCCTAACAAAACCATTTTCACTAGAAAATACAACTACCTTTTCACCTTTTTTAAGATTCTTAAGTACTGTCGTCTTTTTGAGTGGACGTGTTCTAAGACTTGTTATACGTTTTATCGTCCCTATTTGTTTATTATCTGTTATATCATCAAGTATAAATAATTTATTTTCTTCACCTTGTATTATTTCTATTCCAGCTTTATCCTTTAATAATTCTGCTGATACATAAAGCTTTCCATCAATTTCTTTTAAAATATATGGTGCTTCAACCTTTTTACCATTTAATAGACCTTTATCCTTATTAGGATATAATCTTAACACATTTTTTGCTTCAGTCAGTGTCATAATTTGCTCAGACTCATCATAAAAAATACTTGTGTTTAAATAATTATTAATCGCTTCATAGCATATATATATATTTCCATCAATTATCTTTACAGGATCTTTTAAATCTATTCTTTGATCTTTGTAAACTAAGTTATACTCATTCCCTTGAAATTCATCAAAATATGTCAGTGGGTCTACCATATCTCCTACTGGCATAAATTTAGTTACTGCTAATGCGACTAAAGCTAATAGAGTTAATCCCATTACGACTTTTTTAAACATCTTTTCCCTCCTAACACCTTTAGTATAACATACAACACTTAATATATATATAATACGAGTTTCACAAATTTATTGGTATAATCTACAAAAAAAATTAAAAGCCATCTACGTTTATAATCGTAGATGGCTTTCATTACTCTATGAGTATTTACCTATTTCTATTTTTCAATTACAATGTTTTGCTCTCTGTTTGGTCCTACACCAACCATAGTAATCTTACATCCAACAAGTTCTTCAATTCTTGCAATATAATTTTTAACTGTTTGAGGTAATTCTTCATAAGTACGAATATGAGAAATTTCTCCCCAACCATCCATTTCTTCATATACAGGTGTACATTTTTCTAAATCTTCAAGGCTTGCTGGGAAATGTTTAATAATTTCGCCATTGAATTCATAACCTACACAGATTTTTACTTTTTCTAAGTCTTTTAATACGTCGATTTTATTAAGTGCAATTTGAGTTAAACCACTTGTTCTAACTGCAAATTCTCCAATTACTGCGTCGAACCATCCACAACGTCTTGGACGTCCTGTCACTGTACCAAACTCATGTCCTTCTTCTCTGATTCGATCACCTGTTGCATCAAAGAGTTCTGTTGGAAAAGGTCCTTTACCTACACGAGTAATATAACCTTTCATAACACCGATACATTCATCTATCATAGTTGGTCCAATACCGGCTCCGATACATGCTCCACCTGTAATAGGATGTGAAGATGTAACATATGGATATGTTCCAAGATCTAAGTCAAGAAGTGTTCCTTGAGCCCCTTCAAAGAGTACTTCTTTTCCTTCTTTAATTGATTCATAAATTTCTACTGTTGTATCAATTACATGCGATTTTAAACGTTCTGCATAACCTTTATATGTTGCAATAATCTCTTCTGCATCAAATTGTACATCTTGATCATATACAAATTTGAGCATTGCATTCTTAATTTTAACATTTTCTCTAACCTTTTCAGCAAACACTTCTTCATGGTATAAATCACATACACGAATCCCTGAACGTTCTGCTTTGTCCATGTAACATGGTCCAATACCTTTCATAGTTGTCCCAATATCTTTACCATCTTTAGCTTTAAGTGCTTCTTTAGCTTTATCAAGTGCTTTATGATATGGCATTACAAGATGCGCTCTTGAACTAATTTTAAGAGTGCTTACATCAATCCCTTTTGCTACTAATCCATCTATTTCACCTAAAATACCTTCAGGATCAATTACTACACCATTACCTACTAAACAAGTTTTTCCTGGATATAATATCCCAGATGGTATAAGTTGGAACTTGTATACTTCATTATTTACAGCTACTGTGTGTCCTGCATTATTTCCACCTTGGCATCTTACAACTACATCCGCCTTTTCTGATAAAATATCAATAATTTTAGCTTTTCCTTCGTCTCCCCATTGAGCCCCTATTACTACTTTAGTTGGCATGGTTACACATCCTTTCGATATCTTAAACTCACGTTTATCAATTTAACAAAAATATCATATCAAAATTTTATGTATAAATCAATACACTATCGAATATTTAATTGTTTTAGTAAGAAAATGTTCGCCAAAATTTCAATTTCATCTGTTTATATATTTGTTTTATATTTCATTATTGACAAGCTTTAACTATATTGCTATCTTTATTTTATCCTCATAGCACTTGACGTATAACATGACAAATTATTCATATATAAAGGTAATAAAATCAACATTTCTTACAAAGAATATTAAAATAAATTATTTGTATACAAAAATAGATTTTTACAAAAATTCATTTGCATTAATGAGGGATTTGCCTATAGAAATAAGGAGGCTTAAAATGGATAAAAAAATATATGTTTTTGGGCACAAAATCCTGATACAGACTCTATCTGTGCCGCTATTTCTTACACTTATTTAAAGCGTGCATTAGGGACAGAAAATATAGAAGCTGCTAGACTTGGAAAAGTTAATAAAGAAACACAATATGCTTTAGATTATTTTGATGTAGAAGCACCAATTTTACTCAAGGATATCAAACCACAAGTTAGTGATATGAACTTCTACAGCGTACCACCAGTTTATGTAGTTGATTCTGTAAAAAAAGCTTGGGACGTAATGACAGAACACGGTCGTCAAATGATTCCTGTCTTATACCACGACAACAAGCTTGCAGGTATTATTTCAATTTCTGACATCTCTAAAACTTATATTGGTCTTACAGATGGTTCAGTTCTTAAAAATCACAAAACACCATTTATTAACGTACCAGGTGTTTTAGAAGGAAAAGTTATTAGTGGAAGCTATCCTCATGCTTATGTATTAGGAGATGTATATACAACTGCATCGTTCTCACCTGATACAACATTAGATAGCTCAGATATTATTATTACAGGTTCTCACAAAGAGCTCATTCAAACCGCTCTTCGTTCTGGCGCTGGTTGTGTTATTATCACAGACCAAAATATGGACTGTATTGAAGTAGATATTCCTAGTACTGTAGAATGTGCTGTTGTTTGTACAGGTTATACATTCTTCAAAACAATTAAAATGATTTCTCAAAGTATCTCAGTTAAAAATATCTTAGTTAAAGATAATATTACTTACTTTGAAATAGATGACTACTTAGATGAAGTAAAACAAGCAATGCTTAATACTTCTTATAGACATTTCCCAATTTTAGATGAAAAAAGTCATGTAAAAGGACTTATTTCTAAACGTCACTTACTTGATGTTCAAAAGAAAAAAGTTATCTTGGTAGACCACAATGAGCGCGGACAAAGTGCTGATGGTATCGAACAAGCTGAAATTCTTGAAATCATCGATCACCACCGTGTAGCAAACTTAGATACAGGTAACCCTGTATTCTTACGTGCTGAACCAGTTGGTTGTACAAATACTATCATTGGTAAGATGTTTGAAGAACATAACATTATGCCACCTAAAGCTATTGCAGGTTTAATGCTTAGTGCTATCCTTTCAGATACACTTATTTTCAAATCACCTACATGTACAAAAGATGATATCCGTATTGCAACAAAACTTGCTGAAATTGCTGAAGTTAACCTTGAGCAATATGGTGCTGAACTTCTTGCAGCTGGAACATCTCTTGAAGGTATGTCTCCTAACGACTTACTTAATATTGATAGAAAAGCTTTCGCTATTGGTAAATACAACATAAGTGTAGCTCAAATCAACACAGGTGACTTCCAAAGCTTATACAAAATCAAAGAAGATATCTTAGCTGAAATGAATCGTATCGAACAAGAAGAAAATCTTAGTCTTTGCATACTTATGGTTACTGATATCGTAGTAGGCGGTTCTGAACTTATTGTAACAGGTTCTGAAAAACAAATTGCTGAACAACTCTTTAATCTTGAACCTGGTGAAGATAGTGTCTTCTTAAAAGATGTATCTCACGAAAAAAACAAATCGTACCAAAATTAATGACACTTTCTTAAGATATTATTATTTAATAAACAAAAACTGGGATATTACTTCCCAGTTTTTTTATAGATATTTAGCTAACACATCTACTGCATGTGTTTGAATCATTAATTTACCATGTTCTTTTAAGAAATGTTCATTTAAATCACTTGTTGGAAATTTACTTCCAAACTCATCTAATACCCCTACTAATGCATCACTATTAATATTAGCCTTTTTATTTTTCTCTAAGATTAAGTAGTATTTTTGATTAAATTTATATAATGAATTATCACCAACAAACATTGGTTGTATACGATGGGCTGCCATACAAACATTGTCAAAATCATTAAATAAATAAGTAATAGATGCCACCTTACTTTTAGTATTTTCTTTAACTTGCTCTGCCCCTTCACTTCCCATAAGTGCTAAGTCTGTCAAGCGATCTTCTTCTGGATTCTTAAATGTGCGATGAGTTGGTCTCTCTCCTATAGCTTCTAATTTTTGTTCTATTTGAGAAGGATCTTCTACTTTCGTTACCACAATCATAATACTATCTGCTGATAATGGTACAGCTTCTATCATAAGTGGCACATTATCTGTTTCGAATCCAAAATCTTCATACGCTCTAGCCATCATATCTTTAAAAAGTGCCTGTGCTTTCTTAGAACCATAAGCAAGTTCACTAATTTTTAAATCTCTATCTGTAAGGTCTGAGTGATTTAATGTAACTTGGATTTGTGTTTCACTAAGCTTTTCAATTTTCATTCAAATCACATCCTTTCTTATTTAGTCATTCCAACTATCATTAGTATTAGTATAAGTATAATGTAAGTATAGCATACCTGTAAAGAGCATAATATTAACATTTATTTGTATTATTACTCTCATATTATAGTTATTTATTACCTTATTATATGTCATTACGCACATCTTATAATACTTATCTTAACCATTGTATATATGTTTTAATTTTTTTAAGAAATTCTTGACCTGTATACAGTATACATTGTATAATACAGATATAAGAATCGAAGCAATTCAGTTTACTTCGATTTATATTGAAAAATACTACATATTTATTTTTTCTTCAATTAAATTAAGGAGTGATTATTAATGTTTGAACAATGGAATGGTTTTAAAACTGGTATTTGGTCAAAAGAAATCAATACTAGAGACTTCATTCAAAACAACTATACACCATATGATGGAGATGATTCTTTCTTAGTAGGTCCTACAGAAGCTACAACTACTTTATGGTCAAAAGTACGTGAACTTATGGATGAAGAACTTAAAAAAGGTATCTTAGATGCTGAAACAAAAGTTCCATCTACACTTACATCTCATGCTGCTGGTTACTTAGATAAAGAGCTTGAAACAATCGTTGGTCTTCAATCAGACAAACCATTAAAAAGAAATATCATGCCAAATGGTGGTATCCGTACTGTAGAATTAGCTCTTAAATCTTACGGTTATGAATTAGACCCACAAACAAAAGAAATTTTCACAAAATACCACAAAACACACAATACAGCTGTATTCCAAGCTTACACAAAAGATATGAGAGCTTGTCGTCACAGCCACATCATCACAGGTCTTCCAGATGCTTATGGTCGTGGACGTATCGTTGGTGATTACCGTCGTGTTGCTTTATATGGTGTTGACTTCTTAATTGAAGAAAAACTTGCAGATAAAGATCAATTAGACGTATCTCCTATGACAGAAGATGTTGTACGTCGTCGTGAAGAAATTGCAGAACAAATTATTGCTCTTCAAGATCTCAAAAAAATGGCTGAAAAATATGGCTTTGATATTTCTAAACCAGCTTCAGATATCAAAGAAGCTATCCAATGGTTATACTTCGGTTACCTTGGTGCTGTAAAACAACAAGATGGTGCTGCTATGTCAATCGGACGTAACACAACATTCCTTGATATCTATGCTGAAAGAGACCTTAAAGCTGGTAAATACACAGAAGAACAAATCCAAGAATTCATCGATCATTTCGTAATGAAACTTCGTATGGTTCGTTTCCTTCGTATTCCAGAGTACAATGAATTATTCTCTGGTGACCCTGCTTGGGTATCTGAAGCTATCGGTGGTTTAGGTATTGATGGACGTCACATGGTAACAAAAACTGCTTACCGTGTACTTCACACATTAATTAACCTTGGACCATCTCCAGAACCAAACTTAACAATTCTTTGGTCTCCAAGACTTCCAGAAACATTCAAAAAATACTGTGCTGATATCTCTATCAAAACATCATCTATCCAATACGAAAATGATGACTTAATGAGATTACACTATGGTGATGATTACACAGTAGCTTGTTGTGTATCTGCTATGAAAGTCGGAAAAGAAATGCAATTCTTCGGCGCTCGTGCTAACCTTGCAAAAACATTACTTTACGCTATCAATGGTGGACGTGATGAAATGACAGGTGAACAAGTTGCTCCAGAATATCAACCAATTACAGCTGAATACCTTGACTTCGATGAAGTTATGGCTAAATTCAATGTTATGATGGATTGGCTTGCAAAAGTATATGTTGATACATTAAACGTAATCCACTTCATGCATGATAAATATCACTATGAATCACTTGAAATGGCTCTTCATGATACAGATGTTGAACGTACATTCGCTACAGGTATTGCTGGTTTCTCAGTTGTAGTTGACTCACTTTCAGCTATCAAATATGCTAAAGTTAAAGTTGTAAGAGATGAAACTGGTCTTGCTACAGATTACGAAATCGAAGGTGAATACCCAGCTTATGGTAACAACGATGACCGCGTAGACCAAATCGCTGTTGAACTTGTTCAAAACTTCATGAACAAAATTAGAAAACATCACACATACAGAAATTCTATCCCAACAACATCAATCTTAACTATTACATCAAACGTTGTATATGGTAAGAAAACAGGTAACACACCTGATGGACGTAAAGCAGGTCAACCACTTGCTCCAGGTGCTAACCCAATGCACGGTAGAGACGTAAATGGTGCTCTTGCATCACTTTCTTCTGTAGCTAAACTTCCATACAGAGATTCATTAGATGGTATTTCTAATACATTCTCTATCATTCCAAGTGCTCTTGGTAAAACAGAAGAAGAACAAATCAACAACTTAACAGGTCTTCTTGATGGATACTTCGTACAAGCTCCACACCATGTAAACGTTAACGTTCTTCAACGTGAAACATTACTTGATGCTATGGATCATCCAGAAAAATACCCTCAACTTACAATCCGTGTATCTGGATACGCTGTTCGTTTTATCCGTTTAACAAGAGAACAACAAATGGATGTTATCAACAGAACATTCCACAATCACTTCTAATAATTGATTACTAAATAATAAAAATTATTAAATAAAACTTATTTTAAAGAGGATGTTTGCATCCTCTTTATTAATTGTTTATAATAAAAAAGAGAGATGAACTTCTCTCACTTTCATAAAAATTAAAATCACTTTATTACATGCTCTTATTTAAGTATGTATAATTTATAAAATTATTTAGGAGGTATGAACATGAAAGGCAGAATACATTCAATTGAAACTTGCGGTGCTGTAGACGGTCCAGGCCTTCGTTATATTGTTTTCACACAAGGTTGTCCATTAAGATGTAAATATTGTCATAATCCAGATACTTGGAAATTACATGACGGGAAAGAAGCTGATACTGAAGAACTTATTACTGATATTGTTAAATATAAACCATTTATGAATGCTTCTAATGGTGGTGTTACTATTAGTGGTGGTGAACCATTTATGCAAGCTGACTTCGTAAGAGATTTACTGATCAAATGTAAAAAGGAAGGCTTACATACTGCTATTGATAGTTCTGGCCATATAGCCTTAGATAAAGCTGATCCTGTACTTGATTATACAGATCTCGTCCTATTAGATATTAAGTGCTATAATGAAGATAAATTTAAAAATTTAACTGGTGTTGATTTAGAACCAACACTTGCATTTGCTAAACACTTAGAAGAACGTAATATCCCTATCTGGGTTCGTTACGTATATGTACCAAACCTTACAGATGATGCAGAAGATATTGAAAATCTTGCGAAGTTCTTAACGACACTTAATAATGTAGAGCGTATTGATATTTTACCATTCCATAAAATGGGTGAATATAAATGGGAACAACTTGGCTATTCATATGATTTACATGATATACAAGAACCATCTATAGATGCTACAAATACAGCAAAAGCAATTTTCGAAAAATATAATTTACCTGTCGTAGGTTAATACCTTCTAAAGGATTTTTCACTAAATAGATTTTATAAGAGAGTAATAGCATAAAGCAAGTTATTGTTTTATGCTATTACTCTCTTATTTGGGGCAAAATAAAAAGCCTCATACGGGGCTTTTATAAGGTATATATTGGGTATTTTCTATTACATTTCTTTGGCGGTTTGTGAATCTACTGTTTTCTTTCCCTTAAATATCCTGTTCAAAAATGATTGTTTTTCTATTTTTTCGCATTCTCTATTTTCCCCTAGTTCTTTGCGCATCTTCTGCACTTCACGCATAGTCTCATCTAACTTACGATAGTATTCTTCATTCTTAGCATCTTGTCTTTCCTCATACATATTCATTTTTTTATCAACTTCACGATTTATTTCTATGCGCATCTCACTTCTAATACTTTCTACTGCAGCCTTATTACCTTCTATAACGGCCTGTGTAATCATCCCCATAAATGCTTTTACTTTCTCATTATTAGGATCATCAATATCAATAGTCGTTACACTGTTAGTTTGGGCTGTTGTTGGTGCGAATTGTGTACTGCTCAGCTGTTCATAACTCTCTTTAATCTCTTTATTTGAATCATGCATAATACCTTCTATTGCTTTTAACTGTAACCCCTGTTCCCTCATTTCTAGTATCTTTCTAAACATTTCTACATCCTCTAAAGTGTATACCCTATGACCTTTTGAATTTCGTTTAATGTTTAAATTAAGTTCCTTCTCATAAAATCTAAGTACGTAAGCCTCTGTTTCTAGCTTTTCAGCTACATCTTTTACTGTGAGAAAGTCTTTTTCTTGTAACATTTTTGCTCCCCCATTCTTTTGTACTATATATTATTATTATACCATATTTTTACAATAATACAATATTTTAAGAATATTTTATTTGTTAAATGGTGTCTCAAAAAAAATTTGCAAGAGTATCTAAAATAAAAGGAACATCTTGCAAATCCATCTGCAAAATGTTCCTTTATATCCTCCTAATTATATATATCTTTATATTTTTATTACATTTTTACATTGCTACTTTCTGTATATTTTGTTGCCTTCAAAATAGCCTCTATGATAATCCATATAGCTAAAGCAAATAATATAATTGCGATGACACCTAAAATATAGTTAGGTTCTGCACTAAATACATATTGTTTGATTAACAATATTAAAGCTGCTACAGTTACTGCAAACATAAATACCATAGGTATTGCTGTCATAATCGATTGACGTTTTAAATTAGCAAGCCAGCTTGTAATAGCTAATAATGCAAGTGCACCAAGAAGTTGATTAGCTGCGCCGAATACTGGCCAAATCTTTGTATAGCCATAACCAATAATACCTGTAGATAACCCTACCGTAATAACTGTAGCCGTAACAGGATTTGCAAATACCTTTTTAACAGGTTCACTAGCTTCATCAAACATTTCTTGGAAAATATAACGTCCGATTCTAGTAGCTGTATCTAAGCTTGTAAGAGCAAAAGCTGAGAATGCTAATGTAACAAATACTTGACCTATTTCTACTGAAAGACCAAATTTGCTCATAAACTCTGAAAGACCTGCAGCAAAAATAGCTGTTGGTGTTCCTTCTGCTTTTGCTACATAACATACTGTAATAAGCGCAATAACAGCTACAATACCTTCAATAAGCATAGAACCATATCCAATGAGCCTAGCGTCTTTTTCACTTTTAATTTGTTTAGAAGTTGTTCCTGAACTAACAAGTGAGTGGAATCCTGAAATAGCACCACAAGCAACTGTTACAAATAAGAATGGGAATAATGTTTGTCCCCCTACTTCAAAGCCAGCATAAGCAGGTGCAACAATAGTTGGTCTATAAAGTAAAAGACCTATTACACCTCCTGCAAGCATAGCATAAAGTAAAAAAGAACATAAATAGTCTCTAGGTTGTAATAAAATCCATACTGGTAAAATAGATGCAACCGCTATATAAATCATTAAGATTATATTCCATGCATTTTGTGAGAGTTTTAAGATAGGGAATTTATACCCTACAAAAATGCAAAGGAATAATAGTACTACCCCTATAATTGTTGCGATACCTAAATTTGCATGTTTACGATATACAAAGAATCCAAATAATACTGCTAAAATAATAAATAACACAGAAGCTGTACCTGCTTGTGCCCCTATAAGTTTTTCTGGAACTGTCGCATCAAATGCAAAAGTTGATGCACAAATACTAGTAAAGGCGGCTACAACTAATATAAGTGTTGCATACGCAAAAAAGTTAAAAACAATTTTGCCTCTACGTCCTATATTAATTCTAATAATCTCACCAATACTTTTACCATCGTGTCTAATAGATGCAAATAAAGCACCAAAGTCATGTACACCACCAATAAATACAGATCCAACTAAAATCCATAAATATACTGGAAGCCATCCAAAAATAGATGCTAAAATTGGTCCTGTAATAGGGCCTGCACCTGCAATAGATGAAAAATGATGTCCTAATAATACTTTGGCATCAGTTGGTACATAGTCTACATTGTCAAATTTAGTTTCTGATGGTGTTTTTCTTTTCGAATCAATCCCCCACTTCTTAACAAGCCATCCACCATATCCAATATAGGCTCCTAAAAATAAAATTACTGCAATAAAAAGTAATACTAAAGAATTCATTGAATTCTCCCCCCCTTTATTTTTTATAAAAAGGCATATACGCCTTCCTAACACATTTACCATCCCTATTAGTAAATACTTTACCTGTAGGAAGTTCTATTACAACTAACCTTACTTCACAAAAACCTTTAAGATAAAATCCAAATATCTTTTCATATTTATACTTCTTAATTGTGCTTAAATCACACTGCAAGTTATGACGAATTACTAAAACAAAATTTAAATATGTACTTTTATGATACTTATTAAGATTTACCAATTTCTTAGATAAATCACTTAAATACGCCAAATACCTTTCTAAATCATCTTGTGTTAGATTATCTATACATTTAATCATAACATGTTCATTGGTTTCAAACTTATCAATAATATCCTTTTTGCTTAAGAAAGTTCTCCCCAATATCATATGATACTTTCCATAAAGATTAAATTTTTCACCTTCTAACATCTTATCTTTCTCAATTTCAAAATAAGTTTGAAGCCTACTCTCCATTAATTCTAGATATTTTTCCTGGTCTATATTCACTATAAACTCTCCCCTACGCATTTACTTTACTAATTAATTTTATCAAATTCAAACACTAAAATAAATACTTTCAGAATAGTTGTTCTATTTTTATTGGTATTCTGTCATTATCTCCTTTTTCATCTTTATTAAATAAATTTTTGATAAATTATTAAATCAAGCCATCTTTCAAATTTATAGCCTATGCGCTTAAATTCACCGCATATCACATAATCACTTTTTTCAAACAATGTACGGCTTCCTATGTTTTCACCGCATACTAAAGCTAATAAAGTATTTATTTCTTTTTCTGGCTTTCTAGCACGTTCTTCTATAAAAGCTAATGCCTGTTTGCCTATACCACACCCTTCATAGCCATATTTTAAATAAATGGTTACTTCTGCACTATGTCCAAAGGCTTCTCTTGGTTTGAACTGTGTTAATATTACATATCCACATACCTCATTATCTTGTTTGATTAAATAACTTTCATACTTAGGATTTTTAAATATTACAAGCTGCCTCATCTCTTCATAACCAATTTCTTTTATATGAAAGGTCGCTGTAGAATTCTTGATGTAGTATAAATAAATTTCTCGTACAATCTCAATATCTTCTTCTGTAATTCGTTCAAATGTAAGTTTTTTTAATTCTTTTGCCATCTGCTCTATATCCTTTCAATGATTTGCTTTTAGCACAAAATTTCTGAGTCTTTTATATATCTTATTATATCTAAAAAGACGGTTATAACATTCTAAGATGCTATAGCCGTCTTCTATATCTGCTTTATACTAATGCTGCATATTTGCAAATTTAGTGTACTGTCCAAGCCATACAAGCTCTACCGTTCCCGTAGGACCATTTCTTTGTTTGGCAATAATAACTTCACCAACATTTTTCTTATCCGTATCCGGATGATAATATTCATCACGATACAAGAACATAACAACGTCAGCATCCTGTTCAATGGCTCCAGATTCCCTTAAATCCGAAAGCATTGGTCTATGGTCTGTTCTTGTTTCACATGCACGAGAAAGCTGCGATAAGGCAATTACAGGAGCATTCATCTCCCTTGCAAGTGCCTTTAATGAACGTGAGATATCTGAAATCTCTTGTTGTCTAGAATCACCCTTGCCACTTCCGCTCATAAGTTGTAAGTAGTCAATCATAATAAGGTCTAATCCTTTTTCCATCTTAAGTCTTCTACATTTTGCACGCATTTCCATAACATTAATACCAGCTGTATCATCAATGAAGATTCTAGAATCTGCAATATTGGGAATACTTCTAGCAAGACGATCCCAATCTTCTTTCTCTAACATCCCTGTACGTGCCTTTTGTGAATCAACCATAGCCTCTGCGCAAAGCATACGGCTTACTAATTGATCCTTTGACATTTCCAGACTAAATACAGCAACACTTTGCTTATTCTTAATACCGGCTGTTTGAATGATATTAAGAGCAAAGGCTGTCTTACCCATAGAAGGTCTGGCTGCTACTAAGACTAAATCGGATGGTTGAAGTCCTGCAGTACGCTGATCTAAGTCAATAAATCCCGTTTCAATCCCTGTAATACCACCCTTACTTTGATGGGCTTCTTCAATCTTATCGATTGAAGTAATAACAATCTCATCAATACCAGTAAAATCTTCTGTACTCTTATTTTGAAGAATATCAAAAACTTGCTTTTCTGCAAAACTCATAATGCTATCAATAGGTTCTTCACCCTCATAACTTTTTGCAGCAATTTCATTACTGGCTTTAATTAGTCTTCTTAGCGTTGCCTTTTCTTCTACAATCTTTGCATACTGTTTAATATGGGCTGATGTAGGTACACTGCTTGCAAGTTCAGCCACATAAGCTAAACCACCTATCTGTTCTAATACGCCCTTTTGAACTAATTTATCCTGGATAGTAATAAGGTCTATAGGATTTCCGCTTGTATATAGCTCAATAATAGCTGCATAAATTTGCTCATGATCAGGTCTATAAAAGTCTTCAGGTCGTAATATTTCACTAGCAACAATAACAGCTTCATGATCTAAAATCATGGAACCTAAAACAGACTGTTCCGCCTCCAAACTATGTGGCGGAATTCTCATATTAGGTACTTGCTCCATAGCCTATTCCTCTTCTTTTGTATTATATTTGTTATAATATATTATCGTCTTATATAGTCATTAATTATGCTTCTACAACAAAAACGCTCACTGTTGCAAATACTTGTGGATGTAATTTAATTGTTACTTTTAATCCACCTAATCCTTTAATTGGATCTTTTAATTGGATTTTCTTTTTATCTACTGCTACACCTAAATCTTTTTTAATTACTTCTGCGATTTCTTTTGATGTAACAGAACCAAATACTTTTCCACCTTCACCAGTTTTTACTGGTATTTTGATTTCTTTTTCATTAAGTTTTTCAGCAACTGCTTTAGCTTCATCTAATTCATGTTGTTTACGTTTAGCTGCTGCATTTTGCTCTAGTTTTCTATTATTCATGTTTACAGCATTTGCTTCTACTGCTAACCCTTTTGGGAATAATGCATTACGTGCATATCCATCTTTTACTTCCAATAAATCACCTTTTTTACCAACTTTTTTTACATCTTGTGTTAAAATTACTTTCATTTTGATTCACCTTCCTCATTATATTTAGTTATTGCATCTTGTAGTAGTATTCTAGCCTCTTGTAATGAAACATCTTTAATTTGTGCCCCCGCAATACCTAAGTGACCACCGCCACCTAATAACTCCATAATACGTTGTACATTAACTTTATTTAATGCTCTAGCACTAATTATGATATATTCTTCTTGAGGTGTTAATACAAATGAAGCCTCAATTCCCTTAATATTAAGAAGTTCATCAGCAACCTGTGCTGCTATAATATTCGCATGAGGTGCTGCCCCATTGACATCGGCAATTGCTAAATTCCCATCCCAAATCTCAGCTTCCTTAATAGCTGTAGCACGTACTTTATATATTTCCATATCATCTTGGAATAACATACGTACTCTCGTACTATCTGCACCATTTCTTCTTAGAAAAGCTGCCGCCTCAAAGGTTCTAACCCCTGCTTTAGACATAAAGTTCTTTGTATCAATAGTAATCCCTGCTAAAAGTGCATCTGCTTCAATAGGGGTTAATTTAATTTTGTCGCTTAAGTAATTTAAAATCTCTGAAATCATCTCACATGTAGATGAAATGAATGGTTCTACATAAGTAAGTACTGCATCTTCAATAAAATCAGTACTACGGCGATGATGGTCAAATACGACCACTTTTTCAAACTTATCTAAGAATTCAGGACATTCTATATAACTTTTTCTATGAACATCTACTATAACAAGTAAAGTATCTTTTTTAATTTCTTTTTCAGCTTCTTCAGGTGTTATAAATAAATCTTCATATTCTTTTGATTCTATTATTCTATCATACAAAGCCTTAATCGCAAAGGTAGGTTCTCTTAATATAATCTGTGCCTTCTTACCCATAAGTGCAGATGCACGATAAACTCCCATAGCCGCTCCTAAGCAATCCATATCTATGCCTTTATGTCCCATAATAAATACTTTATCAGCTTCATGTAAAAGTTCTTTGAAGGCATAAGCCTTAATCCTAACTTTTACACGGGCACTCTTTTCAACTTCTTTAGTTTTACCACCATAGAAAGTATATTTATCATGATGCTTAATAATAGCCTGGTCTCCACCACGTCCCTGGGCTAAATCAAATGCAATTCTCGCATCTTCTTTAGAACCTGTAAGTGATTTAATGTTATTCCCTATTCCTATGCTAATTGTAACTGGAAGTTCATTTCCTACTTGTATATGACGCATTTCATCTAATAAATCAAATTTAGTCTGCTCCATTTTTTCAAGTTCTTTACGATTGAAAATCATGATATATTTATCACGTTCAATACGAGCAATAACTACTTCACGCTCTTTAAACCATAAATTAATCTTACGATCAATAATAGCAAGCAGCATAGGTCTTCTAACTTCTTCTATACTATGTGTAATCTCGTCAATGTTATCAATACACAAATATCCCATCATACAACGTTGATCACTGATTTGTTTCTTTAAAAATTCATTTTCTGTTGTATCTAAGAAATATAAAACAAATCGAGTTTTTTCACCATCTATTTTTTCTATATTTAAATCAAACTTTTTATTTTTAAGTTCCATCATCATAGGCGGTATATTCTCTAACCCACTAAATTCATTTACTTTAATATCTGGTATAACTCCTTTAATGTCTAACCCAATAGTTACTTCTTCTTCACAAATGTCTGAAAATGTTTTATTAAACCACATAATCTCACCTGCTTCTTCTATAATAGCAACAGGTATTTGAGAATTAGCAAACATTGTATCTTTAATTGTAGTCAATTCCTCTACACACTGTGAAATCTGCGCCTTTATAAAATTATTTATTCTTCTCTCTGCAACTACTGTAATCGCCAACAACATTACAAATATGCTTAAGCTCACAATAGCATGGGGTACATGAAATAACCTAACAGACTGCAAAATAATGCCTATAATCATTAAAAGCTGCGAAAGCCTTAATATCCATATTGCATAAGAAGAATGATTCCCAAAAAGTTTCTTCATATCCCTATCCTTTCTGTGTATTAAACCACAATTGTTACTTTCCTAAAATTAAAAACTGTATCAAGAAAGCCAAATAGTATAAGAAGTGTAGGCGATACTATTATTAAAACACCCAAGAAAATACTACTTATGATTTTTAACCCCTTATTAATTGATGATTTTTTAATGATTCCAATAACACTAAGAAGCCCTAATAACATAAATAACATATACATGATTACAACTACATTCATACCTAAAATCATTGTACTACTTAATGAATCAGTTGCTGTAGCTACTAGCAATATTGCCCCTGCGAGTACTACTAATAATAACCTAGATATTTTAAAATCTAACAACTGACCAAACTTAGGCAATTCTTTATCCTTACGTCGTAAAATAATATGTGTAATAAGTACTTGTATAATTGTACAAATAAAAGTGTGTATAATTATCATTGAAGCAAACAATTGTTTTATTAAATCTAAATTGCCTATAAACATTTGCACCAATTGTACTTCAAGCCCTTTATCTACCACCTTCGATGTTGCAGTAAGCTGCGCTGTCACAATAGGTAATAATGCGTTTTTCAACTCTTCAATAAGAAGGATGTACTCAAGTTCATAATTCATACCTAACCATTTCATAAGTCCCTGATAAATTAAACAAGCAACTCCACTTATAATGCCAGCATACATAATTGTATTTGGTAAAGGATACTTCTTTTTATAAAAATATGCTACAGCATATGCTGGTACAATAATACCAGTAATATAAATCAAACAACTTTCTATGCTTGCTGTTAATGCATAAATAGCTAATAACGTCGCCACATGGTATAAAATATGTGTCTTATACCCTAAAGTATTTTTTATCAAATACAGCGTAAGTGGTATCACTACAAAAGGTAAAATAATTGTTGTACCTATATTATATATACCCGGTATTGCTAAAATGATATAAAATACAAGTAATACACACAATGTAAGCGTTTTTTTGTATCTTGTTTCATTGAAAATCGTCCCTCCTTTGTATTTTAATCAACTACGTTATCTATTTTTTATATTTTAAGTAATATAAACTACTTATTAATATTAACATACTGATTGTATTATTCTATCAAAATAAATATACGTTGTATTATTATACCATAGATTCGACTTTTAATTCTAGTAGTACCCTATACACAAGAAATGAAAATAAAAAAACCACTGCCGGCTAAGCAGTGGTGTGTGCATATTGTTTGGTATTTGTGCCTGTTTCTCTCTATATAATGTGCTAATGTATCAAAAATTAATCTTGTGTGTATGGTAAAAGTGCAATGTGTCTTGCACGTTTGATAGCAACTGTAAGTTTACGTTGTGCTTTAGCTGAGTTACCAGTGATTCTTCTTGGAAGAATTTTACCTCTTTCAGAGATAAATTTCTTAAGAGTATTGATATCTTTGTAGTTGATTTTTTTGATTTTATCACCAGCAAATTGATTTATTTTACGTCTTCTACGATTATGTCTTTTTTGCATTGCCATTGTGTATTCCCTCCTTCTTTAATTACTGTTTCTAATTAAAATGGTAAATCGTCATCTTCTTCAAAGTTAGTAGTAGGTGTAAATCCTACTGCTGAATTTCCTGAAGAGGAACTTGGTGCGGGTGCACTAGTTGGAGCATCCATCATTACACCACGAGATTCTGCTGAAGATCTGCTCTCTGCAAAGTGTTGTTCTTCTGCGACTACATCAATTGATGTATGTTTCACTTTTTGTTGGTCTTCCCAAGTATTTACTTGCAAGCGTCCAACAACAGCAACCATTTGGCCTTTTCTGAAGTACTTCTCAGCAAATTCTCCTGCTTTACCGAATGATACGATATTGAAGAAATCAACATCTTGTTCACCTGGTTTTGCAAATTGTCTTCTTACAGCAATTCCGTATCTTGCTACTGCAACTGGATTAGCTGATTGAGAATAGCGCACTTCTGGATCTCTAGTCAAACGTCCCATTAATATAACTTTGTTCATACTCAGACCCCTTCCTTCAGGAAATTATTATTTATCTTCAAGAGATACGATTAAGTAACGAAGAACTTGTTCCATGATGCGAACTCTAGCTTCGATTTCTGCTGGAGCAGAAGTTTCAGCATTGAATTGAATGAAGTAATAGAAACCTTCTCTTTGTTTTTCGATTTCGTAAGCAAGTTTTCTTTTGCCCCAATCGTCAACGTTTGTGATTTCTCCACCGAAACGTACGATAAGTTCTTTCACTTTTTCAAGTGTCGCTACTCTTTCTTCTTCGCTTAATGTTGAGAATAACACAACTGATAATTCATAATTTTTCATTATGACACCTCCTTCTGGTCTTTGGCCCTACATCGATGTGTAGAGCAAGGATTACATTACAGTTTTATATGATACCACAAAAGATTATGAAAAACAAGCCTTTTTGCTAATTAAAAATTTAGCAAATATAGGTAAATTTTTGTCTAATTTTTTTAATCTTATTCATTGTTTACTGCTTGTCTCAGAATCTTTTTTACGCTTTTTTCAAACTTTATACGTGGTATCATAATTAAATGATTACATGCAATACAGCGTAACTTAAAATCTGCACCCACACGTAGGATTTCCCATTCATTTGTACCGCATGGATGTGGCTTTTTCATTTGTACAACATCTCCAACTTGATAGTTCATGCGCATCCTCCTTTTCTTTATAACCATTTTTTATGATGATTATACACTTTTTAATGACTTTTATTATACTTTCCCTTAGTTTTTTTGTCTAATATATGCCCAAAAAAGACTATCTTTTTTAGATAGTCTTTCTCGTTAATAAATTATTATTTGCGCTGCAGGTATTTATGCTTTATTAAACATTTTCATTTTATATACAATGCTATTTTCATAAAAGAAAGTAAACCATAAATAGTTGATAAAGAATAAACACCACATATAGTTTTCTGTACTAAAACCTTTTAATCCAATTAAAGATAATAAACCTAAAAAACCATAATACTTATATTTATCATATCCCATATTCCTACCCCTCCATAAAATTTATTAACACCATTTTATGTTATTTTAAATACTTTTTCAACTTATTATTTTCTATTCAAAATTTTTCATCGATTATTAAGATTTATATTTTGTATTGATTACTTTTAAGCTTATATTGATGTTCAGGTCTTCCTACATTTCCACTAGTTAACTTAACGTCAATCTGCTGTGTTTCCTCTAAATAATCCATATACTTTTTAATCGTTACATTACTAATTTGTATTGCTTTAGCAAGTTCTCTTAAAGTCCATACCTTCTCTGGTTCTTGTTGTAAGAAAGCAATAATTTTATCTAGGATTCTTTTATTTTTCCCTTTTGGTAATTCTATATTTGTTTCATCTCTCTCTTCTATACGATCAATATCCACTTGCTTAATCGTTCCTTTATTATTAAGCCACTGTCTTCTTTTTAAATGCTTTTCTATAGCTTCTTGAAAGCGTTCAAACTCAAATGGTTTTATTAAATAATCAATTACACCATAGGCATACGCTTTTTCTACTTCATTTTGATTATTAGCTGCTGTAATCATAATCACATCACAATAAAACCCTTTATCACGTAATGCTTTCAAGATATCCATACCTTTCTTCTGTGGTAAATACTCATCTAATAGGATTAAATCAATTTTTTCACTCTCTACATATTTAAAAACTTCTTCTTCTATCATTACAGGTCCATAACTAGTCATGATTCCCATCTGTTCTAAATATTTCTTGTTAATCAATCCTACCATTGGATCATCTTCTACGATTAATACTTTACTCATTTTTATACTACTCCTTTAGGAAGTGTTACTTCAAGTAGCTTCTCTCCCTCTTCTTCTATCAGCTTAATGTCTCCATTATATAAGGCGATACGATTTTTTACTAAATATAGCCCAGTACCTCTTCCTTCTCCTTTAGATGAGGTGCCTAATTCAAATAAGTTTTCTTTTATTTCTAGTGGAATCTGTTCACCATAATCACTTACTTCAATAATAATTCGCTCTTCATCTTCCTGTAAATTTACAATAACATCTTTATCATTTATATCAGCCTTGCTACATGCTTCAAGTGCATTTTCTATTAGGTTTCCTATAATCGTAATCAAATCATGAGAATCTATATAACCATGAGTACGTTCAAGATAAGAATCTTCTGTTACTATTAGCATAGCTTGTCTCTCCTTATCCATAATACATCTACTTAATAAAAGTGCTCTTACATAATAGTCTTTTACATAACTAAATTGATTTTCTTCTTCTGCCTTAGTTTTTTGTATCTGCTGAATATATTTCTTTGCTTCTTCACCTTCAGCTGTAATAATCCCAATATCACATGTAGATTATTCTTAAACTCATGCACAGTAGCTCTTAAGTTCTTATTAATCTCTTCTACTCCAGTAATCTCTTTAGCAATGCGGTTAATTTCTTCTTGATCCAAAATTGTAATAACAGCACCTAAATATACCTCTTCTCTTATTACAGGTTGAATACTTATAAACAACTTTTTTAAGTGAATGCAATATTCCTGCATTCTACTAAAACGCTTTTCCTGTAAATTAAATCGTAATTTATCCAATAACTCTTCTTCTAATAACCTTGCAGCTCTTTCATTCATTTCACTAATTTGATTTCTAGTATCTAATGCAATAATACCTTCTTGTACACTATTTAAAATGATTTCTTTTTGCGTATATAACCTACTAATCTCTTCTGGTTCCATATTTAATGTAGCTTTCTTTATACGATAGGCAAAGTACTTAATAGTACCTTCTGATAAATCTTTGAAGAAGATTTGAGATTCTCATTCAAGTACGTCTGTAGCAAATCCACCTAATTTACCGCTTTCAATTCCTCTAATAATAGCATCAACGTCTCGTAATTCACCACGTGCTGTATTAATGAGAATTGCATCTTGTTTCATTTTTGCATTTAACAATCTTTTTTAACTGTGTTACTCTAATCATCTTTAATTTACTAATTATATTTTAAACAACAAAAAGAGATTAAAGTTAATACTTTAATCTCTTTTTAACTAAGGCGGCAACCAGATTTGAACTGGTGATGAAGGTGTTGCAGACCTCTGCCTTACCACTTGGCTATGCCGCCATCTACTAAATTATATATTTATTAATATGTAATTATTAGTAATAATAATTAAACTCCCCGAGTAGTTCGAACCTACGACCCTTCGGTTAACAGCCGAATGCTCTGCCGCTGAGCTATCGAGGAATATCACCTTAAACCTATTAATTTAAGATTAAAGGCGGCAACCAGATTTGAACTGGTGATGAAGGTGTTGCAGACCTCTGCCTTACCACTTGGCTATGCCGCCATAATTTGGCAACCACTTACTTTCCCAAGCCATCTCCAGCCAAGTATCATCAGCCGCTTAGGTCTTAACCAACGTGTTCGGAATGGAAACGGGTGTGTCCCCCAAGCGCATCGTCACCAAAATGACCCGTACGAGAATCGAACTCGTGTTACCGCCGTGAAAGGGCGATGTCTTAACCGCTTGACCAACGGGCCTTTTATATATTCAATACTATTCTATTGAAAACTCCCCGAGTAGGGTTCGAACCTACGACCCTTCGGTTAACAGCCGAATGCTCTGCCGCTGAGCTATCGAGGAATATATTTTACTTATCTGATTACTTAAGAAGTATATCACATTCATTAACTTATGTCAATATTTTTTATACTTCCAAAACTAAACACAATTATTAACGAATCTTTTTATTCGCCTTTAACCTTTTATTT
>NZ_BBCG01000047.1 GCF_001311925.1 Cellulosilyticum ruminicola JCM 14822
TTTTTTATATAGTTGTTTTTTACAAAAAATTTATTTCTATTTATTTATTTTATACATAGTTTTTTCTTCAAATTATTTCTATTTTAAACTAATTTAGCAATGCCTGTTTCATACTCTTTTTGATAAAAAAGTGTACACATAAAAAGTGAACCCCTAAATAATAAACATACTTATATCTATCATCTAAAGGTTCACTTTTTAATTATATGACTGTTTTCATACAACTACTCATATTTTAAAGATTCAACAATCTTTAACTTCGCAAATATTCTTATTGGTATGATGGATGTTCCTAACATGACTACAATACCTGTTAAGATATAAATATATACTAAAATGCTTTGCATCTGAAAGCTTTCTTTATTTACAGCGCACATAATATATGACATCAAAATACCACCTATAGCCCCCATAATTCCACCTATTAAGGCACTGGTTAAAGATTCTATCATAAGCATTGTCGTTACTTGTACTTTACTCATCCCTATAGATTTAAACATAGCTAATGCATGTTTGCGCTGTATACAACTTAATACTAGATTATTAACGACACCAAAAAATCCTATTACAATTGCTATAATACAAAAACTTTGCATAAGAGATGTGCTATTCGCATTATCTTCTATTTCATTTAATTCTAACTGTTTTTTCGTATACATTTTTAACCCATAATCAGAATATATATTTTTTAGATTCTCGGTAATTTCAGTTAGTTCTTGTCCCTTTCTTGCCTTTAAATAATATGAACTACTTTCATTATTTTTCATATCTAACTTTATAAATGATTTTGATACAATAGCATAATCACTGTCATTCATAAAATTATTAAAAAATCCTATTACCTCATATGCTTTTGTGCCACTCTCTGTTTTTAATTGAACTAAATCACCTTTTTCAACTTTTAAACTTGTCTTAAGTTGATTAGAAAGTAACACTTTCCTACCATTATCTAATTGAGCTATTAGTGGTTCTAAATTTTCTTTACTGCTTAATGACCAAAACTCTAAAAACTTTTCAGTATCAATTCCTTTAACAGTTCCAATTACCTGGTCTGTTCCTTCAACTTTTAAATCATCAAATTCATAGTTCTCATAAACATCTGCTATACCCGTTATATTTTTAAACTTACTTGCTAAATGCTTGTCATATTTCGCACTACTTACACTGATATCAAAATAAGCGTTCTTATAGCTATTCAAACTAGAAAGTACCATATTATAACCCGATGTATTAATTGTAATTAAAATAGCTATACTTATAGCTAGCATGATAATATTGTTAATAATGCATTTATTATCATTTAGATTCTTCGTTGCAATTAGTCCAATATTTCCAAATATCACATTATATGCACAGCCGAATACTTTAGTAAATATCTTAACAAGATAAGGTATTATTAAAACAATCGCTATTAATGTAAGAAATAATGCACTTCCTAAACCTAGATTATCATCTGGGTCATAGGTTGGTATCGTTAAACCATATGTAGCGATTAAACAAATTACTGCTATAAACAAACCTACTTTTTTATTTTGTTCAGTATCTTCAAACGTCCTTAAAATAACTGCTTTAATCTCTAAACTAGAAGTTTTTATAATTGGAATCATTGCACTGATTAGACTTAATATCATTGCCACTGAAAAAACGATGATTTGTTGCAATGCTGTATATGTAATTGAAGTACGTAATTCAAGTCCTGGTGCAACATTAGCCATATCTTGCATCACAATAGATAATACATAAAGTAACCCTACACCTAATATTAACCCTAAGCTACCACCTACTAAACCATATATTAAACTTTCACCCAATAAAATAGCGTTGGTTACCTTTTTAGTAGCTCCAATGCTTCGTAATGTTCCAATTATTGGAATACGCTCTACTGCAATGACTTTGAATGAAGAACAAATAATAAAAGCACTCATAAATAATACAATGCCTGATAATATTAAAAATATAGATTGTATATTGGCTAATTGTAATTTTAAAGATTGATTATTATATACTCTTTTTACTTCATATGTTGCATAATCACTTTCTATTTCCTTTAAAAGTTTATCTACATCAGCGCCATCTTTAAATTTAATAAATAGTCTATTATCTTTGCCAGTTAATTTCATTAATTGTCTCATACAATCTTTTGGAATGACTAATGTTGTTGCTCCCTTTGCTTTGTTAAAAGGTCCTTTAGCAGCAGCTATCCCACAAATCTCAAAGTGATAATTATAACCATTGATTTGAAGTTTAAGGCTATCTCCTACTTTTAAGTCATAAGTCTTTGCAAAATCTTTTCCAATGAGAGCCTTTTTCCCATTAAATTCATTAGCATTAATTTCATCTACAATTCCAAAGGGATAAAGTATATCTAAGGCTTCTATCTCCATCCCTCTTATACTTAATGCGACCTTTTCTTTCTGACTCACTTTATATATTGCACTCGTATCCATTTCACCATATATATAGTCAATATCATCTTTATAAGGCTCTAAATTACTCCTACTGACAAATTGATACCTTGTCTCTTCTGTAGGTGTAATTGTTAAATCTGCTACACCTACTACTACTTTTATGGAATTTGTTACACTTTCTAAAAAACTATCTGATATTGCAATTGATGCAAAAAATACACCTGTGGAAAGCATAATAGAAAATATAATCAAAAAACATCTCATTTTCTTGCTCATAATATTCCTAAATAGCATCTTTAAGATCATTCTCATAATTGTCTTCTTATTCCCCCTTTCTTCTTTAGTATACTATATGATAATATCTTTACTCTAAGCTTAATTTTTTATCTACAATATAAGATGACAATCTTAAAAAAACAATAATGCATATTAAATCAATAACTAGTTTAACCACACTAAATTCTGTAATAGATGCTGTTGCCACATTTCCAATTCGTAAGCTTTGTAATTCTATATAAACTGGTGCTGCTTTTTCAATCAAAGTCTCTAACTTATCTATAATACTCCCTATTACTACAATAAAAATAATAGATATCACAGCGAAACCACTTTTAACTTTAAAAACACCTTTTGCTAAAATCATTGAAAAGTATACAAGTGTCATAAAACTAATATATGTAATTGCTGCAATTAAAATAGTATATACTAAATCATCCAACATATAGACTACACTTTGCCAACCTTGTGTACTTGCAACACCTTTTCCTATATGTAATACGCAAAAAATACAAATAATAATAAAATATGTGATGTACTCAATAGATGTTGCTATTAATTTTATATATATGATTTTTGAACTTTGTTCTGGTATAGAAAAGCTTAATTTACCTTGATTTCCAACTAATTCAACAACTAAACTTTTAATACCATGAATAACTGCAATCAACAAACTTATTCCACTTAAACTAATTGCTAATACTAAACTAAATACAGATAATTTATTTAATGAGCCATCCATCATAAATGAAAGACCACTTCCCTTTTCCACGGCAGAAGACCATTGAAAAGTCAATAACATTAATATATGGCTTATAACTAATAATGCACTCATTAAAACAATTTTATTTTTCCTTCCTCTAATATCACACTTAACTAACTCTAACATTACTTACTACCTCCTTATAAATTTCATAAAGGGATTGCCCTCTGTCTTCAATTAATAAATCCGTTTCCCCTTTTAATATTATCTTACCATCTTTTAAAAACGTAACATAATTTAATAAACCCTCAACAGTTTGTAGGTTAGAGGTTGCAATAATAACAGTTTTATCCTCAGTATAGTTTTTTATTAACCATTGGCCCATTTGCTTTTGTACTAAAGGTGTCACACCTAAAAATGGCTCATCGAATAAATAAATTTTTGTATTTCTACTTACTGTAAGTGCAAACTTTACAAGCATAAGTTCATCATGTGATAGTGTAGCAATCTTTCTCTCTAATGCTAAATCTTTTAATAGCTCTTCAGCTTTTTGAGTTTCAAAATTCTTATATACCTTTTTAAAAAAGTGTATTGCCTCTTTAATCGTCATCCAAGCATATAAATGATTGTCTTTTGGCAAATATGCCACATCTTTTTTGGTTAGCTTACTTACAGGTGAACCTGCAATTTCTATACTTCCTTTATCTGCTTTTATTAAACCCATAATAAGTTCTAGTAATGTTGTCTTACCACTCTGACTTCCTCCAACTAAGCCCATTATCATACCACTTTCTAATTCTAACTCTATATGCTCTAGTGCTACTTTCTTACCATACATTTTATAGACATCATGCATTACTAAACTAGCTATCATTTTATCACTCCCTTCGAGCATACCTAGAGATATTTTCAACTATTTGATTATATGTAAATCCAATGCCCATCATTTCTTCAATAAAATGACTGGTTAGATTGTCAGCCATATCTACTTTTATTTCTTCAATCATCTCACTCTTATCAGTTATAAATGTCCCCAAACCCCTTTGTACATTAATTACCTTACTCTTTTCTAGTTCCTGATAAGCTCTTTGTACTGTACTTGGATTAACATTATAATATTCTGCCATTTCTCTTACTGATAAAATCTTTTGGCCAATTTGCAACTTACTTGATACGATATCCTTCTTTATACTATTTATAATCTGAATATAAATTGGTATATTATCATTAAAATTCATTTTCCCCCCTACCTTCATGTTATAGTATATGGATACACCCATACACTATGGTTAAATTTTTAATCGATATAAACATTTGCAACTACTTCTGTTCCTATTCTTAAGGAATCTACTTGCTCATTTAATTTGATTTCTACATCGAATCCTAATTCCCCATTTACTTCAGTTGCTCTATTTGAGATTCTACTTACTTCCCCTTTTACAATGTTCCCCTTATTGTTAGCAAATTCTAAGTCAACTGCATTGCCTTCTTTGACATATCCACTATACTCCATTGATACATGAATACTTACTAATAAATCCTTTGTATTCATTAATTTCATAAGTGTTGTTTCAGCATCTTGTATGCGTGTTCCATTCATGCATTGGATATCATATACTATCATTTGATCCTGATCTGCAACAATTGCATCCTTTTGAATATGTGCTGTATGTAATCTACTTCTTTTTGTTTTAATTCTTCATTCTTTTGCTTAAGTTCTAACTCAGCAACTTGTAAATTATATACTTCATTTGCCTGATTATAATCTAATTGCTGATTTAAAGAAGTAAGCTTGTCCTCTAAATTATCTATTTCTTTACTATACTTATCTTTTATTTGTTGCATTTGAAGTTTAATTTCTTCTATTTCTGCTTTTGTTTCTGTAATATTTTGATCTACTTTAACTAATTCTGTTTCTGCAATACCACCTACTTCATATAATGCTTGATAATCATTATATGTTTTTTCTTCTTTTTGTAATTCTTTTTCTTTAACCTGCAGCTTTTGTTTTAAAATCAAAAGTTCTGCACTATCTTCATCTGATTTGTATACCTGATATTGCTCTAATTGACTTTGTGTATATTGTATATCTGCTACTAAAGGATTAACATTTGCTTTTAATTGTTGCAACTTAACTTCATCAATTGCAATTTCACTTTTTAATGCTGCAATTTCAGCTAAATAATCTGTATTATTAAAAGTTGCTAATACATCACCCTTATTAACAATCATGCCCTCTTTTACATAAACCTTTTCAATATATCCTGGAAAATCTACAAAAATTTCTTCACCTTCACCATCTATTACTTGCCCATAAAACTCTAATGTCTGCTTTTTAGCATCTGTGGTAGTTTCTGCTGTAACTGCTTTACCTTGATTTGCATCCTTCTGATATCCACACCCAGTTCCAACTAACATCACCATAAGTGCTATAAGTATATATCCTTTTTTCATTAGCCTTAAATTCCCCCCTTATTAATATAAAATATGCTATTAGTATATCATACTTTTTTAAATTTATATATTTTTTTAAAATTTTATATTAAAAAAGAAAAAATCAGCTAGGAAAAGCTTCTAACTTCTCCTAGCTGATTTTTCTTAAAGATTATTTATCAAAATATTTATACATTTTTGTAATTAAACTCACTACTTTTTCAGCAGTAGCAGAATCTACTTTCTCTGTAATTTCTTCATTACATTTTGGATGAACCATAACGATTGTGTTAGGATATACCACTACATCTTTATTTACTTTTCTTAATGCTTCATTTGTACAGTTATATTCCTAACCTTATTATTATAAAGCTACTGCTTATTCTCTCTTTTCTATTAGATATTTTCTTAACTATTTTAAAAGTACATACACCATTCCAACCTGTCATTCATATAATAAATATGAGCCCTTCCATATGGAGGTATGTCTATGCTACCTTTATTCTGTTTTTCGTATTTTAGTAGCATTACTTCCTTTCCTCAACCGCTTACAGCAGAAGAGGAAAAATATTATCTAGAGCTTTATCAGCAGGGCAATGAAAACGCTAAAAATATTCTCATTGAACACAATTTAAGACTAGTGGCCCACATTGTTAAAAAGTATAATAACGCCAACTCTGAAATGGATGATTTAATTTCTATTGGCACTATTGGTCTTATTAAAGGGATTACTTCTTTTGACGCCTCTAAATGCACCAGACTTGCAACCTATGCAGCAAGATGTATTGATAATGAAATATTAATGAATATTCGTTCTGAGCGTAAAAAAGAAAAATGAAACTTCATTGCAAGCGCCTATTGGCACTGATCAAGAAGGAAATGAAATATCTTTACTAGATATTCTTTGTATAGATGGTGATACAATTTTTGATCAAGTTGATTTAGATATTGAGGTTAGACGCCTTTATATGCATATCAAGACCCTCTTAAAGCCTCGTGAAAAAGAAATACTTCTACGTCGTTATGGTCTTTATAATAGGCAAGAACAAACGCAACGGGAAATAGCTGAAGAAATGGGCATCTCCCGCTCCTATGTTTCTCGCATTGAAAAAAAAGCACTAAAAAAACTCCATAAGGAGTTAGAGAAACTTTAAATAATTCTCAAAGGCTGCTAGTTTTCTATCAGCCTTTTTTATCATATCACTATAAAGTTGAATATTTTTGCAATATTCAGAAATTTTTGTGTTATTTTTATCATTTTTATGCTAAACTATTTTTGTACATAGGTTATATTGAACTAATTGCATAAATGTATTTTTGAATACTGTAGTATCAAATCACAAGTAGGGATCTACATGCAAGATAATAAATTTATATTTCAAGAAATACTTTTAGAAGATACTAGGGAAATTATTGGTGGTAAAGAACTTCCTGAACTCTCTAAACGCATCATTCCACCACCTCGTCCAGCTAGTCTCATGAGACGTATCGACGATTTTGTGCCTATTAATAACATAGGTGTAAAAATCTTAAATGAAAAGATGAAAAAAACATCTATTAACTTCAAATAATCTCTATGGAGGTGTTCTTATGAAAAACAGTAAACTTATGCTTCAAGAAATCGTTTTAGAAGATGCTAAAAATATTAATGGTGGTGCAATTATTACTGACAAAGTTATTTTACCACCTATCCGTACTTCTGGTATAATTGCAGTACCTGAAAAAACTATTGAGCTTGACAAAATAGATATTGGTATTAAAAAATACTTTAAAATAAAATATTTTTTAATTACTAAGGAGTGATTCATATGAAAAATAATAAATTTTTATTTAAAGAAATTGTTTTAGAAGATGCTAAAGAAATCAATGGTGGTGTAAGCCTATCAGTATTCCCTTTTGAATCTAAAATCCCTACTCGTCCTACAGGTCTTATTGCACCACCAATAACAACTTTTTCAATCAAAGATATTACAGTTGCTAATTAATTTACATTACTTAATATTTCATACATAAATTATTTCTTATAATCTATGTACATTATGATACAAATGAGGTGAAATATGAATATACATTTTATTGAAGATGATTCAATTCAATTAGCTTACTTTGGTGAAACTGCTCGTTTTTTTGCAGTTAATCTGCTTACTAAATCACTCATTCTCGATATAGATGCAAATACACCTGATGAGACACTTTGTTCACGTTATGATTTAAGCCACGATGACTTACAACAATTCAAAGAATATCTTGCTAGTTACAATACCGTTTCCATTCCTACACCTTCTTTAAATAAGCTTCGTAGACTTATTTTTAACATTTCTAATACCTGTAATCTAAGGTGCAAATATTGTTATGCAAATCATGGCCAATATGGTAGTACTGAAAACCTAATGACCATCGAAACAGCAAAAAAAGCTTTAGATGCTTTCTATAATCACTTTGAAAGTATTGACCTCCTTCAATTATTTGGTGGAGAGCCTACATTAAACCTCCCTGTTATGAAATATATTTGTGAATACATTACTGAAAAAAATAAAACACTCTCTAATCCTACAACAATAGGACTCGTTACAAATGGTGTTGACGTAAGTGATGAATTTATTGATCTAATTAATACTTATAATATGACTGTTACTGTAAGTTATGATGGTAATCCTACTGTTAATGATCTTATAAGAGTTTTCCCAAATAATCAAGGGAGCAGTACACGCATTATTGAAAATATCAAGAAGCTTCAAAAATACACTACTCAACCTGATACAATAGAAGTAACTTATTCTCAATATCATATTGAACATAGTATTCGTATCATTGATATTATGAAACATATTCGTGAAACATTTGGTGAAAGTATCGAAGTACATATTGCGCCTGCTACTGGTGACTGTCATTGTGCTACTACACTCAAGGATTTCACACCTTTTATTGACTCTATCGATGATGTATTTCATGATGAAGTCCCTGATAATGTGTTATACAATATGCTCCAAAGACCTATTAGTGCATTAGTCTCTAAGAAAATTAAAAATGATTTTATTTGTGAAGCAGGTTTCAATACACTTTCTGTTTCAAGTGACGGAAATATATTCCCTTGCTTTACTTTTACAGACCATGCACCTCTTTATATGGGAAATATAAACGATGAAAACGTTTTTACTAACGAAGCATTTTTAACTGTTCAAAATAAGTTCTTAGCTTTTAGTAAAAGTCAAAATGAATATTGTAAAGATTGTTTCGCCAAAAGGCTTTGTAATGCTTGTTTAGGTTGTCATTTACTCGCTGCAAATACTGCCTTTAAACTTAATGAAGCCAATTGTGATGCAGAACGTAAAATGGCTGAAAAAATCATTTTAAATCTTTATAAATTAAAAACAGCTGAAGCAAATTAATGCTTCAGCTGTTTTAATTTTTATACTTCCATGATAATTGGTAAGATCATTGGACTACGTTTAGTTTTTTGCCATACGAATTCTCTTAAATCATCTTTAACGATTGTCTTAATTTGTGACCATTCAACAATATGTTTTTGCTCACAACGATCTAATGCTTTACGTACAACAGCTTTCGCTTCATCCATAAGATTTTCTGCTTCTCTTACGTATACGAAACCTCTTGAAATAATATCTGGTCCAGCAACTACCATACCAGATTCTTTTTCTAATGTCATTACAACGATTAATAAACCATCTTGTGATAAATGTTTACGATCACGTAAGACGATATTTCCTACATCACCTACACCAAGTCCATCTACTAAAACTTGACCTGATGGCACATTACCAACTACTTTACAACCATCATTTGAAAGTTCAATGACTTCACCAATAGCAGGGATTTGAATATTATTGCGACGCATACCAAGCTCCATAGCAAGTTCAGCATGTTTTTGTAAGTGTCTATATTCACCATGTACTGGAATAAAGTATTTTGGTCTCACTAATATGTGTAATAATTTAAGTTCTTCTTGTGCCGCATGTCCTGATACGTGTGTATCTTCACGTACAACTTTTGCACCTTTTTTACAAAGTTCATTAATAACTTTAGAAACTGTTTTCTCGTTTCCTGGAATAGGTGTTGAACTTAAGATAATCACATCTCCAGGTTTAATATCGATTTGTTTATGATCAGATGTTGCCATACGTGAAAGAGCTGCCATAGGTTCTCCTTGACTACCTGTCATGATTAAAACAACTTGATCATCACGATAACGTTTTACATCGTTAATCTCAATCATAATGCCTTCTGGTACTGTTAAATACCCCAGTTCACTAGCAGTTTTAACAACATTTACCATGCTTCGTCCAATAACTGCTACTTTACGTTTATATTTAGCTGCTGCATAAATAATCTGCTGTACACGGTCAATATTTGATGCAAATGTTGCAACCATAATACGTTTGTCTGTATTTGCTGCAAATACATCTTCGAATTTTTGTCCTACTACTTTTTCTGATTGTGTATATCCAGGACGTTCTACGTTTGTACTATCTGCCATTAATGCAAGTACACGTTTTCTACCGATTTCTGCTAAACGGTGAATATCTAATGGTGCACCACTAATTGGTGTATAATCCACTTTAAAGTCACCAGAGTGAATAACAATACCTGCTGGTGTCCAAATAGATAACATAACCGCATCTGCAATTGAGTGGTTTGAACGAATGAATTCTACTTTAAAGTTATTACCGAGTTTAATTGTTTCACCTTGTGACACATTAATACGCTCAGTTGTTTTTAATAAGTTATGCTCACGTAATTTATTTTCAACGAGACCGATCGTTAATTTAGTGCCATAAATTGGTACATTAATTTCTTGTAAAATATAAGGTAATGCCCCGATGTGTCCTCATGTCCGTGAGTTAACACAATCCCTCTAATTTTATTAATATTTTTCATTAAATACGTAATATCCGGAATAACTAAGTCAATTCCAAGCATCTCATCTTCTGGAAACGCTAAACCACAGTCTACGATCATAATATCATCTTCATATTCGAAGACAGTCATGTTTTTACCGATTTCACCAAGTCCTCCCAATGGAATAATACGCAATTTACTTTTAGCTTTTCTTGGTACCAAGACTACACCTCCATATATATTTTCTATTGTTCTTTATCTGTACAATTTTTACATTTTCCATAAAATATTAAGTTATGGTCATGTATTTTAAATTGATATACACGTTCAATTTCTGCTTCTATTTCTGAAAGTAAATCGTTTTCTACTTCAAATACACGATTACATACTTCACAAATCAAATGATGATGATGATGTACTGAGTCTTCTGTTGCCAGTTCAAAGCGGCTACATCCATCATCAAAATTAAGTCGATCTACAATACCCATCTCTTCAAAAAGCTGTACTGTACGATATACAGTTGCAAGTCCAATTTCTGGATATTTTTTCTTAACCTCACCATAAATTTCTTCAGTCGATAAATGTTGGTCACTGTGTTCAATTAAAACATCTAATACGCTTCTACGTTGCAGTGTTAATTTACAACCTTTTTCTTTTAATTTTTCTTTAAAACTTGTAGCGTCCACTTACTCTTCCGCCCCTCATCACTTAAATTTATTAGATTTCAATATCGTATTCATCACTTGCCATGAATTCTGTAGCTGCTTTTTTGAACTCCTCTTCATCTTCTACAAGTGCATATTCGATTTCATCATCTGCTTCATTTATTTGCTTTAAAATTGTAGAAATATCATCTTCATCCACTACAAGAAGATATTTAATGCCGCCTAATACAACTTCATCTACAATTTCAAATAAAATTTCTTCGTTTGTTTCTTTATCTACAAATGTAATTCTTTGAATTTCTTCCATTTTCTTTACTTCCTTTTTCTTTACTTCCTTCTCGCTATAAACTACCCTTACCGCTATTCGCATCTAGATAGTTTTGTAATATAATTGTAGCTGCTAACTTATCAATTACATTTTTTCTCTTTTTACGACTCACGTCTGCTTCCAATAAAACACTTTCTGCTGCTACCGTACTTAAACGTTCATCCCATGTAACAACTGGTAATTTGAGCTTTGCTTCTAATTTTTCTTTGAAAAGAAGCGTTTTTTCTCCTCTTTCACCAATTGTATTATTCATATTTTTAGGAAGACCGAGCACAATTTTCTCAACTTTGTATTGCTTACAGATTTCTGCAATACGATTTAAAGTTGCTTTGTGATGCTCTTCTTCTTGTCTCCTAATGATTTCTACACCTTGTGCTGTCCACCCTAGTGGATCACTCACAGCAACGCCTGTAGTTTTTGTGCCATAATCTAAACCTAGTATACGCAAAACGTACCTCCTAAAACCGAGCAACTTGAAGTTACTTTTATAAAAAAACTGTAGGGCTCTTTATGTCCCTACAGCCCTGTTATTTTTTGAGATAAGCTGTAACTAATTCTTCTAAAATCTCATCTCGTTCTATCTTACGAATCTTATTTCTTGCCCCATTGTGGCTTGTAATATAAGTTGGGTCTCCTGACATAATATAACCGACTATTTGATTAATTGGATTATAACCTTTTTCTTCTAGTGCAACATAAACGTCCATAAGTGTTTCTCTTGTTGAGATATTATCTAAATTTCCAAAATTAAATTGCATTGTTTCATTCATATTTTCCATATTACTCATCCTCCAACGCTTCAACCTCAATATAATTAGTATAACATAATACTGCACAAAACTATATATAATTTTAAAAAATATTCTCAGAAAGATTTACTTTTTTAAATGTCCAACAAGTAATTCGCCTTCTACAGCATCAATTACGACAGATTGAACAGTATTTTCGTGGTTTTCTTGTCCTTGGACTTTAACTCTTAAATAATTGCTTGTATGTCCTGTAAGTATAGCATCATGTGCTTTTTCAAAAAGAACTTCCATTGTTTCACCGATATGTTTTGCCATATACGCATGACGTAATTCTTTTTCTAATGCACCTAATGTTTTAGCACGCTTCTCTTTAACACCTGGTTCTACTTGACTTTTCATCTTAGCAGCTGGTGTACCTTCCCTTGGTGAAAATGGAAATACATGAATTTGAGCAAAACCGACTTCTTTAACGAACGCTAATGTTTCTTCAAACTCTTCATCTGTTTCACCAGGGAAACCTACAATAATATCTGTTGTAAGTGCTACATCAGGCCATAACTTTTGTAATCTGTGTACGCTTTCTAAATATTCTTCTTTTGTATATTTACGATTCATGCGTTTTAAAACTGTTTGACTACCGCTTTGTAAAGAAAGGTGGAAATGATGACATACTTTAGGTAATCTTTTAAGTGTTTCAATAAATTCTTCTGTTACCGCAATTGGTTCAATAGAACTCATACGAATACGCTCAATGCCATCTACTTCATGCACGCGTTCTAGTAGCTGCATTAAATTAGTATTACCTAAATCTTTCCCATAAGCAAGGACATGTATTCCAGTTAAAACAATTTCTTTAAACCCAAGACCTGCTAGACGTTTAACTTCATCAATAACCTGTTCTTCTTTTCTACTTCTTATTTTACCACGTACGTAAGGAATAATACAATAACTACAATAATTATTACATCCTTCTTGTACTTTTATATAAACACGTGTACGTTCACCCATATCTGAAATTTTTAACTCTTCAAATTCTTCAACAGCCATAATGTCATCTACAACATTAAGCATATCCATACGCTCTTCTAAAAATTGATCAACAAGCTCAACGATTTGTCCACGCTTATTTGTTCCAACGATTACATCGATTTCTTCAACCTGCTCTTTAATTTGATCAGCTGCAATTTGGGCATAACATCCCATTGCTACAAGTACGCTCTCTGGATTTATTTTTTTAGTTTTACGAAGCATTTGACGACATTTACGGTCACTTAAGTGTGTTACTGTACATGTATTGACAACATATACATCTGCATATTCGCCAAACTCTACAATTTCATATCCTGCCGCTTTAAAATTCTCTAATACTGCTTCGGTATCATATTGATTAACTTTACAGCCTAGTGTATAAAATGCTGCTTTTCTCAAAATAATCACCTCTTTTTATTGACATTCTTCTTTTCAAAATATATTATACAAGTAACTACATAGGTTCTAAGCTATGTAGACTAATCTAGGAGGTATTCATTTATGAAATCAATCCAAATTTCACTTAATTCTATTGAAAAAGTAAAACAATTCGTTAATATTATAAATGCATATGATTGTGATTTCGACCTATCATCAGGCCGTTATATTATAGATGCTAAATCTATTATGGGTATCTTTAGCTTGGATTTAGGCAAACCACTTCGCTTAGACATCTATGATGACGGCGTTGCAGATAACGTCATTAAAGAACTCATACCTTTTGTTTATGAAACTTAAAAAAGGTCCACTTAATCTAAGTGGACCTTTTTTGTTATCTTTTTACTAACGAATTTTAACCACTTCTACTTCATCAATTGCTTTTTGCATCATTTCATCAATGATCTCATCTAAAGCTCTTTCAGAGCGTTCGATTTGTTCAAGTTTTGGTTTTGTTTCTGGGTGTTTTGCAACGAAAATTGTACAACAATCTTCAAATGGTTGAATTGAAGTTTCAAATGTATCAATACGTTTTGCAATTTGTACAATCTCTTCTTTGTCAAAACCAATTAAAGGACGAAATACTGGCATTGTAGCAGCTTCATTTGTACATACTAAACTATGCATTGTTTGACTTGCTACTTGTCCAATACTTTCACCTGTAATAAGTGCCATACTACCATTTTTCTTAGCAATTGCTTCTGAAATGTACATCATAATACGACGCATAATAATTGTTAATTGCTCATGTGGACAAAGCTCATAAATTTTAAGTTGAATATCTGTGAAGTTAACAATGTGTAAGTTCATACTACCTGTATACATTGCTACTTTTTCTGCAAGATCAACAACTTTTTGTTTTGCACGATCACTTGTGTAAGGTGGTGCATGGAAGTAAACTGCATCTACTTCTACCCCACGTTTAGCAATCATCCAACCTGCTACTGGGCTATCGATTCCACCTGAAAGTAATAATGTTGCTTTACCATTTGTTCCGTAAGGCATTCCACCTGCACCTTTATGTGTTTTTGCATAAACATAAGCATGGTTACGAAGTTCTACCATTAAAAAAACATCCGGATTGTGTACATCTACTTTTACTTTATCACCAAGGGCTTCTAAAAGATATGCCCCAAGTTCACAACTTACTTCCATTGAAGTCATTGGGAAACGTTTATCAGCACGTTTTGTTTCTACTTTGAAAGTAATATTTTTATCAGCACATTCTTCTGTCATTTGTGCAAGTGCTAAACGTTTAACTGCATCAAATGATACTTCTTCTGCTTTAAGACCATAAGCAATCCCTACGATTCCAAAGATACGGCTTAAGCGATTAAGTACAGTATTTACATCAATGCTATCTTCCTCAACAGGCTCTACCATGATGCGCCCTTGTTCTTTAGTTACAAGGAATTCACCTAAACTTTTTAAATTTTTTTTGATATTGCTTAATAATCTATTTTCGAATAAGTGTCTATTTTTACCTTTAATAGCTAACTCACCGTATTTAATTAAAAATACATTTTTCACTTTTTCTTTCCTCCTACTGTATATCTTCTTAATAATGGAATTTGTTCTCCTAAAACTTCAATAACACGTTCAATATCTTCCATTTTTGTATCATGTGCAAATGAAAAACGAATGGCACTGTCTAAAGCAGCTCCTTTGATTCCTAATGCCGCAAGAACATCTCCATGACCTTTTTTATGACTTGAACAAGCTGAACCTGAAGAAACATAAATTTCAAATTGTTCTAAAGTGTGTAATAAAACTTCTGCTCTTACATCTTCAAAACCAATATTTAAAATATATGATGCAGATTCTTCTATACTTGGTCCATTAATCCATGTGTTTGGAATTGTCTCAAGTATTCCTTCTGCTAAACGTTTTTTACACGCCATCATAGATTCATAAATTTCTTTTTGATGTGCTGTAACATATTGACAAGCTGCAAGTGTCCCTGCAATACCTGGTGTATTTTCAGTTCCTGAGCGTACATTTTTTTGTTGTCCGCCACCTAATAATAAACTTTGCATACGTACAGCTTTATTTTTGTATAAAAGCCCTACACCACGCGGCCCATAAAACTTATGTGCACTTACTGATAAGAAGTCAATCTTGCTGCGTTTTACTTGAATTGGTAATTTACCAAAAGATTGTACTGCATCTACGTGGAATAATGTTTCTTTATTTTGTAATTTAATGAGCTTACCTATTTCCTCAATAGGTTGAATCGTTCCTATTTCATTATTAACATGCATGACACTTACTAAAATAGTTTGATTATCAATAAGTGTTTTTAATTCTTCTAAATTGATATATCCCTTTTCGTCTACACCAACATGGCAAACTTCAAAGCCTTGGCTTTCAAGATAGTTAAACACTTCACCTACTGAAGGATGTTCGATAGGTGTTGTAATAATCTTATTTCCTCTACGTTTGTAAGCCATTGCTGCACCTACAATTGCAGTATTATTACTTTCAGTTCCACCTGATGTATAGATTATTTCTTCTGGTAGGGCACCAATTTGCATTGCAAAGAATTTACTTGCTTCTTTAATAATAGTTTCTGCTTCCATGCCTCTTTTATGCAAAGAAGAAGGGTTCCCATAGTTATGCATCATTGTATCTTTTACTGCTTCTACCACACAATCAAGTGGTTTCGTTGTTGCAGCATTATCTAAGTATATTTCTGTTTCCATATGCCACTCTCCGTTCTATTATGCTTTTCTATATTATTTACTCATAAAAATGAGAGGAATACTCCCCTCATTTTTATCTATTCATGACATTATAAATAGCTTGTAATACACGCGTTTTTTCAAAGGGTTTTACAATATAGTCTTTTGCACCTTTCTTAATACATTCAACTATTTTAGAATGCTGACCCATTGCTGAGCACATGATGATTTTTGAATTGGGGCTTACTTCTAATATTTTTTCAATAGCTTGGATGCCGTCCATCTCTGGCATAGTGATATCTAGCGTTACAATATCCGGCTGTAAAAGCTCTGCCATCTCTATTGCTTGAAGACCATTTCCTGCTTCACCAGCTATTTTAAAATCCGATTCAATCAGGAGTTTTTTTAAAACCGTCCTCATAAATATGGCATCATCAACAATTAGAAAGCTTACATCCTCCATCTTCAATTCCCTCCACCTCATACATGATATTCGCAAGCGTTACAAGTCCGGCTGTCTCACTTCTAAGTATTCTCTTGCCTAAAGTAACTGGCGAAACATGATGCTGCATAGCATAGTCAACTTCTTCATCTGTGAAACCACCTTCTGGTCCAATAAAAATACCAATTGAATTTGGTATTTCCCCTTTTAAGAAGCCTTTTAAATGATGACTATGTTCATTTTCAAATGGGATACAAGATTTCTCTAGATTATCACAAGCATAAGCAATCGCTTCTTTATAAGTAAGTGGTGCCAAAATCTGTGGAATAATCCCTCTTTTACTCTGTTTTGCAGCACTCTCCGCTATCTTCTGCCATCTGTCTAGTTTGCTTTGTTGTTTTTTCTCTGTTTCAAGTTTTACAACACATCTATCTGTAACAAGTGGAATAATTGTTGTAACACCTATCTCTATACTTTTTTGAATCACAAACTCCATTTTTTCGCCTTTAATCAGTGACTGAAATAGCACTGTTTCAACAGGTGGTTCAGAGTTTGACTCTTTTCTTTCTACAATTTCTGTAGAAATTACATCACGATCTATTTCTTTTATTATACACTGATAATCGTGACCTTGTCCATCATTTATTGTAATTTCTTTACCTTCGCTTAATCTAAGAACATTTTTAATATGCTTTACATCGCTACCAGTAATGAAAATCTCATTTTCTTTGACATTTTCCGGATTTACAAAAAACTTTGCCATTTCTTTAATCCTTTTCTCTACTATTTTCTTTTTATATGAATCCATAACAAGTTTTACGAATTTAAATGGATTATTTTGTGGGTATTAATCATTTGCTTTGCAACGAATAGCCACCCAGTCATTTTTCTCTGTGATTGCTTCTGCTATGAAACCTGCACTTACAAGGGCCTCTTTAACTTCTTCAGCACGTTCACCGATTACACCAGATGCAACTAATGTGCCGCCTGGTACTAAGAAGTTTTTAAGTAAATGACGCATTGGAATAATAACGTCCGCTACAATATTTGCTACGACAACTTCATAACATCCTGTACCGATTGTTTCTACTAAAGCATCATCAGTTAAAATGTTCCCACAGTATGTTGTGTATTTTGCTTTATCCATTTTATTTTGTTCAAAGTTTTCATTTGCGATATCTACTGAATTTTGCTCAATATCTACTGCTGTTACATGCTCTGCATCAAGCATAAGGGCCGCAATTGACAAAATACCACTGCCACAACCCATATCTAACACTTTTTGTCCTAGTTTAATGATATCTTCTAATTGTTCAATGCAAAGTTGTGTTGTATAGTGTTGACCTGTTCCAAAGCTTGAGTTTGGATCAATTTCTAAAATCATACGGTCTGTTACATTATCATAAGTTTCCCAAGTAGGTTTGATGACAAATTTTTCACCTACTGTGAAAGGTTTGAAATACTGTTTCCAATTGTTTGCCCAGTCTTCTTCTTTAACATTGCCAAGATCCATAGTAAGTTTACCATAGTCATCGCCTTCTTCTTTAAGACGTTTAAGCATGTTTTTGATTTCATGGAACATTTCTTGACCTTGTGCATTTTCCGCAAGGTAGAACTTAATACTTGTTTCACAGTCTTTAAGTTTCTCCATATCTTCATCCATATAATCCCATGTCGTACCTTGTAATGTTAAAAATTCATCATAGTCATCTGGGTCTTGAATAACAAATCCTGTTACGCCCATTTGTAATAAAAGACCTGTGATTGTTTCAAGTCCTTGCTTTGATGTGTAAATTGTTACTTCCAACCAGCTCATTTATTCATCTCCATCTTAAATTATATAATAGTTCAATTATAAGGGAATATGCTGTCGAATTCAAGTAATCTGCCATTTTTATCCTCTTTATGCTCAGTTTACCCCAAAATACGCTAATCTAGTCAAGAATATAATTCATTCAGCTTTAAAATCTCCTGCTTGTATTTTATACGCAGTATCTTAATCCGATACACCAATTAGCCCAATCACATCACTTTCACATATAGCCATAAAATAGTTATCTTTTCTGCCTCTCAATCCTTGCACCCCATAAAAAAGAAAAAATGGATGCATTAGAGGAGATTACAACATACTGCAGTACTTTAAAATCACCTTATTTAAAACAAAACTTAATGCATACTTAGATTCTGCTAAAAAGTATGATTTAACTTATCAGAATTCTTATATACACTCCTCCTTTTCAAAAATCTATTAGTAAACGTCAACTCAATGAGCTTTGTGAGTTAACGTAGGTAGACCGAATGTACAATCTGATTATGTTGAGACCACCATGTGTAGGTAAAAGCCATCGTTTAGAACATCATCAATCATTATTCAAACATGAAGAAGACTAACGTTTATGCCGCGAAATTTCCTTAACTATGAGGGTTAATATGCTAAACTCACTCATTTAAGTAGCACCTATCTTCGTAGCCACACTTACATTTTTACATAGCTACACTTGCTACCTAAAAGCATATCAACGGTGGCTCATGGTCAAGGAAACCATGTAATAAATGTGGATAGGTATAAAAAACAAATAGTTAATAATACAGGTTATTGTGTAAAATTATTTACCAAAATTTTTCCGAAAGTATACTTGCCGGTAACACAAGCTGAATAGCATAACGTTTAAATTCCTGTTCTTGTCTGTATAATGGTATAGCATTGGTATATTTTTGATTAATAATATGAGCCATTATCTAGATGAGACCACACATTTAAGAATAAGTGCCTTATGTCTTTCAGCAGCTTTTATAAAACTACCTGTTCCTTCTTTATCACACTTTCTATAGCTATATACGTAAGTAACGTGTTCAATGACTTTTACCTCTGCCGGGACGATTACTACCTCCTTTCTGATTTCTTTTTTCATTTCTGTTAAAGGTGAATCACAAGTAGCGCATACTTTTTCTTTCTTTGAAAGCTTGTATTCAATTGTTTCCATAGGAAGTGTATCGAATTTAGCACCTCTTTTAGATTTTTTTCTCTTATGTCCAGTGATTACCATATCCTGTTCTGGCTCAACTACAATTAGCTATTTTAAAACTTCTGCCTCATTAAATAAATCTGAAAAAGCCTTAAATTAAGATTTTCCCATATTTCTTGGTGCTTAATCTTTTGCTTAATACCAGGTGTTTTAATCAGATTTATAATAGTGTTATTTGCTCAAAAACAGGCATGCTTCAGTTGCCGCTTAGTAAACGGTAAATCATAAGTACTGGATATTAAAAATGCCACCCGTCTTGGGTGGCACATTTGTTATTATTCTGTTTTTAGACATTCTTTTGATAGTATTTTGATGTTTTGACAGCTCAATCAGTAAGTGTTCAAAGTAGTGGTATGATTTCAAATGATTCGCTTTAGCTGTTTCCGCAATACTATAGATGATTGCACTAGCTTTTGCACCATTGATCGTATCAATCAAATGCTAGTTAGCCTTGCCTATACAGAAGCTTCGTATAGATTGTTCAGCAGCATTATTATCTACTGAGACATTTCCTTTTTTCTAAAAAGACTCTGAAATATTGCTTCTGATTGATACAGTAAGTAAATCCTTTTCCTTTTAAATAAGCTAGGACAACTTCTTTCTTAAATTCATAACTATTTGTGGTTGGTACATTTATTCTAGTTTTATTATGCTTTTTAATAATTGTATTATCTAATTAATAGACTATTTGTTAGCTGCAACCCATGCATCAAGTTGTGCTTGTTTTTCAGCAATGATTGTATCTGAACCAGCTGCTTTAAGCTCTTCGATAGCTTTTGGTAATACTTCATTTGGATCAAGTTTACCTGTTTCAAGTCCTGGCATATATTGTCTCCAAACATTTACACATTGTGCAATTTCTGTTTGAACATTATCTGGATTGAATACGAAACCAAGTGTTTGTGTTGGTGTTGATTCATTATTAAATGCTTCGAATTTATCCCATTTTTCTGGATCTTCTGTTTCTGTTACATAGTTAAGGAATTGGTTACCAAATGCCCAACCTAATGCTAAATTATATTTATCATGGTCTGCAGCTGGTTTAATAATATTTTCAGAACCTTCTACTTTATCATAGTGTTGTCCTTCAATACCAAAGTTAATTAAGTTATTGAAGTATGCATCTGTATTGAAAAGTTCAAGTACTTGAAGTGCTATGTCTGGGTGTTTAGATGTAGATGAAATAGCTTGCATTGAACCTGTTGTTTCACGATTTGATAAAACTGGTGATGTAATATTAACTTGAACATATTCTTGTCCCATTGAAAGACCTTCTTCAGCATCTTTTCCTGGTTTTAAAGAACGTGTTGCACAGAACATTTTACCAGCTTTTTGATCTTGTGTGTAATCTGTGATTGTATCAGCATCTTCTTTAATATATCCTGCTTGATAATATTTATGAACAAGATCAAAGAACTCTCTTGCTTCTGGTGCTTCTAGTTCATTAAATACTTTGAAATCTTTTGTATCATTATAAACTACACCAGGGTAGTTAGAACCACCAATTGTATCGAAGTCAAGTAATCTAAATGCTGATTCACCAGTAAGTGACTCAAATGGATAAATGCTTGGTTCGTTTTCTTTGATTGTTTGGAAGAATGGTTCCATATCAGCTAAAGATTTAACATTTGAGAAGTCCATATTGTATTTATCAGCATATTGTTTAAGAACTAAGAATCCCCATTGATGAGCTTTTTCTTTATTTGCTGGGATAGCGTAGTTAATACCATCAATTTGAGAACCAGCTAAGAAATCATCACCAAGTAATGCTTTTGTTTGTGGTGCATAAGTTTCAAGCATTTTCTTATCATCATTTAATGGTACATAAGCACCTTTACGAGCTTGTACAAAGTAATCATTACACCAGTTACATGTGAAACAGATATCAAATTCTTCACCAGAAGAAATAGCTGTTTGTAATTTATCTGGGAATGTACCAAAATCATACATTTCAATTTTAAGGTTAGCAGGAATACCTTTTTCTTCAAGATATTTGTTAGCTTCTTCAAGAACTTTAGGCATATCTTCTGGTGTAGAGGTACCAGCTGCATACCAAAGGATATCTACTTTTTCTGTGCTAGCAGGAGCTGCTGCGTCTGTTGATGCACTATCTGTTGTTGCTGCATTTGTTGATGCTGTATTGTTACCACCACAACCTGTTAATGCCATACTTGCAAGGCAAAGTGTTCCTGCAACGATTGTAAGACCTTTTTTGAATAATTTCATTATAATCTCCTCCTAAAATTTAAAAATTAAATTTTAAACCCAACTTGAAAATATATGTATATTAAACCAATTATTCTTTTGTTGCACCAAGTGTAATACCTTTTTCAAAGTATTTTTGGAAGAATGGATAAGCAAGAACAATTGGTCCAATAGCTACGATTGCCATTGCCATACGTGCTGTTTCAGATGGAATACTACTAATATCAATTGTTGCACCTGCTGAAGATGCTGTGATTAAGCTGGCAATCTTTGTCTGCATTTGATACATTAAGTATTGTAAATTGTATTTATCTGGACTTGTGATATAAAGTAATGGGAAATACCAGTCATTCCAGTAATTTAACATACTAAACATTAAAACTGTTGCAAGTGCTGGTTTAGCAAGTGGTAATACAATTCTAAAGAATGTGAAATATTCACCTGCACCATCGATTTGTGCCGCTTCAATTAAGCTCTTAGGTACATTTGTTTTAAAGAATGTACGAATAATCATAACATAGAAAGCACTAAATAATTGTGCTAAGATTAAAGCTAAAATGTTATCTTTAAGACCAAGGACTTTAACAAAAACCATATATGTTGGTACAAGTCCACCAGAGAATAACATTGTAATAACACAAATTACGTTAAATGGACTTCTATATTTGAAGTCATCTCTTGCAAGTGGATAAGCATACATTGCCATAATGATAAGTCCTAAAAGACCACCTACAAGTGTTGTAAGAATAGATACACCATATGCCCTTACAACTGTCATAATATTTTCAAAGATATATTGATAAGCTGTTAAGCTAAATTGTTTAGGAAAAACACTATAACCATTTGTAATGATTGTCATTTCATCTGTAAGTGAAACCATAAGTACTAAGATAAGAGGATAGATACATATGATAGCAATAATTACAAATAAAATATTTAATAAAATGTTTGTTCCTTTTGAAATCTGTGTGCCATTTGGTGCTACACTTACTGCTTCTGCTTGTTTTTTCACTGTATGTTCCCCCTTCCTAGATAATTGCACTATCTGGATCAAATTTTCTTACAATAGCATTGAATGTTAAGATAACAACTAAACCTAAAATAGCTTGATAGAAACCAGCAGCTGCTGATAAACCAATATTACCTGTTGCTGTGAAGGCACGGTAAACATATGTATCAATTGTATTTGTAACATCTTGAAGAACACCAGTATTTCTTGGAACACTGTAGAAAAGACCCATATCTGTGTAGAACATTCTTCCTAAACGAAGTAATACTAATACAATCGCAAGTGGTACTAAACTTGGTATTGTAATATAAAAGATTTGTTGTAAACGTGTTGCACCATCAACAGATGCAGCTTCAAAGAGTTCTTGGTTAACACCACATACAGCTGATAAATAAACGATTGTATCATAGCCTGTCCACTTCCATGTATTAACGACAACTAAAATAAATGGCCATGCTTCTGGTTTTGAATACCATGATACCTTTTCTCCTCCAAACATTTGGATAATTCTATTAAGTGCACCGTATTCATTACTTAATAAACCGAATACAACATAACTGATAACTACCCAAGAAAGGAAGTAAGGAATAAAAAATAAACTTTGATAAACTTTTGCTGCTTTCTTATTACGGAGCTCATTTAAACAGATTGCCATAAATACTGGTAAAACAAGACCAATAAGAATGAAGACTACGTTATATCCGATTGTATTACGTGTAATCTTCCAAGCCGCATTAGATGAGAATAAATATTCGAAGTTCTTTAGACCATTCCAACCAGATCCAAATAGCTTCTGCACGGTGTCCATTTTTCTGAAGGCAAACACCAAACCAAACATAGGCATATAGTTATTTAAAAGCATAACGATTAGCCCTGGCACTAACATAGAAATTAGTGTAATATTTTTCTTACTAGCAATACTACTTTTTACTGTCTGCGTTTTAGCAACTTCGATTTTCGTATTTGATTTGCTACTCATTCGCTTCACCTCTCCTCGATATCTATCTTATAACTTTTGCCTATTTTTATTAATAGACTATGTTGTCTTTTTGTGAATATTTTATTTATACTAATTGGTCAAAAATTTACACCTATTTTTTATATTGCATTAGCTTTTTGCATAAAAAATAGCTTACAAACCTTAAGTTTATAAGCTATTTTGTATTTTCTATTATCCTACAACCTGCTCCTTATATTCTGTCGGTGTCATATTCACATACTTTTTAAATATCTTAGAAAAATAGTGAGGGTCTTGAATACCAACAAGTTCAGCCACTTCATATGTCTTATAATGGTTGTCTTTTAACAGTTCTTTTGCCTTTTCAATACGTACCTCATTTAAATATTCCACAAAATTCTTGCCAAGTTCCTTTTTAAACATTCTGCTTAAATAATAAGTACTTACATAGGTATGTTCTGCTAACTCATTTAATGTTATTGGCATGGTATAATTTTCACAAATATAATTCATCGCATTTTGAAGAATTTGATTAATATTTTTCTTATTATAACGATTAATACGATGTACTACACTATTTGCCGCCTCTTTTAAGAGGTTTTGCAGCTCATTAACTTGACTTGCACTTTCAATCATTTTGTAGATATTAGAAATATCTTTGTTACCATCCTTATCTTGTACTTCAAGATTCTTAATAGAAATGCGAATCATATTAATCTCATAGATTAAGTTCCAATAAAATGTTTTGATTTGTTCCGGATCTAAGTTAACTGCATGTACTTTTTCTTCAATTTGTGTAAGTATTTGTGCTACATCACTTTCATTACCTGTTTTAATAGCCTCACATAGTTTCTTATCATATCCATCAAAAGCTATACGCTCTTGACTTTTATAAAATCCATTTAAATCACGATATAATATAATCGAGCTACTACCCATGTAGAAACGATATGCTAGTCCGTTTTTACACTCTAACATCTTTTCATGAAGTGCTTCTACTTTATTACCTTTTGTACTGATTGCAATAGTTACAGTAAAGTTAAAGCAGCTTTCAATAAGTTGTTGAATACTATGTGCTTTTTTGTACACATTATCTACTAATAGTTCACTTTTAGTTAAAGCGCATATAATAAAGGCGATTTGATTGTTACTTAGTACAATTTTTTCCACTTTAAAGTCATCTGCAAACATTTCTTCTACGGTATTTACAATGCCAAATTGATAAAGTTGCTTTTGATAAGGTTCTAAATGCCCAGACTCTCCATCAATTTCAATAATAATCATAACAAATTCATCAATACTGATACCATAAAGTTCAAAGCCTTCATTGATTTCTTCCTCATTAATATTAATTTGAAATATAATATCATATAGTAATTTTTCCTTTAATAAAGGAATACTTTCTTCGAAACACTTTTTAAGTTTCTTTGTTTCAAGTTGATCATCTCTTTGATATTTTAATTCCATAACAGCACGTTTTACAACTTCACAAATATCTTCTATACTAGAAGGTTTTAAAATATAATCAAAAGCCCCCACCTTAATGGCTTCTTGCATATAAGAGAATTCGCGATATCCTGAAAGGATAATAAACTTACTATGTGGAATAATCTTTTTTGCACTTCGTATCATTTCTAGCCCACTAATCTCCGGCATATTGATATCTGCAAAAATAAGATCCGGTTTATATTCTTCTATTTTTTCTAACCCCTCTATACCATCACATGCTTCTCCACAAATTTCACACTGGAACTTCTTCCAATTAATAATATTGATTAATCCTCTTCTAATAGTAGGCTCATCATCAATAATTAAAACTTTAAACATAAAAATCCTCCTCTTTAATTATTTACTGGGATTCTTACCTTTATTTTGGTATACGCTTCATATTTACTTTCAATACTTAGACCATATTCGGTTCCAAAAAATAGTTTGATACGCCCATTAACATTTTTAAGTCCAATGCCTTTGCGATCTTCCCCTAGTAAATAATCATCTTTGTCGTCTTTGAATTTTTGATTCATTAAGGTAACTTCTTCTTCTGTTAGTCCTTTACCATTATCCATAATTTCAATGAGAATATCTTCTGCATTCCCTTTTTTTATAGTTAAGTGAATAATACCCTTTTTACGACTTCTATCAATCCCATGGTATATGGCATTTTCAATAAGTGGCTGAAGTAAAAGCTTTGGTACACGACTTTTTAAAACTTCTTCATCAATCTCACTTTCATATACCAATCTATCACCATATCTATTTTTCATAATTAAAATATAACTATCTATATAATGTAGTTCTTTACTTAATGGTACCATTGGGTTTCCCTTTCCAATGCTTGCCTCCATTAATGCGCCTAAAGAAGTTACCATATCTCTAATTTCTGGCACATTATTAAGCTGTGCCATCCAATTAATAGATTCCAATGTGTTAAATAAAAAGTGTGGATTAATTTGCGCTTGCAAGGCTTTAAGTTCTGCTTCTTTTCTTGTAAGCTGTTCTTTATATACTTGATTTAAAAGTCTATCGATTTCCTCTGACATTTTGTTAAAACAAGTTGTTAAATATCCTAGCTCATCTTCTCTATCTACAATAACAGGTTGATATATGTTTTCTTCATCTAATTTTTTTATACCTTCAACCAACCTATTAATAGGTGCCACAAAATCTATCGCTGTAAAACTGCTAAACAATGATAATATAATCAAAATACAAATTATAATAAGTACAATTAATAATCTAAAATGATTTAACTCATCTCTTAAGAGTTTTTGCAAACTGCCCTCAGCAATAATTTTCCAACCATTTTCTTCTATCTGCATGGTTGCTAAAATGCGATCTGACTTAGTATCAATGTGATAATCCCATTTTTTATTAGTTTTTTCTAATGCTAAACTCATAGCATCATTAACCCAGTTTTTTTCACTCCCTATAATCCATTTATTATCTGGGCTTAATATATTAATTTGCTGCATAAACTCGGTAGATAGCTCACTATATGTATTTTTTAATGCTTCACGATTAATCAATATAACAAGTAATGCTTTTTCTTCAAGTGTATTATTATCATTAATCATACACACTAAATATAAATCTTGAATCTCACCTTTATCATCTAAATCATAGTACCAATTTGCCTGGCCTTTCTGGCTTTTGGCTGCTTCACTTAATGCTTCATATGGTACATTTTCTGTAGTTGTAACTTTACCTGCATATATGTCATAGCTATACGTTTTTCCTTTATAAGGAATAATAACTACAGATTGTATATATTTTTCGGCTAAACATATCTTTCTTAAGGTATCATATATATATGCGGTTTCTCCTTCATCAATTTCTTCTGATTCTGATGTTATACCATTTAATATTTCATAAAGCCTTTTATCGTATACAATATCTCTCGTTACCCCCTGCATGTCATCTGAAAAATCTGCCATACGTAGCTCAACCATCTTTAAAATATCTGCCATATAACTAATAGATTTATTTTGAATAATTGTATGTGTATTTTGATATAAAATAATCCCCATAAAAATAACTGGAATAATAATCTGTACTGAAAATAATACAAGCAACTTCTTTTGTATAGACATATTTTTATAAAATTGATGAATATACTTAATCATTTGTACCTCCCTGTTGTATCATTTGTACCTTTTTCTCAAAATTTACCCATTTAAAAACTTGTTCTTTAGAAACTGTTCCTTTAAAGATATTTGGCATTTGTTTAACAATAATATTTTCCCATATATTTCTATCTATAAAGCTATCTACAGGTCCTATGCGCTCTATAGCATTATTAATTAATACATTTCCTTGTTTAACTAGTGCTATATCCTTTGTTGTCTCCTCCAAATAAATACCACTTATAAATCCTGAATCCTGCTTAAATTTTTGCACTGTTCCTTTTGAGGTAAAATCTTTAAGTAATCTTAAGCACCAATTTCTTTTTTTAGGGTCTTCCCATGCACGTTTGCTTATATGTAGAACACCATTTCCCAAACCATAAATCACTGCACTTGAATCTGCCTTTCCCCCCTTTATATCAGGAAAAGTAATCACTTTTACACTTTCATCTCCACCGCTTAGTACATTATCCCCAATAAACCAAGAACCCTGTACAATCATTGCAGCTTTTTTTTGCAAAAAAGATCATTACGTGCTTTGTCATCTAAGGTAAATAGATTTTTTGGGAAAGCACCTTGTTCATAAAGTACTTTCATATATTCCATTCCTGTAAGAAAACAAGGTTTAATTTTTCCATCTTTATCAAAAGGGTTCTCTACATCTTTTTTTCCGCCTAATTTCATAACAATATTTTGATACAAATAGCTTCCCTCAGGCGTGCTATTATATGCAATTGGAATAATATCATTTGCTTTAAAAATCTCAACAGCTTCCAATAATTCCTCAAAGGTTGTAGGCACCTTTACGTGATAGGCATCAAATAAATCTTGATTAATAAACAATCCCTCATAAATGGTCTCAACAGGTAATCCATAAATATGCCCATCTACAGTTACATACTCCCAGCTTTCTTTTTTAAATTGATTATACCACTTAGAATCTTCTTTCATAGCTTCAGTCAAATCAGCTATTTGTTGTTTTTTAACAAGTGTTTCAAAATCCTTACCTGGCCATAAACCAAATATATCTGGTGGATTCCCTGTGGCAAAATCTGTTTTTAAAATAAATAAAAAATCTTCTCCTGCCATAGATGAATCTTTCAGTATAAGATTTGGATATTTTTCATTTAAATCTTTTAATATCATCTTTAAACGATTCGCCTTACTATCATAAGCTCCCCAACTACTCATAAATTCTATTGTAGTTTTTTCATCAATAGACTCTATGGGAATAATCGGCACCTCCTTTTTGTCATACGACATATTAATAATTATTCCTGCAATAACACCTAATAATATTACGCTACAAAATAAAAGAGATTTCTTTTGCATGTTGTTTTGCACAGCTATTGCTTAAGCGTCCCCCTCTCAACCTACTACTTGAAATACTATAATATTCCTTTATAATATTCTAGCATATTTTCTTTAGAATGGTACGTCAAATATAAAATTTTTAGAAAAATTTGTTGTATATTTTCTAATACATATAAAAAGTGGCTCC
>NZ_BBCG01000048.1 GCF_001311925.1 Cellulosilyticum ruminicola JCM 14822
AGTCCCATGTTGTAAAGTGTGTGAAGGTAACGGAAACTGTTTTTAGTTACAAGTGAAGCGCTCATATCTTCAAGCATACCACCAAGTGATTCTGTTACCCATGTTGGATCTCCTGAGAATAATCCGTTGTATTCTGGAGTTCTAAGGAATCTAACGATACGAAGTTTCATGATGAATTGGTCAACAATTTCTTGAACTTCTTTCTGTTAATTTACCTTCTTGTAAGTCTCTTTCAGCGTAGATATCTAAGAATGTAGATGTACGTCCGATTGACATAGCAGCTCCATCTTGTTCTTTAACTGCTGCAAGATAAGCAAGGTATAACCATTGTGTTACTTCTTGGAAGTTTTCAGCTGATCTTGATAAATCAAATCCATACATTTCACCTAACTCTTTAAGTTCGTTTAATCCTTTGACTTGTTCTGCAAGCTCTTCACAATCTCTCATTGTTTCAGCTGTGAACATTACTGATTTAGCTTTCATTTTTTCAGCAATAAGTTTGTCGATTCCGTAAAGTACTACTCTTCTGTAGTCACCGATGATACGTCCACGTCCGTAAGTATCTGGAAGACCTGTTACAACATCAACTTTACGCGTTGTACGGATGTCTTTATTGTAAATATCGAATACACCTTGATTGTGTGTTTTTCTATATTTAGTAAAGATTTCTTTCATTTCTGGATCTACTTCGTAGTCATATGCTTTAAGTGCATTTTCTACTACTCTCATACCACCAAATGGATGACAGCTTCTTACGAGTGGTACATCTGTTTGAAGCCCAACGATTTTTTCTTTGTCAATGTATCCTGCTGCGTGAGAAGTGATAGTTGCTATAGTTTTTGTATCTGCGAAACATCCTCTTTCTCTTTCTTTAAGCATAAGCTCACTAAGTTTTTCCCATAAAGCTGTTGTATCAGCTGTTAGACCTACTAAGAAAGAGTCATCTCCTGTGTATTCTGTGTAGTTATTAACAATGAAATCTCTAACGTTAATTTCTTCTTGCCATCTACCTTCTTTAAAACTTCTCCAACTCTTAGTTTAACATATTTTATGTCAAATAATAATATGTTATTATACACTACTTTTATATCATTTTTTCATCTTTACCAAATTCTTCTGCACGATTACTAATACGTTTGGCATAATCAATAATTTTGCGCTCATATGTTGCTTCCATAAGTGGGGAAGCAATGAGAAAATCAGCTGTCGATTGATTGGTCGCCACTGGAATATCATATAATGACGCAATACGTAAAAGTGCCTTTACATCTGGATCATGAGGCTGAGCTGCAAGGGGATCCCAAAAGAAAATCATAAAGTCAATTTTGCATTCTACAATGCGAGAGCCGATTTGTTGATCCCCACCTAATGGTCCACTGTTATAAGCTGTAATAGGAAGCTGGGTCTGTTCTGAAATAAGTTTGGCTGTTGTTCCTGTACCACATAAGAAATGTTTACGAAGTGTTTCTTTATTGTTTTCTACCCAGTTAATTAAATCTTGTTTACGATTATCATGGGCAATGAGTGCAATACTTTTTTGTTTTTGCATTGTTACAAGTGTATAATCTTTATCCATAGTTGTCTCCCTTAGATGCAATTACTAGTATCTTTATTATTTCCTTTTATCTCGATTATATAAACATACTTTAGTTTGACTTATACCTTTTTACAAATTTTATAATGCTCTCCAATTGTATCTATAAATATGCTTTTTTGTTTTTCTAAATTATAAGAGATTACAAGGCGCTTCTTAGCTCTTGTCATTGCTACGTAAAATAGACGCATCTCTTCAGTAAGTTTATTTTCTTTCATGCTACGATAAGATGGGAAAATATAATTATTACATCCTGCAATATATACTTGTTCAAATTCTAATCCTTTTGCTTGATGCACTGTAATAATTGGAATTCTTCCTTTGAATAGAGCACTTTGCTCTATTTCACTATAATGAAGGGCAGAAAAGGCTAATAAATTAATAATATTATCTTGCACTGAACTTTCTTTTTCATTGAGCCCTTCAATCATACGATAAAGTTCCCTAAACCCTTCCATTTCTTTCGGACTATAAAAGTCTTTAAACTCACAAACATTCATCATATAAGTCACACTTTCTGCTATAGAATGCGTGATGATAATTTCTCTTAGGGCACTAACCTTTTCTTTATATTCTTGTACATAACAATAATACGCCTCTAAATATTCTAAACGCTTTTGTTTTTGCTCTGCAATCTTTAGGCGTAAATAAGCCAGCACTTCACCTGTGGCTAAAATATCATAAAAAGCATTATGGTTTGGTTTAGCTTCTGTCTCCACCAGCCTAGATAATGTGTCTAACTTATGATTTGGTAGTTTGGGATAAACTTTGCAGGCTAAATCTAAAGTATCATAAACACATTTGCCTTCTAAAGGTTGAAGATTATAGCGGCTTAGCATACTACCAATAATCTGTAAGTCATAATTAATATTATGTCCTACTAATACCTTTCCTTTTGTAAAGGCTCGGAGTTTCTCAAGCGCTATTTCTGGCGCAACGCCCTTTTCTTGTAAGAGCTCATCCGTAAAGCCATGAACATGCACTGAATCTCCTACAGATTTTGTAGGTTTCACTAAAATATCTAGTTTATCTGTTACACCTCTACTGCCATATACAATAGCTGCAATTTGAATAATATCATCCTTTGTTGTATTTAAACCTGTGGATTCTACATCCAATACGACCACTTCATTTTTTTTCAAAAGCTTCATCTAATTCGTCATAAGGATCACGAGAGGCCATTTTAAACCAATCATGTAAATAAAGATAACTATCTTTAGTTTGTCTTAAAGCCTTAATAAGCCACTGTGGCATATTAATATATGGATGTTCACAAATCTTAAGCAGGGCATGACCGTTTCTTGTATTAATACTATAATCAAAGAAAGCGAGTAAATCTTTGATTTCTTTTCTTCTAAAGAATTTAGTATCTTCTATAACTGTACATGAAATTCCTTCATGCTGAAAATACTTGGCAATGTCTTTCGCATAATTATTAGTACGGGTCAAAACAGCTATATTACCCTGTTCTTTATTGACTTTCACTTCTTTAGCCAATTCAATCAGCTCTCGCATTTTGCTTTGCGCTTCAATAAGCGTAATAGGTTCTCCCTGTTCTACAGCCTTAGGCATACACGAAATAGGGTATAAGCGGTTATTTTTAATATAATCATTCGCTGCATTTAAAAGGATTTGTGTAGAACGATAATTGGTTGTTAACTCAATTTTCTCTGGTTTGAAATCTGCTTTAAAATTAGCTGTCATTTCTTGTGGACTTGAGCCACGCCACTCATAAATAGTTTGATTAAAGTCTCCAAACATAGACAGGTAATGGCCTTTGGCAATACTTTTAATAATTTCATATTCTCTAGAACTTGTATCTTGCATCTCATCTACTTGAATATGCACATATTTCATTTGCCATTTCTTTAAAATCTCTGGCTGTTCCAATAAATATTTAGCCTCTACTATCAAATCCATAAAGTCCACACAGTTATTTTCTTTTAAATAACGTGTATACGTATTTAAAAGTTGTACACCATATTTTTTTATGAAGCCTGCTGTGCTGTCAGACCCTATATACTTTAAATGTTCACGGTTTTTAAAATAATCATCATGTACAAGACGATAATTATAGCGTACCTCTACTGGCATACTTAAACTATGTCTTTTAATATTTTCAAAGTAACTTATTAAAGAGGGATAGTATAAATTGTCATCATTTAAACCATTTTGGGCAATAATCTTTTTATGGATTTCTAAACTATCTGTTTCATCAATTAATGTGCATGGGAAAGTAAAATGGGAAGCAGCCTTTTCTTCATTAATTAAAGAGTAGCAAAAAGAGTGAAATGTTTTCACTGTCATATCTTTACTTTCTTTCGGTAAATAAAAGGCAATACGTTCACGCATCTCTTTAGCAGCCTTATTGGTAAAGGTTAAACAAAGTATTTGCTCTGGCAAAACGCCACTCTTTACTAAATTGGTCGTACGCATAGCAATGACCTTCGTCTTTCCTGTTCCTGCGGGTGCTAAAACAAGTAAACTTTTATCGATTGTTTCTACTGCTTGTTTTTGCATGTTATTTAAATTCATCAAATCTTGTGCAAACACAGTTATCACCTCATTTCTCTTTAAAAGATTATACCATAGAATTTATTGCGTCACCTTTTTTTTCATAGTATCATTAGTAAAGTAGTACACTACTATTATATAGAGCGGAGAATAAACATGAATCAATTAATTACAATTATGCATGATGCATTTTCAAATAATACTTTTATCAGTGCGACTTTAAGTAATCCACGTAAAGCTGCAGCTCCTAAAAAGGTTACTATTAAACCTCTTCTTTTAAATGAAGCATTAAAACTTCAATTTACAACTTACAAAGATAATAAGGCTTATCATGAAAATTTAAATTTTAAAGAAAGTATAAGCACTCTTGAAGGTTATGGCAATATGTTTAAACAAATTCAGCTTTTCACTGAAACTGCTGATTATCAAGCACTCATTAATAAAAAAGGAGAAGCTAATATTAAACGTAAAGCGCCTAGTCAGCAAATGCCTGCTTCTCTTTCCCATAATAGACAAAAAAATTATATCTTAGACACAAAAGATTCTATTCCTTTCTTACAAGCTTTAGGCTTAATGGATGAAAATGAAAAAATCAAGCCCTCTAAATATGATAAATACAAACAAATCAACCGTTATCTTGAAATCATTGCTGATTCAATGAATGGTCTTACTGCAAATCCTATTCGTATCATCGACTTCGGTTGTGGTAAATCTTATTTAACATTTGCTTTATATCATTATTTAACTGTAATTTTAGACAAAGAAGTACAAGTTGTAGGCCTTGACCTTAAAGCTGACGTAATTGCATTTTGCCAAGACCTTGCTGATAAACTTGGTTACTCAAACTTAAAATTCCAAGTAGGTGACATTGGTAAATACACAACTAATCAGCCTGTTGATATGGTTGTTTCTCTTCACGCTTGTAATACAGCTACAGATGCTGCTCTTGATAAAGCTATTGGTTGGGGTGCAAAAGTTATTTTAGCAGTACCTTGTTGCCATCATGAAGCCTATACACAAATCGAAAATGAATCACTTAGCTCAATCTTTAAGCACGGTATTTTAAAAGAGCGTATTGCTGCTCTTATAACAGATGGTCTTCGTGCCCAAATGCTTGAAGCTTGCGGTTATAAAGTAAATGTTATTGAATTTATCGATATGGCCCATACACCAAAAATATTTTAATTAAAGCTATTTTAAAAGATCGTCCAAACTTCTCTAAAGGAGCTTATGCACAATATCATGAAACTACTAAGGCACTTCACCTTTCACTTGCACTTGAAAATATGCTAACGCTTCAAAAACCTGAAATTCAAGCATTTAAAAATACTCAAAAAGAGATGAAATAAGATGAAAAACATTTTAAATAAGCAGTATTTACTATTAGATATCGAAACAAACGGCTTAAGTCGTGAAAAACATCATATTGTATGTATTGGCGTAACTTATTTAAATATGCAAGATGAAGTGACTACTAAGCAGTGGTCACTTCAAAAATTAGAAGAAGAAGAAAATCTACTTAAGGAATTCATTATATTTGCTAATGATTTTAAGGTGATCTATACTTACAGCGGCAAAAACTTTGACTGGCCTTTTTTAATTGCCCGTCTTACTCATTACAATTTGACAGCCCCTGCTGCTCTCACCCTTGTAGATATGAAAAAAACTTTAAGCCTCTTATCTCCTACTAGAAATGAATTAGAAAAAAGTCCTAGGCTTTACACGAGAAACTTCTTCTTCTGGTAAAACCCTTGTAAAGCTTTATCAAACTTATGAAGCTTGTGGGGAAGAGATTTATAAAAATTTGATTTTAGCTCATAACTTAGATGAACTTAAAAGTTTATTGTTATTTTATAAAGTCTATCATATGCTTTATCATTTAAAGCGATTTAATATAACCCTCAAGCACCAAACTTCTCCTGATGCAACTTGGCTTGATTTAGACTTTGATTTACCTTTTAGCTTTGAAACAAGCTTTGTATTCAAACTAGAAAATTTAACACTCCAAGTATTTAAAGGAGTTGCTACATTAAGTATCACTTTACCACTTTATCATACTTCACTTAAAAAAGCTTTAATACCAATAAAGGATTATTACTACATTCCTTCACAAAATCAGCTTATGCATAAATCTTTAGCAATATTTATTCCTACTGAATTAAAACGTAAAGCCACTAAAAATGAATGTTTTGTGGAGAAATCAGATACTTATTTCAAGCTATATACAACCTTTAAAGCCCCTATAGAACTTTGGTATGATGATGCTAAAAACTTCTATTATCCTTATACGGATGATGAAACATTTAGATCATTACTCACACAGCAATTATTTTATTATTTCTTTCAAGCTTAAAAGGAGTAGAGTCCATATTACAAGACTCTACTCCTTTATTTACTTACTTGCTTATTAATTACCCAATATATGCATCAAATATTTTGCTACGCAACGTTTAAAGTATTCACCTATAGCTGTAAAGTTTATTTCATCCCCTGCTATATTTTCTACTATACCCAATGCTCTCATTTTCTCTAATTTCTTAATTTCTTTCTTAAAATAGTTATCAAAGTTAATATGATATTTTTTTATAAAAGTCCTTTATCTATTTTTCTTATACCTAATATCATATTATGAATTACAAATTTTCTTATGAAATCATCTTCTGAAAAAAATGTACATGTTCCTTACAATTAGGTAAATTCCCCTGTTCTAATAGATGTACATATTCCTTTTAATCACCTATATACGAATAAATAACGATTTTATCTAGTGTAATTTCTAAAACTTGCTTTAATGTATTTTCAAAACCCTCTATTCCTTGTAGAGGTAAACCATAACATAAATCTATAGACAGATCTAAACCTAATTCTCTTACTCTAGTAGCAAATTCTCTCATTGTATCTGCATCAGACGAACAATTGATTACCTTTTGTACCTTTTGTGAAAAATCTTGCATAACAAAGCTAATATAATTAAAGCCTAATTCCTTAAGCAGTACTAATTTATCTCCTGTTAAAATTTCTAAATCTGGACAGACTTCTATGGAACTCCCGCTATCCTCATTGAAATGTGCAAACTTTGTTATCGTTGTATAAAGCTTTTCGATTTGCTCACTAGTCATATAAGTTAAAGTCCCCCAATCCAATGCATGCTTTGATAACTCTTATTCTCGCCTACCATACTTAATTTTAATGTGCTTGCTTTAATAAGACATTGTACATACTGTTCTCTAGTTTCTTTACTAGCTAATAAACTATTACAAGAACAAAAGTGACATAGCTTCTTACAAAATGGAAAATGCACCTAAAGATGTGGTGTTTCCATTTTAGATAAGAATTTTTTAAATATTTGTTTTGATTATCGTAAGCCCATAATAATCAGGCGTATTGTTGTAATCGTCAATTCAAACACGCCTACTTTAATTAAATCTGTTCAACACATATTACAAGTAGTACATTGGCTTAAGGTTATTGGCTATTGCTGTTTGAACGTAATGTGTTCAATGACTTTTATCTCCGCAGGGATGATTACTAGTTCTTTTCTAATTTCTTTTTCATCTCTGTTAAATGTGAGCCACAAGTAGCACATACTTTTTCTTCTTCTGAAAACTTGTATTCAATTGTTTCTACAGTAAATGTATCGAATTTAGCACCTCTTTTGGATTTTTTTCGCTTATGTTCATGGATTACCATATCTTTGTCTGGCGCAACTACGATTGGCTGTTTTAAAACTTCTGCTCATTAAATAAATCTGAAAAAGCGTTAACATATACATCTAATCTAACTGCTTTACTATCCAATAGTATATCTATAACTTTTTGTTCTTCAGGCATCTTTATCTCTTTAATTTGAATATCTAAAATTTTTTCAATCACCTTTTTACAGATATTCTTATCACTCATTACCTTTGCAAATAAAAAGTCATCCTCTAAATTAAGCTCTTGTAATGTCTTTTGTTTTTTCTTCTATTATATTCTTTTGCTCCCATTAGAGTCTCATTTGCAGCAACACTATCTTATGATTTTAGTATACCTAAAAGCTCTACTCTTTTAAAGTATCTAATTAACTTATACAAACACATTTTCCTTTAAAGAAAACAAAAGAAGCATCACGAAATTATTCATAATCTCATAATGCTCTTTGGATTTTAATCTTAATTGTAACTATTCAACCTTTGGCTGAATAAATATGTTTTTCAATGTGAATAAACAAGTTTTTTAGTACATAAGAAAATGCTGAGCTAAAAAATAATCGCTTCTCCGATCGTTCTTTTCGATGATGTAGATAATAAAACACGCTGGGTATATAATGCTTCACACTTATCTAAAAATACAGCTATGAAGGAATGGTATCTAGTGGTATCCTTCCAAACTATATAGGTATAGCCGTTCACGATTATTGGTTATCTTATTGAAAGTATGTATGATGCTGCAACTCACACCGTATGTTGTGCTCATCTTTTAAGAGAGCTTACAGGGATCAAAGAAAATCATCCCGAACAAACGTGGGCATCAAAGATGATAAAAATGCTACTAGATATGAAAAACAAAGAGATAAAGCAGTATTTATGAGTAAAGAGGAGCTGACCTATTACTATACCCATAAATTCCACAAAGAATATCAGAGCATAATAGAGGAAGCTAGAAAACTCAATCCTATCCCAGAAATTTTATAATAACCTTATTTACAACTTAGTGATATTGCTATTACTACTTTTTTCTTTTGATAAAAGAAAATTTTATTTGGTTCAAATCCATATTCCTGACACATAATAATTTGTTCTGTACTTCCAACAAATAAGATTCCTTCATCTACTAAGGCTTTATTAAAATTACTATAAATACCTTTTTTAGCTTCTTCAGTAAAATAAATAAGAACATTGCGGCATACAATAAGATCCATTCCTGATGGATAAGGATCTTTTAATAAGTTATGTTGCTTAAATGTAATTCTTTGCTTTAGCTCTGATTTTACAACATAATTACTATTTTGTAATGTCATATATTTCTCTTTAAACTCAACAGGTAAATTTACTAAATTGCGTTCAGAATATACACCTGCTTTAGCTTTTTCTAACACTTCTTTATCAAGATCTGTTGCTGTAATTTGAAAGTTTACAAGTGGCATTAAATTGGCCAGTGTCATAGCCAATGAATAAGGTTCATCACCAGTAGAACATGCTGCACTCCAAATCTTGATTGTACTTTTCTTCTGTGTTAATAACGGTATAATATGTTTTTCTAGTATATCCCATTGTGATGGGTTACGGAAAAATTCTGTTACATTAATTGTTAAGTATGTTACAAATTCTTCTAATGCTTTACGATCTTTTTTTATAAGCTGAAGAAAAGTTTCATAACCATTGCAACCATGTTTCTTAATCAGTGCATCAATGCGTCTTTTCATCTGATTTTCTTTATAGCAATTCAAATCAATATCGGTGAGGCTTAACACTTGCACCTTAAACCCTTCATAATTCATATTTGTTCCCCTTTAATCCTTAAAATTGATTCAGTTTATTAACAACTGCTTCAATTACAAGATGTGGTGTAGAAGCTCCGGCAGTAATACCAACTTTTGAGCAACCTTCAACCATTTCTTTTGTAAGTTCTTCAACTCCAGCAATACAATAACTTGCTTTGCAATTTGCAAAGCAAATTTCTTGGAGTTTAGCTGTATTTGAACTTTTTTTACTCCCTAATACAAGCATCACATCTGCTTCTTTTGCAATTGCTTTAGCTTCTTCTTGACGTTCTTTAGTCGCACTACAAATTGTATTATTAACTTCAAAGTTTACACCTTCCACTTTAAGTGCTTCACTAATACCTTCTAATACTTCTTTTTTATATGTTGTCTGTGCTACTAATAAGTATTTTTTATCTGGGTTAAATGTAAGTTCTGATACTTTATCAGGTGTTTTAATAACGATACATTCACCCTGTACCCAACCACTAATGCCTTGAATTTCCGGATGTTCTTTATTTCCTGCAATAATAATGCCATAACCTTCTTTAGAGAACTTCTCTACAAGGCGGTGGATTTTTTTAACATAAGGGCATGTTGCATCTACAATTTCAGCTCCTGCTGCTTCCCCTGCTGCATAAACTTCAGGCTTACACCATGTGAACGAATAATGAGTTTATTCACTTTTTGTGCATTGATATCATTAGTTTCAAAAATTCCTTTTTCTTCAAGCTGTTTTGCCACAATTTCATTATGAATAATTGGTCCAAAAGTATATGTTGCCTGCGTTCCTGCTTGGTCAAAAGCCATATCCACTGCACGTTTTACACCAAAGCAAAATCCAGCTGTTTTAGCAATAATGATTTCCATACTTTTGTCCTCCTACATACGTTCATTTAATAATGAAATAATACGCTCTACAATCTCTTCAATTGTCATATATGTTGTATCAATCTCAACAGCATCATCAGATTTTTTAAGAGGAGAAATTTTTCGTTCCATATCTTGCTTATCGCGTGCTACAATTTCTTCTGTTAAAACAGCTAAATCTACTGCTATACCTTTTGCTTCATATTCTTTAAAACGTCTTAATGCACGTTCATTTACTGAAGCTGTTAAGTAAATTTTAAGTGTGGCATTTGGCATAACCACTGTTCCAATGTCACGACCGTCCATTACAACAGATGTTTCATTTTGTATAGTACGTTGACTTTCTACAAGTGCTTCACGTACTTTAGTATAAGTTGCTACCTTTGAAGCTGCTGCTGCTACTTCATCATTGCGAATTTCTGTACTTACATTGTGTCCGTTTAAGAAAATTTGTTGTCCCTCTTCAGACATTTTAAGTTTAATATCTAAATCTGGCATAAGTAAGCTTACTGCTTCCTCATCTTGATAATTTAGGCCTTGTTTAATTGCACCAAGTCCTACGCTACGATACATTGCACCTGTATCAATATAAATACATCCCAATTTATTTGCTAATATCTTAGCGATGCTGCTTTTTCCGGCTCCTGCTGGACCATCAATGGCAATTGAAAACTTTTTCATACTCTTAACTCCTTATTTAGCTAAATCAGGTCTTAAAACTTTAGCTCCTCTTAAATATTGATGTTGTGCATTTTGGCGTGTAAGTCCTTCTTTTTCAACTTGCATTTCTACACGGATACACATTTTAAGTGATTTTTGTACATACATCTCTTGAAAACACATTAATGCTGCTTCTACAATGCCAATTTCTCTTGCTGCAACTGCTGGATATACTGCATCTAAATCTTTTGTTGCTGTAAAATGAATGGCAATAATTTCAGACATCTCAATTTGATTTGCTTCGATTATTGCTGTAAGTATTTCTTTCGTTCTTTCTAACATTTCTGTTCTCACATTATTGTCTACTGTAATTGCACCACGTATCCCTACCATACTCATCTTCTGCACCCCATTAAATTAAGTTTTTAGTCGAATCTTTCTTTTTGTTCATCTAATGGCGATCCCCATAAATCACGTTGAGAATCATCATAAACTTCATATTCTATCCATATGTTTTCTAAGTTTTCTAGGTTCTCTGCTATTTCATCTTTTTTCTTTAAGCTAATAGCCACGATAATGGCATTAATGATACTTAAAGGTGCTACAAGCGAATCTACAAAGGAAACCATTTCACTTCTTCCAACAAGTGCATAATCCGCATAATTAGCAATTGGTGAAATATAACTATCTGTAATTGCAATAACTGTTGCGTCCTTACCTTGTGCAAATTCTAATGCTTTCATAACACGTTTAGAATAACGTGGGAAACTGATTCCAATGATTACGTCTTCTTCACCTATACGGTGAATAGCTTCAAACATCTCACTTACACTGTTTGTATTAACAACTTTTATATTATCAAAAATAATATTTAAATAAAATCCTAAAAAGCTTGCAAGCCCTGCACAACTTCTTACGCCTAACACGTAAATCATTTTTGCTTCAATAATTTTCTCTACTGCCTGATTAAAGGCTTCATCATCTATTTGTTCACGTGTATAACGAATTTTTTCTTCATCCATTTGAAGTACACTTTTTAATACATTTTTTGTATCAATACGTTCTGTTGTAACTTCTAATCTTTGCATTGCTGTAAGTTTACTTTTTACAAGTTCTTCTAGGGCATCTTGAAATCTAGGATAACCATCATAGCCTAACTCATTTGCGAAACGTACGACTGTCGATTCACTGACACCTACAATATTTCCTAATTTAGCAGCTGTTAAAAATACCGCCTTTTCATAATGTTCCAAAATGTAATTTGCAATTAATTTCTGCCCTTTACTTAACTTTGGCATATTTTTTCTAATCCTATGGATTAAATCATTTTTACTCATTACTATTACCCTTTCTTTAGTTCTAAAGTGAACCTATCTCTTCTATTATATCACACCCTTTATGTAAAACAAACCAAAATCTTGACGTAAAAGTGTGAACTGCCACTTAAATCTATAAATTAAAAGACTGTTGCAGTCATGCAACAGTCTTTTAATTTATAGATTTAAGTGGTAGCTAAATTTTATACCTCAGATTTATACTGGATATGCTTTGTTTTTAGTATCTGCTACATTTGGATCTACTTTTGTTTGTTGTGCTTCACGGTATTTAAAGAATTCTGTAGCAACTTGTGGGAAGAGTGCATATGATAATACATCCTCATCTTGTTGCTTATACATTGTCATTTCTTTTTCTAATTTATCAAGTTCAGGTTTAAGAAGATCTGCTGGACGACATGTAATACGTTCATCATCACCAATGATTTTCTTAACAATATCTTCTTTGATAGGTACTGGTGTCATACCATATTCACCACGAACTATACCTTTAGATTCTTTTGTAATCATTTTGTAACGTTCGCCTGCAAGCACATTAAGTACTGCTTGTGTTCCTACGATTTGAGATGTAGGTGTAACAAGTGGTAAGTAACCAAAGTCTGCACGCACTCTTGGAATTTCTTTAAGTACTTCATCAAATTTATCTTCAGCTTTTTGTTGTTTAAGTTGAGATACTAAGTTTGAAAGCATACCACCTGGCACTTGGTAACGAAGTGTATTAATGTTAACTTCAAGTACTTTTGTACTCATAAGTCCACTTTCAAGAGCTTCTTGACGCATTGGTTTGAAGTATTCTGTAATTTCATTCAACGCTTCTGGATCAATGCCTGTATCATAAGGTGTACCTTGAAGTGTTTTTACAAGAACTTCTGTTGCTGGTTGAGATGTACCCATAGCAAGTGGAGACATTGCTGTATCAATGATATCACAACCTGCTTCAATTGCTTTAAGGTAAGTCATTGAAGCAACACCACTTGTGTAGTGTGTATGAAGTTGAATTGGCATTTCTGGTACAGCTTCTTTTAATGCACTTACAAGTTCTTCTGCAGCATATGGTACAAGAAGACCTGCCATATCTTTAATACAGATAGAATTTGCACCCATTTCTTGAATACGCTTTGCAAGATTTACGTAGTATTCTAATGTATGTACATCACTAATTGTGTAAGAAATAGCAACTTGTGCATGTCCTTTTTCTTTATTAGCAGCTTTAACAGCTGTTTGTAAGTTACGAATATCATTTAATGCATCGAAAATACGAATATTATCGATACCATTTGCAATACTTTTTTGAACAAAGTACTCTACTACATCATCTGCATAGTGACGATAACCTAAAATATTTTGCCCTCTGAAAAGCATTTGAAGCGGTGTATTAGGTGCTAAATCTTTAATTTTACGAAGTCTTTCCCATGGATCTTCTTTTAAAAAACGAAGACATGCATCAAATGTAGCACCGCCCCATACTTCCATTGCTGAGAAACCAATTTTATCCATCTTCGCAACGATAGGTAAAATTTGTTCTGTTGTCATACGTGTTGCAATTAATGATTGATGGGCATCACGTAATGTAGTGTCCATGATTTTAACTGGTCTTGGTTTAATACTAGCCATTTTATAAACCTCCCTATATTTTATCTACTTTCCGTATACTTTTAATTTTAGCCGTAAATTGATAATAAGATACCTGCTGCAATTGCTGAACCGATAACACCTGCTACGTTTGGTCCCATTGCATGCATAAGTAAGAAGTTTGTAGGACATTCTTGTTGTCCAACTTTTTGAGCTACACGGGCAGCCATTGGTACTGCTGATACCCCTGCTGAACCAATAAGTGGATTAATTTTCTTACCTGTTGCATAGTACATAATCTTTCCGAAGAGTACACCACCAGTTGTACCAATACAGAATGCTGTTAAACCAAGTACAATAATACCTAATGTTTGTGGTGTTAAGAAAGTATCTGCTTTTGTTGTAGCACCTACAACAAGACCAAGCATGATTGTAATAGATGACATTAATCCATTACTTGCCACATCTGCAAGTCTGCTTGTAGAACCAGCTTCCTTTAATAAGTTACCGAACATAAGCATACCTACAAGTGTTCCTGCTGATGGTAAAAGTAAAGTTACAATAATTGTTACAGCAATTGGAAAGATGATTTTTTCTGTACGAGATACTTGTCTTAATTGACTCATCTTAACCATACGTTGTTCTTTTGTCGTTAAAGCTCTCATAATAGGTGGTTGAATAACTGGTACTAAAGCCATATATGAATAAGCTGCTACTGCAATAGGCCCTAAAAGGTCTGGTGCAAGTTTTGTTGTTAAATAAATAGCTGTTGGACCATCAGCACCACCAATAATACCGATAGATGCTGCTTCATTTGGTGCAAATCCAAGAAGAAGTGCTCCTAAGAATGCGAAGAAAATACCAAGTTGTGCAGCACCACCTAAAATTAAACTTTTTGGGTTCGCAATAAGTGGTCCGAAGTCTGTCATTGCCCCTACACCAACGAAAATAAGTGGTGGGAAAATACCGAAGTCTTTACCCATAGCTAGGTAATAGAAAAGTCCCCCTGGTTGGAAACCATCTTCATGGTAAATACCGATAGGTGCATCTTTAATCCCAATATCTGGTAAGTTAACAAGAAGCATACCAAATGCAATTGGTACAAGTAATAAAGGTTCAAAACCTTTAGCAATTGCTAAATATAATAAGAAACAAGCTACAGCAATCATTATTAAGTAGCCATATTCTCCGCCAAGGATTGTAGCAAGACCTGATTGTCCAGCAAAATCACTAATGGCTGATAAAAATTCACTCATCATGATGTACGTTCCTCCTTTTTTTATTATGGTTTGGAACTAGTTAAGTGTTACAATCACGTCATTTGTTTCAACTGCATTACCTGCTGTTACATTAACAGAAGCAACTGTTCCTGCACTTGGTGCAACCACTTCATTTTCCATTTTCATAGCTTCAAGAATAGCAACTACTTCGCCTTCTTTAACACTTTGTCCTACACTTACTTTCACATCAACAATTTTACCTGGCATTGGTGCTACTACTTTTGTGCTTCCTGCTGTTGCCACTGGTGCTACTGGTGCTTTAGGTGCTGCTACTGGTGCTTTAGGTGCTGCTACTGGTGCTGCTACTGGTGTAAATGCTCCACCTAATTCTTCTACTTCTACTTCATATGTATTTCCATTTACAGTTACTTGAAATTTTTTCATGTTAATGGCCTCCTATTTTAAAGTGATTTTCTTTCAACTTTTCTTAAAGATCTTACTTGTAATTTATCACTTGTTGTCCCCATGCTAGCTGCAATAACTGCTGTAATAACTGCTACAAGTTCTAAATCATCTTGTTTTTTCTCTTCTACAACAGCTGCAACCTCTTCTTTTGCAACTTGTACTTCTTCTTTAACAGCCACCGCAGGTGCTTCCGGCTTTTTAGTAAGTGCTTGCATAACTTTACCTAAAATAACAATCATAAGTATTAATAATACAAGCATTGAGAAAACAACAACAACCCCAATAAAGAAGGTATTTAAACCTGTAACAAAATTACTTATATTTTCGCTCATTTTATTCACCTACCTTTAGTTATTGGGCGATTAGCGTACTTTAGTTGCTAATACTTCTAAAGCTGCAATAACACGTTTACGAGTTGCAGCTGGTTCAATGATATCATCTACTAAACCTGTTTGTGCTGCTGCAAAAGCACTACCATGCATTGCTTCATATTCAGCTACTGCTTCCCCATAAGCTTCACCTGTCATTGTGCCACTTTCAAGTTCTGTAGCATACATAATTTTAATTGCGCTTTCTGCTTTTAAGCTACCGATTTGAGCTGTTGGCCAAGCATATACCAAGTCAGCTCCAACTGACTTGCTGTTCATTGCAATAAAGCTATTTCCGAATCCTTCACCTACTAAAACATTTACTTTAGGTACTGTTGTTTCTGCAAAAGCTCTTATAAGATTACTTGCAGCTTTAATAATACCACCTTTTTCTGTAGATACTGTTGATTCGAAACCTTCGATATTTGTAAATGTTACCATTGGTACGTTAAAACTTTCACAAATATTTACAAACTCTGTAATTTTTTTGATACCTGCATCATCTAATTTAGCTTCTGCATTACCAATTACACCGACTGTACCGCCATCTAAACGCATAAATGCTGTTAAAGCTGTTTTACCATAAGCAGCACCTACTTCTAAATAGTCTCCATTATCCGCAACTGCTGTTACGATATCTTTCACACTTTGTGTTTCGAAATCGAAGTTATTAAGTGATGCTTCTACGCGATTAATGTCATCCGTTACTGTATAGAATGGAACTTCATCACTATTACTTTGTGGTAAATAGCTTAAAAGTCTTCTTACTTCTTCAACAAGTTCTTCTTCTTTATCAGCAATAAAGTTTGCAAGACCTGTTTCTTCAAAATGAACTTTGGCTGTTGCAATTGATTCAAATGTTGCATTTTTATCTTCTAAAGTATTTGGGCTATTTAAGAAAACGCGTGCTGATTTTGTGCTCATAAATACGAAGTCAGCAAGACCAGCTATAAATGCAGCCCCACCTGCACAATCTCCTGCTACTACTGCAATTTGAGGAATAACACTTGATGCTTCTGACATCACATTATAAATTGCGCCATATCCTAAAAGTGCATCCATGTTTTCTTGTAATCTTGCACCTACTGTATCTAAGAATCCTACAACTGGTGCACCAACTTTAATGCATCCTCGTAAACTCTTACAATTTTCTTAGCATGCATTTCTCCTATAGCGCCACCAAGTACACTACTGTCTTGACTGTATACATATACAGGATTTCCATTTACAGTACCATATCCAGTTACTACACCGTCTGCTGGTGTATCTACTTCTGGCATATTAAATGCTGTACTTCTACTTGCCATAAACGCACCGATTTCAACAAAGCTATTTTCATCTAAAAGTGCATTAATACGGTCTCTTGCTGTAAGTTTTCCCTGTGCAAGAGCTGCTTTTTTAGCTTCTTCGTTGCGTTTCACAACAATAGTGGTCCTACGAGATTCTAATTCAGATAATTTTTCTAAAGTGCTCATCTGGTACCCTCCATCTAAAAATATTTAAAACAAAGTACTAAAATCGTCTTCTATATTTTACTAAACATAAGTATAATATGCAAGTTAAATAGGGAATTTTGTATATTTTTAACTAAAATTATTTATTTTACACTTAATTAAGGTTAAAAATTACAGGCCTAATCTTAATGATTAGTTCCTGCAATTTTTTAAATAATTAATTTCCTTAGATGTCAATTTACGATACTCACCTAGTTTTAAATTTCCTAAGTTTAAATCCCCTATTGATCGGCGATTTAATGAAATAACTTGATTCCCTACTGCTTCACACATTTTACGTACTTGACGATTACGTCCTTCATGAATTGTAATTGTCATACGTGTTGTTTTTTCATTTTGACTTAAGATTTTTATCTTTGCTGGATAAGTTTTTCTGCTATCAATCACCACACCTGATTCTAAACGTTTCACACTTCTTCCGTTACCTTACCACGGACTTTCGCTTCATAAGTTTTATTTACATCATGTTTAGGGTGTGTTAGCCCATAAGTTAATTCTCCATCATTAGTCAGAATTAGAAGACCTGAAGTATTTAAATCTAATCGTCCTACTGGGAAGATACGTTCCTCTACATCTTCCATAATATCTAATACAGTGACTCGCCCTTGTTCATCTTGTACTGTTGTCACACACCCTGTTGGTTTATTAAGCATATAATATACATAGTTCTTTTCTAAAGATACTAATTCACCATTAAATCGTACCTTATCACCTTCTTCAACTGTTGTTCCAAGTGTTGTTATAACCTCACCATTAACGCTTACAAGTCCTTCTGTAATATAGACCTCACATTTACGTCTTGATGCGACGCCACAAGCAGCTAAATATTTTTGTAATCTCATATAATCCCCTTTATTTATTCTTTATCCAATTTTTAATATAATCTAATGCATTTGCTTTCTTAATGCTTTCTTGTGCTTTAAGTGGTGCAGTTGCTAAAACCGTTCCACCACAAAGAATCTGCACTTCACCTACAATTTCGCCTTTCTTAATAGGTGCCTTTAAAGAAGGTGGCACTACCTTTTTAAGAACAATATTTTCTTTTTCTACATGTGTTAAAGGTAAAGTAATCCCCTCATCACAGGCTAAATCTATAGTTTTATCAATAGCCTTTGTGATAGGAACATTCATATAGCTTCCTTCTAGTGAAAGTATATTTACCTTCTCATAATTTTTAAAACCGTAGTTCATCATATTAATAACATCTGTATATTTACGTGTTTTACCTGCTTTTCCCCAACCTGCGGCCAAGGCTACACCCACAAGCTGCATGTTGTTACGATTTGCACTTCCCACAAAACAATGACCAGCTTTATTAGTAAAACCTGTCTTCATACCATTAGCACCTTTGTAACAATATAAAAAACGATTTTTACATTGTAAGTCATGCCTTCTGCTACCAGTTACTTCTTTGGTAGGAATACTAATAAGTTCAGTTGTAACTATCTTAATAAATTCCGGATTTTGCACAGCATATCTTGCTATAAGTGCCATATCATAAGCTGAGGCCCCATGTCCCTGCGCATCTAAACCATTAGGTGTCTTAAAGTTGGCAGTTTCTGCCCCTATTTCCCTTGCTTTAGCTGTCATCATCTCACAGAAATGTTCTACAGACCCACCTATATGTTCTGCAATAGCTACTGCAGTATCATTATGTGATTCTAACATTAATGAATATAACAAGTCACCTAAACGCTGCTTTTCACCAATTTGCAATTTAAGCTTCACTGGAGGTGCTGCACATGCTCTTTTAGAAACGGTTACTATATCATCTACATTTCCATTTTCAAGCGCAACAATACACGTCATAATTTTAGTTGTACTAGCCATAGGCAGAGCTTCATAACCGTTCTTTTCGAATAATATACGTCCGCTATCTGCTTCCATAAGCAGTGCCCCTTTAGCCTTAACATCAGGAAGTTCGCATCCCATAAGCACTTGACTTATAAACATGCAAGCTATCATAATGCAGGCAATTACTTTTCGTTTCATATCGCCACTCCTCATTCTAAGATTCATTCTATAACAGAAATCTTCCCTCATAAGAAGTGGTTTTATACATCTTTTATGAATTTAATTATTCTTAACGCTCATCCATGTTGCCTTGCTCTGTCTGGATTTCATCATAATAATTAATTTCTTGTTTAACTTCTTCCTTGAATTTCTCTAAAAGTTCTTCTTTTACTTTAGGCATTTCATCTAAGTTTCTAAAGCCAAAATGACGTAAGAATTCATTAGTAGTGCCAAATAAAATAGGTCGTCCAATAACATTCAGCCTTCCTACCTCTTCAATAAGCCCATATTCTAAAAGACGGCTCATGGCATGTTCACACCTCACTCCTCTAATATCCTCAATCTGTGTTCTTGTAATTGGTTGCGAATATGCCACAATTGCAAGAGTTTCTATTAAAGCTTGTGTTAATAAATGCCTTACTGGCTTTTGGCGATACTGTTGAATAATATTCAGATGCTTCGGTGCTGTACACATCTGATAGCCATCATCTACTTCAATAATTTCAATCCCACTATTACTTTCTTTGTATCCTTCATTTAATCTAAAAACAGCCATATTTACCGTAATTTCTTCAGCTTCACAAAGTTCACAAAGTCTTCTTAATGGAATAATATCTCCTGAATAAAAAAGTAGTGCTTCTATACTACTTTCCAAATCCGTCTTCATCACCCTCTGGTCCTCCTACAATAATAATATCCCCCTTCGGGTCATCTTGTGTAATAGTAACTTGTTTCTTATGAATAAGTTCTAAAAGCGCCATAAATGTTACGATTAGCTCAATCTTAGGCATTTCCTTGCTACAAATTGTAAAAAATGTTGTACGTCCATTTAGAGCAATAAGGTTTGTAATGTACATACTCTTTTGCTCGATTGTATACGTATCCTTCTTTAAAATATTATGGTCAATTTTGCGTTCTGACTTAGTTTTATTTTCCCATTCTTTCTGCTTCATAAGCTCATTAAATGTATCATAAAGCTGGTTAAGTGTTAATCTGTCTAAAATCCCGCTATAATCTGGCTCATATTCTGGTAAATCTAAATGAGCCGTACGGTTTCTAAAACAATATCGATCTGTATCCACTTGGCAAGCACTAAGTTGCTCAGATACATATTTTACTTTTTTATATTCAATAAGCTTTCTTACTAATTCTTCTCTTGGATCTTCCTCTTCTTCTGCCTTTGGATGTTTAGGAAGTAGCATACGTGATTTAATGTATAAAAGCGTTGCTGCCATTACAATAAATTCACTCATTTGTTCCACTTCAACTTCTTTAGCATCCTCTAAATATGCCATGTATTGATCTGTAATGGATGAAATCTCAATATCATAAATACTCATTTTATTTTTCTCAATTAAATGGAGTAATAAATCTAGTGGGCCTTCAAAGTCTTGTAATTTAAAAGTCACAGACATTCTTTTCCTCCTGTCAACTTATATATATATAAGTGTATCCTTTTAGAGGAATTATTGCAAGTATTTGTCGATATATTGCACAATTCTTCCTTGCCCACATCGCTTTATATAACATAAAAATAGGTACATAGCAAATTATTTTACTTGTACCTATTTAATCTATATATTATTTCACTTCTTTAGTCTTTGCTTCTTTTTTAGTTGTAATGTGTTCAGTTGTTTGTGCTTTTTCTTCTTTTGAAATTCTAAAGAACCGTTTAAACGTATAAGGCAACATTTGTTTAAATGTAGCTTTTTCTACATCTATTGCCGCTACAATATTCCCTTCTCCTACTACTTCTCCTTCTAAATAGTAAGTCACACTGCCCACAACTTCTCCTTTTTTAATAGGCGCATTAATTGAATTTCTTGTATAAACAATCTCATAAGTTAGTTCTGCATTACTACCACTCTTAGGAACTACAAATCCTTTTGTCTCATCTGTAACAACATTTAGATTTTCTAAAGTTCCTTTTTTAACCGGTATGCTTCCAATAATTGTTCCCATTTCAGGGCCTTTCTTAACCTTATAATTAGCAAAACCATAATCTAAAAGTTGTGCAGCTTCTCTAAAACGAATCTTGCCATCTTGGGCTCCCATAATGACAGCTATAAGTCCCATATTATCTCTTGTAGCAGTAGCACTTACACAGTGCTTGGCTTCTGGTGTATACCCTGTCTTTAACCCAGTAATACCGCTATACCATTTTAACATTTTATTGGTATTAGAAAGTACAAATTCTGATTCACCACGACGTGTACGATGTATGATAGAATCCATCCATATTGTAACAATTTTTGTAATTTCAGGATAGTTCTTTACAAGTTCTCTAGACATAATCGCAATGTCTCTTGCACAAGATACATGACCCTCTACATGAAGCCCACATGCATTTTTAAATGTGGTGTTTTGCATGCCTAGTTCTTTTGCCTTGTCATTCATCATTTGAACAAATTGTTCTTCACTACCTGCTATATATTCACTCATAGCTACTGCTGCATCATTAGCAGATGCAATGCAAATACATTTTACAAGATCTCTAACAGTTTGTTCTTCTCCTGGTTCCATAAAAACTTGTGAACCACCCATATGTGCAGCATGTTCACTAATGGTTACTTTATCATCCCAATTAATTTTGCCTTGTGCAATGGCGTCATTAATTAATAGGAGTGTCATAATCTTTGTAATACTAGCAGGCGGATAAGGCGTATCTGCCTCCTTTTCAAGCAACACCTTTCCACTAGATTCCTCCATTAATATATAACTTCTTGACGTTTCTGCCAGCGTATTGTTTGTCTTTACTTCATTACTTACAGGTGCTGCAAAGACCTGTGACGCACAAAGAAGCATGGTAAGTAACCAAATAAATAACGACCTTCTCATAAGTCTCCTCCTTGTATCTTTTGCTTCTAGTATTTGTTATTTGAAGCAAATTATACTTTTCTCTTCTTATGAAAAGGTCGTTATTTCATTAATCGATTAAATCATAAATAAGCGTATTTTTAGATACTACTTCTTCAGTTACTTCATAAGCTTCTACAAGTGTTCGAACTGCTTCTTCTAAACGGCGGTCGTCATTGTAGTAAATTGTAGCAACTGGCTCATCCTTTGATACCTTGTCACCAATTTTATTGTGAATAATAAGTCCTACACCTAAATCAATACTGCTTTCTTTTGTTTCACGACCGGCACCTAATAATAAGGCACTTTTACCAACTTCTTCTGCATCAATAGCTTTTACATAACCTGTTTCATTTAAATAAACAGGTCTTGTATGTACTGCACCTGGTAATAAGCTATAGTCATCAATCGCTGCTACATTCCCACCTTGTAAACCAATCCACTCTTTAAGTTTTTCAACAGCCTTACCATTAGCAAACATTTCTTTAATTTGCATTTCAGCAGCTTCAATTGTGTCACATACTTTAGCAAGTACAAGTATCCTACTGCCTAAAGCAATTGTTAAAGCTGTTAAATCTTCTGGCCCATTTCCTTTAAGTGTCTCAATAGCTTCAATGATTTCTAAAGCATTTCCTACTGCAAATCCAAGAGGTTGGCTCATATCTGATACAACGGCTACTGTATTTCTACCTACATGTTTACCAATATCCACCATAGCTCTTCCAAGAGCTCTTGCATCATCTAAATTTTTCATAAACGCACCACTACCACATTTTACATCTAATACAATAGCTTCAGCACCTGAAGCTATTTTCTTAGACATAATGGAGCTTGCAATAAGTGCAATATGATCAACTGTTGCTGTTACGTCTCTTAAAGCATAAAGTTTTTTATCTGCTGGTGCAAGATCTCCACTTTGGCCAACTACAGCAATTCCATGTGTATTAACATTATCAATAAATTGCTCTTCTGAAATTTCAATTTTAAATCCATCAAATGACTCAAGTTTATCAACTGTTCCTCCAGTATGTCCAAGTCCACGTCCTGACATTTTTGCAACTTTTACCCCGGCAGCTGCTACAAGCGGTGCAAGTACGATTGTTGTTTTATCACCAACACCACCTGTACTATGTTTATCTACTTTAATGCCTTCAATACTAGATAAATCAATCATATCACCACTATGTGCCATAGCCATTGTAAGTATTGCTGTTTCTTCAGCTGTCATTCCTTGAAAACAAATAGCCATTAATAGCGCTGATACTTGATAATCTGGGATTTCACCAGCTGTATAGCCTTTTACAACAAATTCTATTTCTTCTTTTGTTAAAACTTTACCATGTTTTTTATTTGCGATGATATCATACATTCTCATGGCTGATTCCTCCTATTATCTACTGCCTATTTTACAACTTCCTTTAAAAAGCTTGTACCAATTGGTAATGATGGAAGTTCAAAAATTTCACAAATTGTTTGACCAATATCTGCAAAACTATTACGTGTACCTAAATTAACACCTTCTTTTACTTTATCTCCAATGATAAGAAGTGGTACATATTCTCTTGTATGATCTGTTCCTGGTGCTGTTGGATCGCAGCCATGATCCGCTGTAATAATTAAAATATCATCTTCGTTCATAGCTTCTCTAATTTCTTTTAATCGTCTATCAAAAGCTTTTAATCCCTGTCCATAACTTTGTGGATTGCGGCGGTGTCCCCATTTCATGTCGAAATCTACAAGATTCGTAAAAATAAGCCCTTCTGAGTGTTTTTTCATGAAATCTAATGTAACATCTACACCATTCATATTATCTTTGGTATGAATAGCTTCTGTAATGCCTACACCATTAAAGATGTCTTCAATTTTACCTACTGCATAAACAGGTACACCTTTTTCTTCACAGTATGTGAGTAAATTTGGAGTAGGTGGTGCAATTGCATAATCATGACGATTAGCAGTACGTACGAAGTTTCCTGGCTTACCTAAAAATGGTCTTGCAATAACACGTGCTACTTCATGTTTACCTGTTAAAATTTTTCTTGCAATCTCACACATTTTATAAAGTTCTTCTACAGAAATAATTTCTTCATGTGCTGCAATTTGGAATACACTATCTGCTGATGTATAAATAATAGGGTATCCTGTTCTCATATGTTCTTCTCCAAGCTCATCTAAAATAGCTGTTCCTGAAGCTGTACAATTTCCAAGTGTTTTTCTGCCAATTTGTTCTTCAAATGGTTTCATCACTTCTTCTGGAAAACCATTTGGATATGTTGGAAAAGCTTCTTTAGTATAAATACCAACCATTTCCCAGTGACCTGTTGTCGTATCTTTTCCTTGTGAAAGTTCACCAAGTCTCGCAAAAGCACCTTGTGGCATTTCAGTTTTTGGAAGTACCTCAATTCCATCAATATTGCCAAGTCCATAATTTACCATGTTAGTAAGATTTAATTTTTTACAATGTGTATATGTGTGTGAGAGTGTATTTACGTCTCCATCTCCAAAAGCTTTTGCATCTGGCATTGCACCAATACCTACGCTGTCTAAGACAATCCATATCGCTCTTTTCATCTTTTACACCTTCCTAATAATTTATTTTAAATACTTATAATATGCTTCTCAACAAGTATTCTTCTCAATACCATTGTATCATAATCTAGTAAAAATTTCATAAGGATTTCTTTATTATGTTAACTATGTATTTTTAATCATAAGCGGTAACTTATAAATAAAATTTTCCATTAATCAAAATATCAAAAATGGGAAACCTCTACAATCTAACATCACTCAGACAAAGAAGATTTCCCATGCATATTGCAAAGTTAGTATCTAGACTTTTTAAACTTTTTATACCATCTATTATTGAAGAAATTGCAAAATCATCTAGTTTTATGAAACGACATTCCAAACTTCTACCCGAAACCTTTGCTAAGGCAATGTCTTTAAGGTTATTAGATTGTAAAAATATTACTGAAGAAGTAATTGCTGAAAAATATGCTTCAATTCAAAATGGCGTATTTCTAAGTAAACAAGCTATTGCAAAAAGCTTAAAAGAAAGTATTCCATTTCTAAAAAAATTACTACAAAGAGCTTTTCCTTAATCTGTGCCAATGCTTTAGAAAGTCACTTGCCTTTGCTATTAAACTATTTTTCAGATGTTAAACTACTAGATGCAACAACCATTTCATTACCTAATTAGCTTTCTAATGATTATGTTGGCATGGGTGGTCGAAATGTAAAATCAGTTTAAAAAATCCAAACCCTTTATAGTACCATTTCTCATTCTATTACTGCGTTTGATATTACCTCAGGGGTTACCCATGACACAAATACTTTACCTACAATATTCAATAAACTTACTGATGAAATTGCAACTAAGCGTATCAAAAAGGCAATCATCCAAAATAATGTTGAAGATATTAATGCACATAAACGTCAGCTTTTGCATTGGAATCTTATGATTACTAACATCAGTAAAAAAATCCTTAATACATCGATCATTACAGAACTTTATCGTATTAGGTGGCAAATAGAATTACTTTTTTAAGTTTCTAAAAAGTACACTTTCGCTGGACAAAATGCATGTAGGTAAAACTAAATATAGAGAAGCAATTCTTTACAAAAAAACTTTTAGGTGCATTACTTACAATGCCACTTTATGATTGTATAAATCAAAGCATGCTTAAAAATTAGATGAAAGGCGTTAGCATCCAAAGATTTTATACATTACTACTTGTAGATTTATATCAGTTTTACACCATAAAAAGAATCACACTACATACTTATGAGGTGTTTTCTAATCTTATTTATAGGATAGGAAGGTTGGCTTTGCACGAAAAACGTTTAAAACAAACGACCTATTCTAAAATAGAGAACTATTTAGAACACCTCCTTGTTACTAAAAAACTTAGTCTTAAGTTAACGACTATGTATTTTTAATAATTTTTTACATATATAACGACTTATATTCCTGTAAATAATAAAAAAGATGTTATGAAATATTTCATAACATCTTTTTATTATGCTCTAGGATGTGCTTTATTGTACACATCCATAAGTTCTTCAGTTTCTTCATTTAAATGCATATACATTTGTGTTGTAGAAATATCTGAATGCCCCAACATCTGTTGTACAGATTTAAGGTTTGCACCGTTTTGTACAAGATGTGCTGCAAAAGAATGTCTCAGCATATGCGGTGTAATTTCACCTTGAATATCTGCACTTTTAGCATAAATCTTGAGAATCTTCCAAAATCCTTGTCTTGTCATAGGATAACCATTACAGTTTACAAATAATGTTTGATCTGCAATATTTCTTATAAGCACATGACGTACATTAGCCAAATAATTATTCAAAGCTGTTACCGCTGATTTTCCAATTGGAATAGTTCTTTCATGTTGCTCATCACGGCACATAATATAACCTTGTTGCAAATTGATATCTGTTACACGCAAAGAAATAAGTTCTGACACACGAATACCAGTAGCATATAACAATTCTAACATCGCACGATCACGAATGCCTTTTGTATCATGAATATTAGGTTGTTCCAATAATGTACTGATTTGTGCTTGACTTAAAACTTTAGGTAGTTTCTTCTCAATCTTAGGTAAAGCAATCATACGTGCAGGATTTTGTGTCAATAATTCTTCCTTTACGAGATATTGGCAAAATGCACGAATAGATGCAAGCGTTCTTGAGATTGTTGCAGTTGATTTACCATTTTCCTTCAATTTATTCAAATAAGCCTCAATCTTTTTGTCTGTGAGCTGTGAAACTTGAGTACTATTTCCTTTTTCCATATAGTTCTTAAAATACCTTAAGTCTCTCTCATAAGATTGAATTGTATTGCTAGAAGCACGCTTCACATGTTCTAAATAATATAAAAATGATGTAATATACTCCTCCATAACAATTCCCCTTTTTTAAACCGACATAATATTGCTAAAATTTATACTGATTATATTATAACTAAAATGACTTTTAATGTCTATATTATTTCATTTTTATATACTTTTTTGTATTTTTATCAAAATCATTTACTCATTTCTTTAATGATTTTGGTAAGTTTACCAATAGAAATTCAACCTTATATCTTAAATATGTATTTTTATTTACTTTTATGACTATTTATTTCCCAAATTGTCTAAAACGTTCGTAACGCTCTTTAACTAGTGTTTCCTTACTTTTAGTTCTTAATATCTTAAGCTCTTGTACTAAATAATTCTTTAAATTTTCTGCTGCTGCTTCTTTTGCCATATGTGCACCGCCACCTGGTTCTTCAATAACAGCATCAATAATACCATACTTATATAAATCTGATGCAGTAAGCTTCATTGTTTCTGCAGCTTCCTCCGCACGACTGCTATCTTTCCAAAGAATACTTGCAAAACCTTCTGGTGATAAAATTGAATAAGTTGTATTTTGTTGCATAAATACACGGTCAGCTACTCCAATAGCTAAAGCACCACCACTTCCCCCTTCACCAATAACTCCTGCAATAATTGGCACTTTAATATTAGCCATTTCCATTAAGTTAACTGCTATAGCGGTTCCTTGTCCTCTTTCTTCAGCTCCTACACCACAATATGCACCTGGTGTGTCTATAAAGCTAATAATTGGACGATTAAATTTCTCAGCTTGTTTCATAAGACGTAAAGCTTTGTGATAACCTTCTGGATGTGTCATTCCAAAGTTATACTCAATATTTTCTTGTAAATTACTACCTTTATTATGGGCAATAATTGTTACTTCTATACCACCTATTTTACCAATTCCGCCAATTAAAGCTGGATCATCTCTATACAGTCTATCCCCATGTAATTCAACAAAGTCCTCTACAAAACTATCAATGTAATATCGACTACGTGGCCTATCAATTTTTCTTGCAATCTTCACGCGTTCCCATGCAGATTGTTTTGTATCTGTGAATTTTACATTACTCTGTTTTTCAGACCTCATACTTTGGATTTTTTCTTTGAAACTTATTTTCTGCTCACGATGTAACTTTAATATTTTCCCAAGTGTTGTTTTCAATTCTTCGCGAGGTACAATTTTATCAATCATACCGTGTTTTAATAAAAATTCCGCATGTTGGAATGTATCTGGCAATTTTTCTCCTATTGTTTGTTCAATAACACGTCTACCTGCAAATCCAACTAGAGCACCTGGTTCAGCTAATATAATATCCCCTAATGTAGCAAAACTAGCCGTCACACCACCTGTTGTTGGATCTGTTAATACACTAATATATAAAAGTTTTGCTTCATCATGTTTTGCAAGAGCTGCACTTGTTTTTGCCATTTGCATCAATGAAAAAATACCTTCTTGCATTCTAGCTCCTCCTGATGCTGTGAAGATGATAATAGGTAATTTATGTGCAGTAGCATATTCAATTCCACTAGTAATTTTTTCCCCTACTACGCTACCCATACTTGCCATCATAAATCTAGCATCCATTACCATTACAATTGCTTCTTCCCCGTTAATGGTTCCTTTAGTTACCACAACTGCTTCTTTTTCATGTGTTTTCTCTTGTGCTGCCTTTACCTTTTCATCATATCCTTTAAATTCTAGTGGATTTCCTGTTGTCATTTCTTTATATAGTTCTATGTATTTTCCATCATCTAAAATAGATTTAAGACGTTGACGTGGTGATAATCTTGGTAAACTTTCCATAGCATCCTCCCAAA
>NZ_BBCG01000049.1 GCF_001311925.1 Cellulosilyticum ruminicola JCM 14822
AATAAAAATAGACTGCACATTAATAGTTTTAAATTAATGTGCAGTCTATTTTCATGCTGATCTTATTAATTTTATATTTTGTTTTTATTTAATTCCTTTTTATTGACATCATTTAAAATGAAGCCGACCATTTTAGCATTAATGAGTTTAAGTTTTTCAAGTGCCTGACGTATATTCTTATGTGTTGTACGTCCCTTTCTTACAACTAGTACAACATTTGGGACAGCTGAAGCTAATATTGCAGCATCTGTTACAACGTTAATGGGTGGTGTATCAAAGAATATATATGTATATTGTTGACTTAAGTTTTCTAGTAAATCATTCATTCTTTTTGAACTTAATAATTCAGAAGGATTCTCAGGTTTTTCACCGGCTTGTATAATATCTAAACTTGTATAAGCAGTATGCCCAATAATGGTACTTACATCTTCTTCGTTTTCACTGTTTAAATATTGTGTCAAAGTACTACCTACCTCAGATTCAAACATAAATTGTTGTGTCGGTGTTCTTAAGTTACAGTCTATAATGAGCACCTTTTCACCTGTTTCAGCAAAACTAATGGCTAAATTGGCACAAGTAATGGATTTCCCTTCTTGCAATGAAGGACTTGTAATCATAATCTTTTTACATACTTCATCATCAAGACTTGCTTTAATTGTAGTACGACAATCTTTATAAGCTTCTACAGTTTCAAACTGCGTTTTGTCATTTAATAACTTATTTTTAAGTTTCTCAGGTTTAACATTATTTTTCATTCTATTTCCCCTTTGCGACTTTGCCATTTTGAATAGTAGGAATTGTACCTAGTACTGTCAATTCATAGATATTAACCAAATTATTAATATTCCTAATTTTGGTATCGAATAGGGCATAAATAAGGATGATAACAAGTGGGATAATCGCACCAGCACCACCACCTATTAATACTTTTTTCCATGGACTTGCCATATAAGGTGTTAATGGTGCTGTAGGTGTATCAATCGCCTCAACATAACCTACACGTAAAACATCATAAATCTCTTGTGGAACAATTTCTACCATGGTATTAATAATATTCAGCGTATCTTCTTCACTACCAGAAGTAACTGTTAATGTAATAAATGGACTCCCCTTCGTTGTATAAGTAGCTATCATGCCACGTAATTGACTTGCTGTATAATCTAGTTTACCAGTTTCAATCACTTTATTAAGGACACGATCAGTTGTCATCATTTGAGTATAGGTGGTTACAATTTCTTTAGCTTGTGTAATATTACTAATTCCCTTAGTTAATAGCTCTATATCATCATTACTAACAGCATAAAGTGTTGATACACCTGTATATGTCGGATGTATATTTTTGCTAACAAAACTATACGTTAAACCTCCCGTTAATATACCACACGCCAAAATAATATACCAACGCTTTAAAATCCTAAAAACAATATCAAATAATGATATTTCAATATTTTCCATAATTAGCACTCCCTGCATTCATTTTCTCATATATCTAGTAATTTATACCGTAACAAAATATTCTTAAGTTTAAATTTTAAATGATTTTTCAATGCCATCGGTAAAACTACTAATAACACCTTTTTATCCGTAAAATCTTTAAACCAATTAGAATACCCTATTCGCCAGCATCCTGATATATATTGACTTACGCTAAGATGATATTGCTTTGTATTTTGTGTAATACGTACTCTTTGATTTAAGTAATATACATAACCTTTAGGATTGCTTTTATATAAACTAATGGCATTTTTAGAATAACCATCTTCCATATATTCACATAGGTAAATTGCACTATTTACCAGTTTCACTTTATATTTTAAACTTAATAAGTCATAGACAACAGATTCACCAATAAACTTCTCCCTTCGAAAATAGGGAATAGATATTCTTGTATGATTTTAGTACGAAAAATTAAGGTTAACTCTCCTTTAAAATGATATTTTTCATATAAATCATAGATAGATGTTTCATTAACCTCTTCAGGTAAATAAGTTCCTGTAAGTTTGCCATCACTGTAGGCTTTAAGCATTGCAAGTCCCACAATATAATCTTTTGTTTTTACAGCTTCCCATTCTTTGTAAATTGTTTCAATGGCATCTGCTCTAAAAAAATCATCTGAATCTAGGCAAATGAAAAGTTCTGTTGTACAATTTAGCACACCTGTATTATGTGCTGCTGGTTTACCAGCATTTGTTTGCTTAATATATGTAATATCAACTTTCCCTTCAGCTAGCCATTGTTTGACTAAATCCTCAGTATGATCAGATGAGCCATCATCTACAATTAACCATTTAAAATTATGAGTAGTTTGATTTACAAGACTTTGATAACACCTATTTAAAATATAAGCACGATTATAGGTAGGTGTAAATACTGTAATCATTTTGTAGCCTCCTCCGATTGTTTTATTATTTTCCCTATATTTAATCCAATAATCATTAAACTCCAAAACAGCATTTTAACATAACCAAATGTACATTCTGTGAGACCAATAATTGAATAGATAAAAAGTGAAAATAGAATGATACCCGCCATTTGGTTTTCCTTATATTTATCAAGTTCTTTTCCAACAACAGTAAGCATAGATAAAAAGATAATTAAACTGATGCTACCACCAGCTAAGAATATTTCTAATAAGCCATTATGTGTTTCTACAACTGTAGGGAATGCCGTCCAAATGATATTATTTCTAGGCCCATAACCTATAAGCAAAGAATGCTTCATGGCCTTAAGTACATGGTCCCATATCAATGTACGATTACTTAATGTAATATCTTTATTAAGTCCATTTACGATTAAATCATAAAATAATACTTCTTGCAATCTAAATACAACAACAAATAAATAGACCACTATGTATGTCCATGCTAACCCTTTAAAAGATACTTTTATCATTCTATAAAATACTAAATACGCTAATAAAACACAGGTAACGATACTGGCTGTACCACTTTTAGACAGATATAAAAAGATAACAGCTAATGCAATCATTATTCCAAAAAAATACTTATACTTTCCTTTAAAAAAGTAAATGGAAAATAGTAAATAAATAATTACAGGAATGAGTGTGAGCTGTGCTGAATTTTTATTACCTAATACCCCAACAAAACATAATTCATCTGCAAAGTTTGTATAAGCAATATCCGGTGAAACCACTGCATAGAAGAAACTTAATACAATAACAGCTATGGACAAAATATCCATTACAATTAGAAAATCCTTAAATTTATTTGTACAAGAGTCAATATAAAGAGGCACCCACGTATAAAAAGTATAGGTATATAAAATGCCTACTGTTAAATTATCATTATATAAACCTGAAAATAGCATATTGGTAGAATACAAAAACGCTAATATCAAATAATTTCGTTTAGCTAATGGAAATGAATTTTTGTGATAAATATAATCTTCCTTAAGCTGTATAATCAAGAGTGCCAGACCAAATACAGCAGGTACAGCCTTCCATGCTAAACCTGTATAAAAGGTGATTTTAAGTATCGACATGCCCATAAAAGGTAACATACAAAGAATGAGCACCCATTTGCTTTTAATAATAGTCATATGCCTTCAATCCTTTATAGTTTAATTCTCCGATAATCTCATTAAGTCTTTGATTGGTAGCATCCCATGTGGTTTTATCTATTTCAATAGCATCTAATAATCTTTCATGATTAGAATGGGTAAGGTTATAAACAATCTTTTCACCTATTTCATCAATATTCTCAGGATCATTAATCACATCTGTTAATTCTATTTGATTTAAAATAGATAAAGCCCCTACATTTTGTGAAATTAATAAGTCACAGCCCATGCTTAATGCCTCTACAACACATAATCCAAAGGTCTCAAAATAACTATTTTGAATGTAAAGTGAACTTGTTTTAAACTTCTCTATAACTTCTTTATGTTCAAGATAATCAATATAGTCTACAAAATCATATTTTAAGATAGCTTCTTTATCAATGCCTGCATTACCTATAATAGTAAAACGAACAGGCTTATCTAATTGATCCTTTATTTGTGCAATAGCCTTACAGATAGCTAAATTGTTTTTGCGGCGTATACCGCCACCTACACTAATGATTTCGTACTGCTCACGATTATACACATGAGTTATTTGCTCTAAATGCATCCATTCTACGCCATTATTAATATACTCTAATTTATCTTTATATTGCGGAAAAACAGTTGCCATATAGTCTCTAAAGCGTTTAGATACACAAATAATCTTATCAATATGTTCTAAAACGTATGTTTCAGAAGCCACTAACTGCTTATTAGGTGTTACTTTATTAATCTCTGCTTCCCTAAGTTCATATCCATGCATAATATAAAAAGTTGGTTTATGTAATACTTTTGCCCATTTAATCCCGATGCAATTAATCTTTGAAAGTCCTGAAAAACCTATTACTTTAGCAGGTAAACTTTTAATAAATAATTCAAGTATTCTACCAACCTTTGTTTGAGCTTGACTATAATAAGTCTTAGCATGTCTAACTGACATAAGCTGCTTATTGACAATAGCTGGGCCATTATCATTTTTAAAATCACCTACTACTAAGGTTTTAATACGCCCTTCACAAATACGTTGAATTTTTGCACAATGCCCCATACCTCTATACATATGGCCTAGAACTTCAAAAAAGGACATATCATTTTTATAAAGCTTATAGTGCCTTGCAACATGTTGTAAAATAAATGCCCAACCTAGATAGCGTGATAATCCGTAATAACCAGCCCCCATGCTTTCGAAATAATGTGGATCATAGCCTTTAAACCAGCTAGATTCTTCACATGATACACTGCCAATAGCAATTGGCATATACACTATTTTCAACTTTTTGCGTAAACAGTCATATAGAAAAATATTTTCTTCACCATTGTTAAAATAAGCACCTGCACCAAAAAGGGTATTAAAACGAATATCCTTTTCGATAATCGATTTCCTTTTAAAAGTAATCTCTACAGAAGATATTTTCATGCATGAAAGCCAATTTTCTACATGAGGCTGTGTGCGGAATGTTTTTAAGCGTGTATTGCCAGTACGTATAATTTGAAAAGCTATAAGGTCTGCATCAGGATATATTTCATAAGCCTTTAAAATTTGTTCATTACAAACTTCATTATAGATTACATCATCATCTGCAATAACACAGATATCACCTGTAGCTGCATCTAATGCCCTGTTACGACTGCGGCTTAAGCCAATTTCTTTGTAAGAAAGAAATTTGATTTGTTTACCTTGGTCATCTATTATTTCTTGGTCATTCCTATCACACTGATTAATAACAACAGCATTAGATTTTATATTCATTCGATTTAAAAAGCTGCAATCTGTTTGACGCATAGTTGCTACTAAAAATTCTATATTCATAGTTCCTCCTATTTGGCTATAATTTCCTCTGCTTCGTCCAAGCGTTCAATAACTTGGACAATATCTAGTCTTTGAATATTTTTAGTAAGATCTAAAGTATAAATAATATACTCTTCTGATTTATCAGCTATATTAAAAGATAAATCTTGGAATACTCGAGACAAAGGTCCATTTTTCTTAGAAGGCTTATAATTGATTTTTAAGGCTTCTGCCCCTAATGCTTTATATTTTTCTGCAAGCCAAAGCAATAAACTATGTTCTACTTTTTTATTGGCTACTCTACAGGAAATAACAAGGTCTGTGACGATTGGGTTTGTCTCTTTGCAATCAATTACAGCAAAGCCTACAATGCCATATTCGCCAAAGTTATCTTTACATTTCATTACAAAAGTATCTGTGTCTTTATCTTGTATGAGTGTTTCTACCTGCTCAAGTGCTAATCTTCTACCTGAAATGTTAAGCTGATTTGTACGTTGTAACAATTCAAAGCAGCGCATCACTTCATGCTCAAAAGGTGTACCAAGTGTTAAACTCATTTGACAACTTCTTAAGAAATCATCAATATTTCCTGTCCACTCATCTTGAAGCTGTTTACGTTTTGCAAGCATTTGATAAGTATGCCTACGTTCTTTACTTGCCTCTGTAATTGGTACATCAAATTCAGGATTTTCTAATAACACTGGCACTTCTATGATATCAAAGCATCTTACCATAGGTAAAGTATGAGAAACTTCTTTCCTTTCAAATGGAGAATCATCTACGAAAGCAAATGTATCTATTCCAATATTTAATTCTGTAGCGATATTTTGGATATTGATACTTTTAGGATTCCAATTGATTTTGGCATTCACAAAATACTCTTCAATGCCTAAAGATTTTACCATTTCATAAGCTGTATCATAATCATTTTTACTGCAAATAGCATTTAAGATGCCACGTTCATCTAAAGCTTTAATACAAGCTAATGTTTCTTCCTTAAGTTTGATTTCTTCTGGTTTACTTTCTATTAAAATACCTGACCACATTGTTTCATCTAAATCCCATACGACACATTTAACTTTTTCAGCAGGTGGTGTATCTGTTTGAATCGGTATGATATTTTCTAATGGCTGCTTAAAAGTAACCAAATCTAATGCCGTAATTGTAATAGCTGTTTCGTGCTCTTTAACTTCTGGATAAATGTAAATATAATGTCTTTTATCATAGCTAATATTAAGCTGATCATAAGGAATAACATATTGATTATAGCCTTTTTCAAGCATAATAGATGTTCTAAATTTAGACTCTAATAAAGTTTTTACCTCAAGCATGAGTTTAAAAGGTTTATTTCGATTGATAATACCTACTAAGAGGGCTTCTGGTTTTTTAACACGTTTACCGGCAACTAAAACAATTCCTTCTCTTACTTTATAAAACATATTGGTTAAACGCCATTTTCTAGCTGAAGTTGGTAAACATTCTTCAATATTTCTACCCAGTTTTGCAAAAAACGTTAGAATGCTGTCTAAAGCCTGTATATACTTTACATCTGTTTGTCCGACATTTGCAAAAGCTTCGAGTTTACCCCATTTTTTAAATGTAATATCTACAGCAGGTCCTGAAACACCTTTATAGTTTATATTTTTAGCAATACCATTTTTAAACAGTTTACAGCGTCCATCTTCACGTGCTTCATAAAGTTCACAGTAATGATAACATTCAGGAACCGCACATTCCATACAATGTTCTCCCCACATCAGTGGAGCAACTGTTTTTACAGCTTGATTATAATTTGGAATATCTATTGACGTTTCATTTGTTTGTGTTATATTTGCCCATTCTTTTGCAAACATGCTTTAACACCCTCCCCAATTGTAACAACTTTAATATCTTTATGTTTACTTAACCATTGGCATAGCTTTTCAAATTCATCAGCTGACCAATACCAACCATCTTTACCATAGCCTTGCTGTGAAGGCTTTAAAATACTATGTAACATTAAAATATTCCATGCATTATTGCTTTTGCTCTCTTCTAATAAATAAATAACTTGAGCAGCTGTGTTTGAACTTTTAATAACTGTTGAAGGTAAATGATAAAGGTCTTGTGGAAATGCCACAATACTATTATAACGGTTAAATGCGTAAAAAGGTTTGATTAGTTTAAAATTATTTTGAAGTATATAAAGAATTTTATTAATCAAACTGTAACACGCCTTACTTCTGCCGGATCTTGCATATTGGATATTTGCTTCTTTTAAGATTTTAACGTCATTTTCATCTAATTGAGAATTAGGAAATGAAAACCCTAATACATCTTTTTGAATGACCTGCCATTTTTCAAGTTTTTCTAAACTTGTCTTTAAATCATCAGCGGCAAGTAAATGCTGATCTCCATGGGAGGTAATTTCAAAACCAGCCTTATAACATTCTTGAATATCTGAAATAGACATGGCCCCTTCTGTAGCTGAAAACCATTCTTTAGGTATAAAAGTCTTATCTACCCAACCAGTTGTAATATGGAAAGTTGCAACAAGTCCATATTTTTTCATAATCTTATAAGCGATATCGAAAGTATCTTTTCTTCCATCATCAAAACTTAAACTAACCATTGGCTCTTTAAAAAATAGTGTATCCATGATTGTTCCTCCTAGCTACATTTGTTAATATTCTTAAGTGTTGATGCAACCTCTAAAAATGCATCTATTGGTGAGATTAAAACTGCATATACTAAATACACCATGCATCTTATAAAATGCTTATTACGTTTATGACTAATTCCCATAATTACATTATGCCTAAATCTTATAAATAAGCGATTTCGAAACTTAAGTCTATTAAAGTATGTTTTTTTAAATTGATAAAGCGCATTTTCACCTTTAAGTTTTTCACTACTAGATGATAAACCACCATTACTATGGCGATAAGCAATAATATCAATTCTTGGTAAATACCCAATTTTATAATTACCTTCTATTGTTTTAAGCATTAGATGATACTCTTCTGCAATATCTTGGGGTGGGAAACCGCCTATCGCTAATAAGATTTCTTTTTTATACATAAAGGTAGGTGTTCCGGTAATATGTCTTGTAAGATGATAAGTTAATAAATCTTCTGTAGCCATAGACTTTAATTTGGTATGTACTCTGACATCAATGACTTCTTCTTTTTCATTATGATATTTTAAATTAGAAAAACACATTTCTAATTGATTGTCTAACATATAAGTTAATTGTGCTTCAACCTTCTCAGGTAAATATAAATCATCATCATCCAAGAAGCTAATATAACTACCTTTTGCATTTTGAATCCCTTTATTTCTACTAAGAGAGGCACCTATGTTTTGACTATTAGAAAGATAGGCAATACGATTTTCATTAGGATACTCTTTTAATAAATCTACTACAATTTTCCTATGTGCTTTTAAAGCTTCACCTGCATTATCATCTACTAAAACGACTTCTACATTAGAATACGTTTGTTGTAATACTGAATCTATTGCACGTTTTATAAATGCTTTAGGTCTTTTATAAGTTGGTATAATAATACTTACTAATTCATTCATAAAATAGCCTCCATCTATGAAATCTTTCTCTCTTGTGCTATTTGCTGTCCTTCAACAACACCTTTACTTAAAATAACATTTTTAATTGTAAGCCAAATGATTTTCAAATCTAAAATCAAATTCATGTTTTTTGCATATTCTCCATCATATTGTGCTTTTACACTAATCTCTAATTCATCTCTGCCATTAACTTGAGCCCATCCAGTGAGCCCTGGTTTAATTTGATTAGCACCTACTTCATCGCGTACAGCAATTAAGTCTTCTTGATTCCATAATGCAGGTCTAGGTCCAATGAAACTCATTTGTCCACTTAAAATATTAAAAATTTGTGGTAATTCATCTAAACTACTTTTCCTTAAAAAACCTCCTACTTTTGTAATATAAAGTGATGAATCTACTAATAAATGTGTAGGCATATCATGTGGTGTATCAATACGCATTGTTCGAAACTTTAAAATATAAAAATAAGATTTATCTTTACCTAGTCTTTTTTGTTTAAATAAAACAGGTCCTTTAGATTCTAATTTAATAGCAATTGCAATAATGAGTAAAATAGGTGTAAGTGGTACGATGAGTATAAGTGCAAATAAAATATCAATAATCATTTTAATATAAACATACTTTTTCAATGTTTTATCCCCCTTATTTAACGCTAAAACATTTCTCTTATTATCCTATTGACTAAGCTGTGAGTTTATGATTGATCTTAATATTTAAAAGTCTTAGCAATCTTAATATAAAGCTTTGCATTGTCTGCTTTTCAAAAATGGTATTAATGCTACAAGCCACAATAACAGACCATATGCCTACGCCAAGTGCAACTATCAGCCATTCAAACCAATTTGAAGGATCTAATTTAATCCATAAAATAAATGGTGCATTAATGATAGTAATGATACATAGCATACGTATTACACGCATAAATGTATTTTTAAAAGAAAATCCTGTAATCTTTCGTGCATAATACATATCAATAGCACGATAGCATAACCCCATAATAGAACCAAGCATAATGCCCTCTAAACCTAATAACTTTCCTAAAATACAACTCATAATAATCGTAATACTTGCCTCAATAATAGCCCTATGACGTGTTTCTTTAAAATGCCCTGCTGCTGTAATCATTGTTACCTGTGGTACTTTCCAGCTTGTTAAAAATCCTATTAAACTAAATAATAACAAAAGGTTTGGATTGATATATTGTGCATCTGTTACACCATCTGTATAAATTTTTACGAAACCTAAACCTAATATATAGGTGCAAGAATAAATAATGGTAATAATAACGTAATAAATAAATTCATATTGACTATAAGTTTGTTTTAAAAGTGATTTATTATCTTCAGCGATTAAATCTCCAAAAGCAGGTGTAAGCGCGGTACTAATCACACCTAAGATCATGGTAATTGAGCTAAATATTAAGGCATAAATCGAATAAACACTTACTTCTTTCAAATCACCATATAAAGTTAATAAAACCATAGGTACATTGGAAACAACTAAGCCAGAAATTTGATGAATAAGCACATCATAACGTTTCTTTAAAGCATTCTTTTGTGGTGGTACCTTTAAATTTAAATAACTGTAATGCTTTTTAATGTATAACCTAATGAGTAAAGCATGAAGAACTGTACTACTAATTGAGCAGGTATAAACAAATACAATATTACATTTAAATTTAATAAGTACAATGAGTAATACTGTATTAAATACGAGATAAATACATTTTATAATAGATAAAATATAGCCATGCTGTGCAGCTGTTAATAATACCGTATAACCACCTATTGTAAAGTAGTTAATAATTCCAGTGATTCCTATTACAAGTACAAGTAAAATTATGGTAAGAGTATCAACAGAACCTTTATTGATTACTAAAGGATATACAATAGCCAAAACCCCAATTAAAGCCGTAAACATATAACCTATTTGCCTATAAGATTTTCTAGCAGCTGCAACAACACCATTTATTTCGTCTATATTAGCTGATTGAAGTGGTTTATAGAGTGCATAAGTTAAAGCACCGCCTAATCCCATTTCTAATATGTACAAGTAACTAATAAACTGATTGATAGAAGCTCTTAGACCATTTAGTTCTGAACCATAAGTCACCAATAACATACGTGGTAAAATAATACCTATAAAAAATGTTAGAATTTGTACAGTTGTAGCAGAGAATGTATTATAAATTGCATTGCGTGTACGCATTTTTTAATCACCTTTCTTTATCTTGCTTCATAATATTTGCTAATAGCCTTTTCCATGAAGTCATTACAGTGTTTAACTGATAATGACTAGATTTTTCGATACTGGCCTTGCCCATATGAATACGCTTATTAGGATTATTGGCAAGATCACACATATATTCTGTGAACTTGGTTTCATTTCCTTTTGAAACAACATAGCCGTTAACTCCATTTGTTACCAAATCACTTGGGCCAGCAGAATTAAATGTTACAACCGGTAACCCACATGACATAGCTTCAAGTACAGTTAATCCGAAGCTTTCAAATTTAGAAGTACAGGCATAAATGCTTGCTTCTTTATAATAAGGTTCTATATTATTAGTATAATCTAATAACTTTACTTGATTAGAAAGTCTTTTGTCATTTATAAGCTGTACTAAGTTATTTTTCTCTGTACCTTCCCCAACGATTTTTAACTGCCAATCTGAATGTTCTTTAAGAAACATTTCAAACACATTAATAAGCACATCAAATTGTTTATTTGTATCCAACCTTCCTACTGCAATAATTTCTTTATTCATACATAAAGAGGTATGACGTGGATTAAAACTAAGCGGGTTAGGCATGACTATTGTTTTTAAGGCAAATGCTTTCTCATATTTACGTGCATCAGAATGCGTTAAAACAATTAGTCCATCCAACGATTTAAGAAAATGGCCATAAATTTCTCTTTGATAATATTCATAACTTCCTTCACCAAAGTAACTATCATATTCATTATGCTCCCACCCCAAAACCTGACTTTGTATATAGGGTTTAAGCTTACCTAAGAGGATGTTAAATGTCATAGAACATCCAATGATGAGATTATAATCCTTAGTATCTATAAAAGATTTCCACCTTTGTAATGTACGCTTTGTATAATAAACCTTTTCCAAACAAGATTGTATTAATCCATATTTACCATGAAGCAATTTTCTATTTAAACATTGTACTGCCAATGAGTGATAATCCTTTTCTATAGGTAAGTAATACACATTTATCTGAGATAAATCTATGGCATAAGGATTATTTTCAAGTACAATAGGCTCAGTACAAATAAGGTCTATTTCCATATCACTACATAATGTATTGGCTAACTGGGCAACCACTCTTTGAATACCTCCATGTCTAAAAAATGTATGGTAGATAAAGCATATATGCACTATATATCACCTTCTCTCCTTATGATTTTTTCACCAAGCGTTCAGCAGTGCAAATCATAAGCATCCTAGACGGGTTACGCTTCTTAAGACAAGCTAATTTAAGCTTTCTAAGCAAACAACCTAATCTTGAGCCTACCTGTGGTAATGTTACATGTGCTGCAATGTTTCTGACATCAACTGCATCCATAATTTCTTTAATATATTGATACTTACATTTTAAAGACCATTGCCATTTAGGATTCATACATAGACTGATAACATTCATAACATCTCTTATAAAATACTGTTCTAATGCCTTTTGTGCTTCTGGTGTATATTCTCCCCAGCTTTCTAGGGCTTCTTTAAAGTACTTGTAAACATATAATGAAATTTCATAGTAGTTTTGAGGGACTTTATTGCTATAACCTGTTTGAATAATCCTATAATTTGAATAGATATTTGAAGTTGTCATAAGAGAAGTAATATGTTTGTAGTAGTCAATATTAAAGATAATATCTTGACGTCTTCTTAATTTAGGAAAGCGAATATGATGCTTCTGAATAACAGCCGCGCGATATAATTTATTCCAAGGTACACCTAACAATAAATCATCCCACATGGCAATGTTAATGAATTCTTGCTCACATTGTTTTTTATTCATTAAATTTAATTTAGGTGCTATAATAGGCTTAGTATTTAATAATTCGTTTTTTGAATTATAAATCTTTGCTTGTAAGCTCCAAATTAATAAATCAGCTTGTCCTTCTTCTATTTTGTTATACATGTCTGCTAATAGATGTGGCTCAATCCAATCATCTGGATCGAGAAACATAATATATTTTCCTGTGGCAATCTCGAGACCTTTATTACGTGCAGGACCCGCACCCTCATTTTTACTATGTATCACTTTTGATTTGCTCATACATTTTAGCATATGCATCACATATTCTCCCACTATCATCCTTTGAACCATCATCGATAAGTAGCACCTCATATTCTTTAAAATCTTGGCTTAATATAGAATCTATACACTGTTTTAAATAAGATGAAACATTATAAACAGGTACAATGATACTAATTAGCATATTTTTACCCCCTTGTTTTTGTTCAGACTTTTATTAATATATTTAATTATAACAATAAATATATCTAAAATGTTAAAAAAAATAAAATAAAGACATATTGTCCATTTTTTATTCATATATAGATGAGTAATTAGTATCATCTTACAATTAAAATAGAAAGGAGTTATTTATGAAACAAAAACTTAAAATCGTACAATGGCTTATTAAACAAACTCCTCCTGTATTACCGCAGCTTATTTTTATGATTCTTATCAATAGTGTAACGGCATTTATTGGCGTTATGACAGCATTAGTTGTCAAATCATTAATAGATGCTGCAACAATAAGAGGACATATTTTGAAATGGTTGGGAATATTAGCTTGCATTTTACTTTGTCAAATTGTGCTACGATTTATAAGTAGTTTATTATCAACATACTGCTATACTCAGTTTGCAAATGAGCTTCGGACAAAACTTTATACACATATTACATATAGTAAATGGGAAGAACAAATTGGTTATCATAGTGCCAATATTATTACCCGGTTTACAAGCGACTTAAATGCAGTTACAACACTTATAACAGCGTCTATTCCAGCAGTAATCGCTTTACTTATTTCATTAACAACGGCTTTTATTACTTTATTATATTTAACGTCTATTATGGCTATAGCGGCGATTGTATTATCCCCTCTGACTATTTTATTTGCAAGCTTCTTTAGCAAGCGTGTTAAAAAGTTTTATATGGATATTCAAGATAATAATATTAAACATCGTACTTTCCTTCAAGAAACCTTGCAAAATATCATTATCACTAAAGCATTTTGTGTAGAAAAGGAAAATATCAATACACTTAAAGCAATTCAAAACCGATCCTTTGAATTATCTATGGCACAAACAAAATTTTCAACTTGGACAACGACATTCTTTAATTTAGGCGGCATTATCGGGTATTTCTTAATTTTTGCTTGGGGTGCTTTAAATTTATTCAATCAAGTAGGTACATATGGTACTTTAACTGCCCTTATGCAGCTTTTCTCTAATGTTCAAGGTCCATTCAATAGCTTGGCACATTATTATCCTCAATTTGTAACGAGTTTTGCTGCTGCAGAACGTCTTATGGTTTTAGAAGAATTACATCTAGAAGATAATACCCCTACTACGCTTATTGGTGCTCCTAGGATTACTCTTAAAGCAGTTAGTTTTGCTTATGATGAAACAAAGAATATATTAGACAATATCTCTTGTACTTTTGAGCCGGGTGAAATTATTGGTTTAATAGGGCCTTCTGGAGAAGGTAAAACAACACTCATTCGTTTATTGCTATCTCTTATTGCACCAACAAATGGTGAAATATTTATTGAAGATAATGAACAGCCACAAAAACTGTTACCAAGTTTCAGGAATTATATTTCTTATGTACCACAAGGAAATACACTCTTTTCAGGGACAATTACCTCTAACCTTTATAAAGGCAATCCAAATGCAACACTTGAAGACATTCAAAAAGTCCTTCATTTAGCAGATATTGATTATTTTGTCGATACACTGGAAAATCAATTAGAAACAGTTATAGGTGAAAAAGGATTAGGACTCTCTGAAGGTCAAGCACAAAGAATTGCTATTGCTAGAGCATTTCTTCGCCAAAAACCAATCTTAATATTAGATGAGGCAACTTCCGCTTTAGATCCGGATACAGAAGTTAGAGTACTTGAATCTATTATAAAGTTAGATTATCATCCGACTTGTATTATTATTACACACCGTCTGTCAGCCCTTGCTATTTGTGATAAGGTTTATATGTTAGAAAAAGGTAACTTAACTGAGCAAAAGAATGAAAAAAATACTGTATTAACACTTGAAGTGTTAATACAGTATTTTTATTAGATACTATAAATTAGGCTCTATCTAATTATTTTAACGAAAGGCGCATGTGATGTCCTGAAAGTAATTGCTTAATGCCACTATAAGCAGTCTCGTCAATACAAATTTCACTGAATACACCTTGAAGTGTTAAGAAATCAGCTAACCATTTTTCGTTTAAAGTATAGTCGACATACTCTGCAAAATAGGCTCTATGACGGTGCAAAACATCAATTGATTTTCTAAGTGTTCATAATATAAACTTCTTTTTCCTACATGATGTCTGACACAAAATAAAGTTTGCTTTGCAATATCCCATACGAAAGTATAATCATCAAGTAAATATAAACTACAATCTTCTTGCCATTTTTTATATGCTTCTAGAATGATTTAACTATCTGTTAAATCTGATTGCAACTTTAGTATTTTAATAAGCTATTCCCGGTTATCTAAAACTGCATCAGCTGTAATGATAAATTGCTCCGTAATAAATGGTAGCACTTCATGAAGTGATTCTCTTGTAAAATGCTGCATACCACAAGATAACCATATCCCCTCAAACTGTTGCATCGTAAATGAATCGGGTTCATACTGATTCATTGCTTCTAATAATACTTCACACTGCTTATAATTAAATACCCCTGCAATGCCGCCTATAATACTCAAGTACGTGCCTCCTGATTCTAATTCATGCTCATGATTAAATCTGAATTATAAAGTAATTGCAAGTAATTAATAACTTGTGAAGTACAAACATCTTGTTCTACTTCATATTCATCCATTAACTTTTGAACAACTGCTTCTATAGATATTGCTTCTTCAATAGCTTCCCAAATAGATGCGCCCACGCTGTTTAAAGCATAATAATTCCCACTGTCTAAGTCCATCATAACTTTGTCTTCGTCTAAATCTGTTAAGTACATTTCCTTTTTTTGTATAACTATAGATTGTAATGTAAGTTGTTCTTTGCCAAATAGTTTTTTTTCTTTTTTCATGCTTATAGTCCCCTCTATAATCCTTATATAATCTATCAATTTTAATAATTTATTAATTTTATATATTTGTCAAGATATTTTCCATCGCTTCATGTACACAAAATCTATCTTTCGGACGTTTGAGCTTAAAGTAATTTATGTTTTCTGAGATTTCAATAAGTTTCTTTATAAATATAAATTGAGATGCCTGTATAGTATCGCACCTGTAGTCTAAATAAATTTTTCATAATTCCTATTAACTTTTCTTTACTGTGTAGTGCTATAATTTGTACTTCTGAAACATCATCAAATTCTAATTCATAAATGGCTTTCTTTTTTCAAAGCAAGTGACTTGTTTTGAAATATACTTTCCTTTAGCATAGGTAACATACTGATAATTATCGAAATTTACACAAAGGTTATGCATTGGTTGTTTAGAAAGCTTTTGTTACGGAATGCCTTTATAGGCTATAACTTCATTTGATATCTGTATTTCTTTTGCATTACTCGCCTCCTTTTATAACACATGTCCATTATCATAGTATGAAAAATAATACAGGGTTATTCTGTTTTTTATACTTTAGTGCATATTTGAATATTGTCCATCATATATAACTAAAAGGAACTTGTCCGGAGGTGATTGATCATGCAAAAATTAACTGTCATTATTCCTTGTTATAACGAAGAATCCTCTATTCCGCATTTTTATAAAGCACTTTGTGAAGTAATGTCTCAACTTGAATTTTTAATATTTGAAATCCTTTTTATTGATGATGGTTCACAAGATTATACACTTGAAACAATTAAATCGCTTCAAGATATAAATCCTTATGTTCATTATATCTCATTTTCAAGAAATTTTGGCAAAGAATCTGCTATTTATGCTGGTTTAAAATATGCTACAGGCGATTTAATAGTCATTATGGATGCAGATTTGCAACATCCTCCTCAATTACTTGTTCAAATGTATGAAACATTGTGCCATGCAAATTGTGATTCAGTAGCCGCAAGGCGTGTTACAAGAATAGGTGAACCCCCTATTCGTTCATTTTTGGCAAGATGTTTTTATGCTATTATGCATAAACTCTGCAAAATTGAAATCGTTGATGGGGCTTGTGACTTTCGCTTAATGACTAGACAAATGGTAGATGCACTTTTAGAACTTACAGAATATAATCGTTTTTCAAAAGGTCTTTTTAGTTGGGTGGGTTTTCGTACACAATGGATTGAATTTGAAAATGTAAAGCGTATAGCAGGGGAAACGCATTGGTCCTTTTGGGGACTTGTACGCTATTCTTTAGAAGGACTTATTGCTTTTTCGACGGTACCTTTAGCTCTTGCATCTATTATGGGATTGCTCTTTTGTGCATTTTCATTTATAGCAATTATCTTTACTATTATCCGCCAGCTTATTTGGGGTGCTTCTGCTTATGGCTGGCCTTCTCTTGTATGTATTATTTGCTTTATTAGTGGTATTCAGCTTTTTTGCATTGGCATCTTGGGACAATATTTAGCTAAAACCTATTTAGAAACAAAGCATCGACCCTTATTTATTGTAAAAGAAAATAAATAGAGATATTTAAAAATAGTTTGACAAATAAAAGCTGAGTTATTATAATAACGTGTGTAACGCAATTATAAAAAATAAAAGAGGTGGATTTATGTTTTTACATTTTAATAATCAATTTAATATACAACTAAATAATTGCATAAATCCATCTAACTATAGATGGGCCAAGTAACCAAGGCCTTATATTTTTATAGTTTCACTATATTTACTTTGTAATGAAAAAGGTCATGGCCATGCTATGACCTTTTTGTCTATTTATTTTTATGCCTTCAAATAACTAGCGTTAAGGTCATAGTAAAATACTATGATTTTTTTGTTATATAAATACAACACACTGTATTAAAGGGGGAATTTACTTGTTAAGAATACTCGGTTATGTTTTAAAGCATAAAAAACTACTCATCATTGGTACGCTTTGTATGCTGCTTGTAATTGGTATCGATCAAATCACACCATTACTTCAAATGGCACTTGTTGACCGTGTGATTGGAGAAGGAAAAACGTATTTATTTAAATACGTTATTGGCACTATGTTTGTTCTTACTGTTTCTAAGTCTATCTTTGGTTTTGTCAAAGAGTTTACTTATGATTTAATGTCAGTAAGTGTGCATCGTACCCTTAAAAATGAACTTTTCAAACACCTTGAGACCTTAGAATTTAGCTATTATGATCATATGAATACAGGTGAATTAATGTCTCGTATTAATGAAGATCTTGAGAATGTATGGCAAACAATAGGTTTTGGCCTACGTATGTTTGTTGAAAATATCTTTTACTTTACTTTCAGTACAATTATCATTTTTGTTTTGGATTGGCGACTTGCTAGTATTTGTGTTGTGATTATGATTCCTATTGGTTTCATTGCTGTAAAGATTGATAAATTATTTGGAATCAGTTATGGCAAACTTAGCGATCAAACAGCCATTATCAATACAACTGCTCAAGAAGCTCTCTCTGGTATACGTCTTGTAAAAGCCTTTGCTCGCGAAAAGCATGAAATCAATAAATTCTTACAGCTCAACAGATGCTTTTATGATATTAATATGGAAATTACACATATTGACTCAAAGTATTTACCACTTATTGAATTTCTAACTAATTTATCTAGTGTAGCTATGATTATATTGGGTGGGGTATTTATTTCAAAAGGTCATATTTCTATGGGTGTACTTGTAGCTTTTAGTAACTATATATGGAGCCTTATTTGGCCGATGCGTCAATTAGGTTGGTTAATGGATATTTTATCTCGTAATGAAGCTTCTGCTAAAAAGGTATTCGACATTATTGATCGTCCTTCTAATATTCAGTCACCAGCAAAAAGTGCCTATAACAAATCTATTGAAGGCACTATTGCATTTAAAAATGTTTCTTTTAAATATGATGCTGAAAAAGTCCTTGAAAATATCAACTTAACGATTCCACAAGGTAGTAAAGTTGCTATTATGGGCACAACAGGTTCTGGAAAATCTTCATTAATTCAGCTTATTGGACGTTATTATGATGTTGATAAAGGTGAAGTAACCATTGATAATGTCAATGTCAAATACTATGATTTAAATACACTGCGTCAGCAAATGGCCATTGTGCCACAAGACACTTTCCTATTTTCAGATACAATTGCTAATAATCTCCGTTTCAGCCATCCTGAAGCAACTTTAGATGAGTTACGTGAAGTCTGTCAAAAAGCATGTATCTTAGAATTTATTGAAAGCTTACCTGATGGATTTAATACAGAAATTGGTGAACGTGGTCTGGGACTTTCTGGTGGACAAAAACAACGTTTAGCTATTGCTCGTGCGTTTTTAAGAAAAGCCCCAATCTTAATATTAGATGATGCGACTTCTGCTCTAGATATGGAAACAGAACATACCTTGCTAAGCAATTTGTATGCCTTAGAAGAAATCTGTACTACTTTTATCATTGCGCATCGTATTTCAGCCGTTAAAAATGCTGATTTAATCATTTATTTAGAAGACGGCATGATTAAAGAATATGGTACTCATGACAATTTACTTAAACAAAAAGGCTGTTATTACAATATCTTCTGTAAACAATATGAAGATTTTAATCAGCTAGAAAAGCGAGGTGTTAAAATTGGCTACTCATTCTACTCCTAAATTAGTACGACGTTTAATGGTTTATCTTAAACCTTATACATTACAAACAGTTTTGGCAATTAGTTTACTGATTATTACTATGCTTTGTAGTGTCATTAATCCCTATTTATTAAAAATTGCTATTGATACTTACATTGCCAACAATAATCTCAAAGGATTATTTGTAATTGGTGGAATCTTACTGGGGCTTAATTTGACAAGCTGGATTATTTCATATTTTCGTATTGAGATTATTTCAAAAATTACCAATGAAATTTTAATAACTATTCGTCATGAATTCTATAGTCATATTCAAACATTATCTTTTGATTTCTTTGATAATCATCCTATTGGTAAAATCTTAGCAAGAGTTATTGGCGATGTGAATGCCCTTAAAGATTTATTTAACCAAACAATTCAGTCTTTAATACCAGAATTATTAACTTTAATCTGTGTAGCAGTGTTCATGTTTTTATTAAATGTAAAAATGGCTATTGCCTGTTTAGTGCTTTTACCATTTTTAGTATTTGCTATGTCTTTCATACAGGTTTACTCACATAAAAGATGGCTTGCTTACAGAGAAATTCGTTCAGGCTTAAATGCTTTTAGTCATGAGAGCTTTTCAGGTATGAAGGTAATTGAATCTTTTGCAAACGAAACAAGGCAAGCTCAAACCTTTGAAGGGCATGTAGAAGACCTTTCAAAAAGTTTTATACATGCCATAAAGCTTAATGATTTCTTTTGGCCATTAGTTGATCTGTCTTGGGGTATTGGAAATGTCGTTGTATTCTTTATAGGTTATCGCCTTGTTGTAACAGGTGAAATACAAATTGGGACATTACTTGCATTTTGTATGTATGTAGGAATGTTTTGGCGTCCTATTATGAACCTTTCCACTTTTTATAACACTTTGATTACAAATCTTTCAGCTGCTGAACGTATTTTTGGTATCTTAGATGAAGTACCAGCTATTAAAAATATAGATGAAGCAACAGGTAAACCGTTGCCACAGCTTGATACTATTATAGGTCGTATTATATTTGATCATGTTTCATTTGCTTATGATCAAGAGAATCTTGTATTAGATGATGTTAATTTTACAGTTAATCCAGGTGAACGCGTTGCTTTGGTAGGCCCTACTGGTGCAGGTAAAACAACGATTATTTCTTTATTAAGTCGCTTCTATGATCCAACTGTTGGTAGAATTCTTATTGATGGCAAAGATATTAAAAAAGTAGACTTAGAATCTCTTAGAAGTCAAATGGGCATTATGTTACAAGACACTTTCCTCTTCTCTACAAGTATAATGGAAAATATTCGTTATGGCCGTTTGGAGGCTACAGATGAGCAAGTCATTGCTGCTGCTAAAGCAGTTAACGCCCATAATTTTATTATGAAATTAGAAGACCATTATCAAACAGTTATTAATGAAAGAGGTTCTAGGCTATCACTCGGCCAACGTCAACTCATTTCATTTGCTCGTGCGTTGCTTGCGAATCCTCGTATCTTAATATTAGATGAAGCCACTTCTAATATCGATACTCAAACAGAGCAATTAGTTCAAGAAGGTATTGAGAAACTATTAAAAGGACGTACTTCTTTTGTTATTGCCCATCGCCTCTCTACCATTAAAGACTGTGATAAAATTATGGTTGTTGATCATAACAATATTATAGAATGCGGAACACATGCGCAGCTTTTACAAAATCAAGAAGGGCTTTATGCCAAATTATACAATGCACAATATCAATTGATTTCTGAGATCATTTAAGTATAGCTTTATAATTGCTGCATATACTAATAGACATAAGATGAATCAAGGAGTTGATACCATGCCAAATAGTTCATTTTGTATTGCAAATCTTTCCGATATTGAAAAACAAGAATTATATGAAGCTTAACAAGCACTTAAGTAAAAAACAGTTAAAGATTACATGCTTATTGCATGTAAATCCCAAAGTTAACAATATAAAAAACGGCAGAACTTAGTTCTGCCGTTTTTTATTATACATCTTATAATATTATGCTTTACCAGTAAGTCCTTTCATATAAGAAAAAGGATCTGTTGGAATAAGTGTTTTGATATCAGGTATTTCACCTTTTACCCCATCTACTAACCAATCCATGTGTACAATATCACTATAATCAAGTGAAGTATTACGTTTTACTTTAAGCACGTGATTTTGATCATAGATAGGTCCTTCAAAAATATTAAATTCATTACGCATAATAGATTTTTTAATATTTTCTACTAAATATTTCATTGGTGCATTAATATTACGATTTGAATAAAGGATATCTACGATACCATTATTCATACCTTGCCAAAAGTTAATTGTACGTTTTTCAGACTCTTCATATAAGTTACGCCAAGTACCATTCAAGATATTCTGAATAACACCTTCATAAAATACACCCCAGTTCCAGATTGCCATAGCATAGTGTATTTTTCATGGGTTTTGGCATCTATTTTATAAACACCGTATCCTTTTGAAATATCTCCTGGTATTGGTAAATCTTCATTAGAAATAATATCTGCGCCCATCTGTAATAATTTTTCAGCAATACATTTACCACCTTCTGGATTATCCCAGCGATTAGTCCAAAGTGCTTTAACTGTTACATAAGGATTAACGGCTCTTGCACCTAATGTAAAGGCATTAATACTACTAATAACCTCTGAAATAGGATAAGGTGCAACATAGCCTATCACATTAGTTTGTGTCATGCTTCCTGCAATCATCCCTAATAAATAACGTGGCTCATGGATACGACCATAATATAATGTTAATGATTTATAAGAATGTGTTGCTGCACAGTTAAAGAACTTCACATTTGGAAACTCAATAGCTGCTTTTAATGCAGGTGCTAAGAAAGTTGGACTTGTTGCAAATACAATATCGTATCCTGTCTCAGCTAACTTTTTAAATGTTTCGAAAGCACGTTCATCTTCTGATACATTACAAATTTTTTCAGTTGTAATCTGACCTTTAAAAATGTTATCAATATGTAGTCTGCCTAATTCATGACTATAAGCCCATCCTGAATTATCAGATTGCTTTGCATACACAAAGGCAACCTTTAAAGCCTTTTTAGGAAGCATAAAGTCTGTTAAATTACTAAAACGTAATTTCTTACGTGGTGTTTCAATAGCCTCTGTTTCTACACTTACAACATCTTTCACAGAACTTTGAAGTTCTGAAATTAAACTTTTAATATTTACTCGATGTTTTTCAGGGGTAATCTCTGTTTCTAACCCATAGACCTTAAGGAATGTTAAAAAGGCATCTCCAGTTGTAAGACTAAGTTTCCCGCCACCTTGTTCGTGATAGATTTGTCTAAAAGGACGATAAATGTTGGCTAAAAAGATTTTACCTTTTTCACCAGGTTCACTATCTTCATCTCCCTCATAAGGATATTGATTAAAATAATTAGTCAATTCATCAAATGATCCTTCTTTAGAAAACCATATGCTATTAATACGTGTTACTTTGTAAAAGTCCATAAATTCATAGTATATATTATTTTGTACATCATCTGGATTACGTTTTGGAATTAAGCGAATAACATGCCCACTGATTGTGGTTCCTTTGAGATATTTGAGCACACTTACACGTTTATTACCTTCTATAACGAAAAAACGATTTAAATACTCATATACTTTAATAGGATCTGCAATACCTTTGTCAATATGATAATGATATAAATGCATCCATTTAGATGCAAATTCAGTTTGTATTGGCATAATAGGCATAAAGTTATCTGCAAATGAAATACTTCTAGAATGTGTATAAGTTCCTATGATTTTATCAATCGGAATATCGATTAATCCTAAAGGGTATTCTGCTGCCACGTCATTTGGCTGTAACATCCCATCTAATGCTGGTAAATAACCTGACTGACCAGCAGATGTTTTTTGATTCCAAGATAATTTACCACTTTTATATGCTAGTTCATAAATATGTTCTATTTCCATACGATTCATGATGTTCACCTACTTTCATCAAAAATGCTGGGATTTATCTTCTTTTAAAACACTCAAGTGTTTCTTCATCCATCCCCCAATATAAATATCTACCTTCTATATGATAAGACATTATAAAAGTTAAACCGTCTATTGTATATTCCATGGTATTAGGAGAAATAATATGATAAGTACCAATAAGTGTGCTTGTTGATAGTTTTACATGTTCATCTTCTGTAAACTTAACGGATGCATCTGTTTCGGTTGAAACCCATGTGCCAACTAAAGTAGGTTGTTCATAAGCTGCAGTAAAGTTTAAAATGAAAAAACTAGCAACAAGTACACCTGCAATAAATGCTAACATTAAGATTGCTTTGAACCATATGTGATTTTTTTTCGTGTACATATTATTTTTGTACATGCTTTCCTCCTTTTTAGAATAATATACTATTTTTATATTACACTAAAAAGTAAAAAATGACAATTTCATTTAAGGATGTCTTTGATTGTTTCTGAATTAATTGGAAATGAAATAGCACCTGCAGCGTAAGGTGCAATTTCATACACATTAAATACAATAATAATCTGACCATGTTTATCTATATAAAATTGTGTAGTATCTTTAATACTTGTAAAGCCATCACCATTAGTAAAGAAATATTCACCTTTTGCAGTACGTTCTTTAATCTGAGTTGTAATTTCTGCATTGATTCTTTCAATATAAGGTGTATTTTCTTTAAACAAATCTTTAAGCATAATTTCAGTATTGTTAAGTGTATCAGTTACAATATATTTTTGTGTGCTTAATCCATGTGCCCCTCCGCTATATTCATAATCTAAGAATTCTAGTACAAAGTAAGGAGATGTGCTTTCAATAATTGTGAAGTTTGATAAATACTCAAACTTTAAAGGTGGAATATTGGTTTCTAAACTTTGTTTATTATAGGTTTCCGCATTTTGAATAGCTGTTTTAGCCTTATTTGTTCCCTCCTGTAAAAAACGATGATTTAATAATTTTTCAAATTTTTTATCGCTGAATCCATGAACTTGTGGTACTTTTACATCTAGATAGAGTTTGGAGCTATCTTTATGAATATGTTTAGTACTTGTCATAATACATGGTACATCTACCATAACAAAAATAGCTGTACCAGGTTTATCTTTTTTATTTGTTTGAGCCTGAATAATCATAGGTGAAACAAGTGTGAAACTACATAAGAGGTATAACATCATCTTAAAAGCTTTCTTTTTCATATATTGCCGCCCCCTAAAGCATATTTTATATTATTATTTTGTCCTAATAGAATACTTCTATGTTAAGTAAACTTTTGCAAATCTGCAAAGTATTTCATTAAGAAAAATATGCTAATCTTCTAATTGAGGTGGCTCATTAGTTATAAAAAAAGGATAAATACGGATAAATAAATGGATAAATTTACTAATTCTATTCAAACGATGCATCACTATTTTTATACACGTCATACGTACAATCTTAACTTTTGCATCTATTATTTGAGGATATTTCACAATTCAAAAGTTCCCTTCTGTGGATAAAATCTTTAATTTTTTATAGAAAATTAAAAAAATTAAGTCATTCAGTTCAACCAGTAAAATTTGATATTTTTTATCCACAGGCTTTGTTACAATATTTTTTTAATTACTTAGAATTTATGCTGATACAGTTTGATTTTTTTGAGCATTATTTAATCTTGACGCAAGCAGAGCAATACAACAAATATCCATAAATACTTTTGCTTTTTCATTGTTGGTACTCTAAGATTATCTAAACTATAATTATCTTTTAAATCACTAAAGGTTCTTTCTACGGAAGTCCTTTGATTATACAGTTTTTTATAGGACTCTGTTCCTCTAAATGGTGAACTTATAAATCGTGGATTATCTTTTATCTTTACTTTTCCTATATAACCACTTAATGTACTTGTACACCAATTAGAACCCCTTTCACATGAACATTTGCCACAAGTATGTGGACATAGAATGCGTATTGTACCATTATCATTTCCGCCGTAAACGTATAAATGATTCATAGCACATACTAGCTGTCCTTCAAAGTTTATACCTTCTAGTGATATTTTTGTGTTTCTACAATTGATAGGAATAATGCCTTGACCATTATATTTTTCATAGAAGGCCTGATAAAGTTCAGGTTTATCATAGCCTGCATCCATTAAGTAGTATGAAGGTTTAAATAGTTCTTCATAATCTTCCTTGTACAAGTGGCTCTGCCATATCCATATCGACTACATTAGCTGGAGTAATCATGTACGATAATGTAATACCACTCGCAGTATCAACTAATGCATGCATTTTCCAACCAAACCATTTAATAAAGTTACCATTAGTGTCAAGTTTACCTCCCCAGTTAGGAAAAGTTACATCATCTTTTTAAGAGGTAGGGCATATTCAAAGACATTTATTTTGCTAGCATCTATAGCAACATTAGTTGCATCAATAAGTCCTAGAGAGTTAGCTTTATAAATCATTCTCCTATAAGTTCTTTCTAAAATATCTGTCTCAGAAAGCTTTTTAATAAAACGCGTAAAAGTTGCTGCACTAAGAGTTTTAGAAATATAACGACATGTGTTAGATTATCTCAACTTATAAATAGGATAAATATAGTAATACATCAGGTTGTATAATTCCTAAAATAATTATACTAAGGTCTATTTATCCAAATATTAAATGCTTAATCTGTCCAGTTTCTTTATTACCAAGGCATTTGTTCATGAAATATGCGATGTTATGCCCTAAAATTTTACTTTGATTCCTTGCTTTTAAGTCACTCATTAAATTGGCTAATACCTCATTGATATGGAATTGTTCTGCTAGCTGCGAGAATGTAGTTTCTATACGTCTTCGATGCTTACTAATCCAGTTTCTTAAATCTTTTGGGTAAGGGTTCTTACTGTTATTTCTTTTTAAAGCCAGCAAGGTCATATTTTTCTCATTTTTTAGTTCTTGGGCAATATGATCACCTATATATCCTTTGTCACCTAGAACAATAGGTTGATAGACATCTGATAATAGTTCCCATAGAATAGCACAATCATCTACGTTGGCAGCTGTATTTCAATTTCTGCAAGATAACCATCTAAAGTAACTGCAGCATGAAGCTTTAAACCGTAATAAGTTTCTTTTTTAGATGCACACTAACCATAAGATGAAATATCTCTAAATCGTTTGCTAAAATGAGCTCTGCCAAATTCACAAACAGGAATAGAGATATAAGTTTGTCTGGTGGCAAGAACATCCTTTTACAAGCGATGACTTAATTATACTTCATCAAAAGGCTTTTGAATACTTTGGTGGAATCGTCTATGATCAAGATAGGATTATTATTGTTTTAGAAAATGCAGGTGATATCATTTGTACAGAAACTTTTCAAAATTATATTTACCACATGAAATTTAAAATGGGACTTTGCAGGGCATATAACCCAGAAAGTAAAGGGAAAGTTAAAGCTGTTGTAAAGTTTGCAAAGAATAACTTTGCAAAACATAGAATTTTTAAGGACATTGATTCATTTAATGATGAAAATCTGCTTTGCCTTGATAGGACTGGAAATGGAAAGGTTCACGATATAACAAAAAAGTACCCAAAGAAGTGTTCACCCTTGAAAAATAACACTTACTTCAGATACCTTCTTCATTGTTTAATCAACAATCTAACTCTAGATTAACGTATTCTGTTCGAAAAAACAATACTATTTCTTATAAACAAAATCGTTATCAATTACCTAAAGGTACTTACTCTCCTGGGAAAGAAGTTCTTCTTTCTCTAAATGGTGATACGTTAGATTTATTAGATGTTGATACTGGAGAAGTATTAGTAACTCATAAAATCGCTACTGGTAAGGGCAACTTAATTCAAGAACATATTAAAGGCAGTAATCTTTTAGCTCTTAAGTATTGGAATACTCCAATCATATAACAGAAGCTGTGCAATTTTTAGCAGATATAGAATCCTCAAAACCTCGTTATTATCGAGATCAGCTTTTCTCATTAAAACAGTCTTGTAAACAACATACTATTGAAGATAGATGTATATGATACTCTAAAATGGAACCACTTCAATCTTATAATCATATGTACAAACAATTACATATGGGGTAATATGGAGTGATTACTTTGATACAGAAACAAGAAATTATTATGGCAGCTCTTAATGGAAAATCTCAAAGAGCTATTGCTAGAGAGTTTGGCATAGGACGTAATACGATAAGAAGATACATTAAGCAATACTATGCTTCTCGAGAAAAACTCATTGCAACAAATCCTCAGTCTGAAGATTTTCCTTTAATTATTCAACAAGTAGTAGAAAAAACTAAATATGATACCTCTTCTCGATCAAAAACAAAGTTAACACCAGAAGTTATATATAAGATCCAGATGTATCTTGAACAAAACCATGAAAAAAATATACCACTGTTTGTAAAGCTGTTAGACAACTCAATAAACAATCTAAAGAAGCCTATATTAAACAAGAATATAAGCTTGGCGATGTGTGTGAATTCGATTGGGGTGAAGTGAAGCTTTACATCAATAGTGATAAGCCAACTGTTTATCAGTTAGCAGCCTTTACAACTGCGAAAGGTAACTTTAGATATGCAAGACTCTTTCGTTCTCAGAAAA
>NZ_BBCG01000050.1 GCF_001311925.1 Cellulosilyticum ruminicola JCM 14822
TGTTTGAGCTCTGACATATGATGTCCCCCTATTTTTATAGGGTAAGATATCATATGATTGGAGCTTATTCTACTTGTAAATTTAACTAGCACAACTCGTTAATTTATCTAAATACTATAACGGTTTATTAAGAAAAATATATAGAATGGCGAATAGGCATGCGGCATTATAAATTTCAATGTTATAGGGGCATGATTATAGATTATATGCATCAGATGGATGGGAAAAAACATATTCTATAATATTTCTAAGATATAATCTATTTTATAAAAGGAGAGATTGAGGCTGCTCAAAACAAAAATTATATGATTTGTGAAGTGAAAAATGATGGAATGATAGGACCATAAAGGAGTCAATGTGCCTTATACTAAATTGAATATGCCATTTTTAAGTCAAAAAGGATTTATTATTTGCCGGGCAAAATGAATTTGACTTTATTGTTACATCATTTACACAATATGCAGAGAATATAGCTGAGATTAAAACATTTTTAAAAGCACATCAAGGAGATAAAATTGATAAAATTAAAGTGATTGCAAAGATTGAAAATGCAGAAGGGATAGAAAATATGGATGAGATTATCAATATAGCAGATAACATTATGATTGTTAGAGGAGATATGGGGATTGAATTACCAAGTGAAAAAGTATCAGTTATTTAAAAGATGATTATTAAAAAAGTACATGAAGCAGGTAAACAGGTCATCATAGCAACTCAAATGCTAGATTCTATGATGAAAAATCTTAGACCGATTAGAGCAGAAACTACAGATGTTGCCAATGCTATATATGATGGCACAAGTGCTATTATACTTTTGGGAGAAACAACAGCAGGGTTGTACCCTGTGGAAAGTTTACAAACTATGGTGAAAATTGTGCAATCTACAGAAGAGGATATTGATTATATTAAGCGATTCAATCATCAAGTAATTACAGCATTACGGACTATTGGTAATGCTATTTGTACAACAGCGCATGATATTAAAGTGAAGCTGATTATTACAGTGACGAAATCAGGTCAAACAGCACGTATGATTTCAAAATATCGTCCAGCATGTATGATTATGGGATGTTCACCAGAAGCACAAGTTGTAAGGTAGCTTAGTATGGCATGGGGGTGTTATACTACTATATATCGAAGAAGAGAAAAATACAGAAGACTTATGTAATCATACATTAGCCTGCGTCATTGAAGCGGGCTATTTAGACCAAGGAGATTTAACAGTTATGACGGTAGGTATGCCATTAGGTGTAACAGGTATGACAAATATGATGAAAATGTATAAAACTTAGTAAGCAAAAAAGCTGCGCATTTAAGTGCAGCTTTTTTCTAGATTTCTAAAACATAATAGTTATATCCATTAATAAGTTGAATATTATTATGTATAATCGTGCGTTTAGCATGTGAAGAATAAGTTAAGTGATTGTGGCCATACAAATGATATGCAGGTTGAAGCTTGTTATAAATATCATTAAAACAATCAAAGCCTATATGGCTGAAACTAGTAGGCTCATCACCTAGACCAAAAGTAGGTGAATGTGATACGAAAATATCAATAGGCTTTTTAGCATTGCGAATAAGTTTTTTTACACGTTTATGCATTTTTGTCTCAGTATATTGATGTGGTCCACCTTTATATTCAATAGAACCACCAAGTCCGGCAATGCGTATACCATTAAAGGTAATTACTTTATCTTCAATGCAGTCACAGCCATCAGGTGGGAATTTATCATATCCCTTATCATGATTACCATGAACATAAAAAACTGGTACAGCTAACATTGTTACTAAAAAAGATAAGTAAGTGGCTTTTAGATCACCACAAGAAATAACGCAATCTATATCCTTAAAATTATTTTTGTCAAAAAAATCCCAAATATAGTTACTTTCAATATCAGATACAACTAGTATTTTCATAGACTTCCCATCCTTTGTGGCATGATTTGACACCATTATACTATAAAATATTAAAATTTAATAGCTTTTAATAAATTGGTATTGACAATAATATTATACTATAGTATTCTAATGTAAAAGTTGGTAATGACTTGGAGGGATTCCCGAGTGGCCAAAGGGGGCAGACTGTAAATCTGTTGCGACACGCTTCGAAGGTTCGAATCCTTCTCCCTCCATTAAAATTATTTATTTCATTTTGCCCAGATAGCTCAGTCGGTAGAGCAGAGGACTGAAAATCCTCGTGTCGCTGGTTCGATTCCGGCTCTGGGCATTTTTTTATGCTTAAAATGAGTGTTACAAGATGGTATTTTGTAACACTCATTTTTTATTTTTTGGGGTAACTCTATTTTGTGCACATAAATAGTTTCTTATTTTAAAATTTAGCATGTTTTATAATAGCTAGGCATATAAATTTTTATAGACAAGTAAGGAAAGAGGAAGCAGCGCAGGATGGAGGGATAAAATGAAGAAGAAACAGTTAAATATATTTGCGTTTACTATAACTAGTATTATCATCTTTTTATGGTGTACGAAAAGTTTGTGTTTAAACTGGGTAGAAGTAAATGAAAAATATGCTGAGGTTACAGTCAATTTTTTATTACCAATGCAGCAGCAAGATATTGACAAAAATATTTATATAGAGAGTGAATTTGAGTCGGAAAATAAATTTGACTATACTTACGAGTGGTTGAGTAAGTGTGTGCTATTATTAAAAATAAAAGAAAATAATCAGATTCGTGGTCAAAAAGTAAAACTCTATATAAAAGATGCACCAAGTATACATACATGGCTTAAAAAGACGGTGCATATACCAGTACAATTTAAAGCACCAGTTGAGATATTAAGCCCTACAGAAGAATTATTAATTGCAAGTAATAACAGTTTTGTTGTGACATTTAATACCCCAATGAATTTAAATAAAATCTCCAAATATATACAATGTGAAAAGAAATTTAACATTATACCTGCTGAACGGCCTAATAAAGCAGGGAAAAAGAGTATAGATGCCACAAGATTTATATTTACACCTTGTGAGCCGTTAGAAAATAATACTATATATAAAGTCGTTTTTAAAAAAGGGATGCCTTCTAGAAGTGGCAGTTTTTTAGAAAAAGCGCAATACGTTACACTGAAAACAGATGAAAAACCAGAAATTATAAGTACATATCCTAAAGATCAAGATAAATGGATTGGGCTTTATCCGCGCATAACTATTACAACAGACAGGCCGATCGTTAAGGCAATGTTACAGTTAGAGGGACAACTTATAGAAGGTAAACTCAGTGATAATTATCATGCTACATTTGTATTAAAAGAGATGTTAACACCAGATACAACTTATGATGCAAAAATCCAAGTACAAGCTGCAAGTGGTGAAAAGAGCGATATTAAACATATAGCTTTCACAAGCACAAGCATAGATAAAGACCGTTTGTGGGCAGAAATTATTATAGGAAAACCGAGTGAACTGAAGATTTATAAAGGAACAAAGCTGATTAGACAGATGAACTGTTCTATAGGTGCTGATAAATATGAACCAGTTGTAGGGAACTATTATATATTAGATAAGCAGCCAGCCTATGAAGATGTTAGTCATGAAGAAGGGGCAAATTATTGGCTACCTATAAGTGAACAATTGGGTTTTCAAGGGGTCATTAGAGATGATAGGTGGCATATTAAAAATTGTATTGCCAATACAATTGGTGCAAGAACTGACAGAAACAACATCATTTTGGAAGAGAATGATGCTAAGTGGATATATGAAAACATACCTATTGAGACAATGGTAATTATCAGAAAATAAAGAAAAAAGCTAGTTAGAAGTTGGAGAATTACACGAAAATAAAATTTATTTTATTAAAAAGCAAAATTTTAATTGAAAATGTATTATTTTATGGTAAAATACCATTAGTGGTAGGGAGCCACATGGAAATGAGATATATGGGAGGAATTTAGAATGGAATTTCGTACAGAGTATATGCAAGATTTAATGAACAGAGTTGTAAAAAATCATCCAGCACAACCAGAGTTTCACCAAGCAGTAAAAGAAGTTTTACTTAGCATGGAACCAGTAGCTGAAAAAAACCCTCAATATGTGCAAGCAGGAATCTTTGAAAGAATCGTAGAACCAGAACGTATTGTAATATTCAGAGTATCATGGGTTGATGATAATGGTAATGTACAAGTAAATAGAGGATACCGCGTACAATTCAATAGTGCAATTGGACCATACAAAGGAGGTCTTCGTTTACATCCTTCTGTAAACTTAGGTGTCATTAAATTCTTAGGTTTCGAACAAATCTTCAAAAACTCTTTAACAGGCTTACCAATGGGTGGCGGTAAAGGCGGTAGTGATTTCGATCCTAAAGGAAAATCAGATGGTGAAATCATGAGATTCTGCCAAAGCTTTATGACAGAACTTTGCAAACATATCGGCCCAGATACAGACGTTCCAGCTGGAGACATCGGTGTAGGCGGAAGAGAAATCGGTTATATGTTCGGTCAATACAAACGTTTACGTAATGAATTCACAGGTGTACTTACAGGTAAAGGATTAAACTATGGTGGCTCACTTGCTAGAACACAAGCTACAGGTTATGGTCTTTGCTACTTTACAAAAGAAATGTTAGCAACACGTAACGAAAGCTTCCAAGGTAAAACAGTAGTTATCTCTGGTTCAGGTAACGTAGCAATCTATGCAGCTGAAAAAGCTACACAATTAGGTGGCAAAGTAGTTGCACTTAGTGATTCAAACGGTTACATCTATGACGAAAACGGAATCGACTTAGATGCAATTAAACAAATTAAAGAAGTTGAAAGAAAACGTATTAAAGTATACGTTGAAAATCATCCAAGTGCTAAATACACAGAAGGATGCAAAGGCATTTGGACAATCCCATGTGATATCGCACTTCCATGTGCAACACAAAACGAATTAGATGGAGAAGCTGCTAAAACTCTTCTTGCTAACGGTGTAATTGCTGTAGCTGAAGGCGCTAACATGCCTTCTACTCCAGAAGCTGTAGATGCATTCCAAGCAGCTGGTATCTTATATGCACCAGGTAAGGCTTCTAATGCTGGTGGTGTTGCTACATCTGGTCTTGAAATGTCTCAAAACAGCATGCGTTATAGCTGGACATTTGAAGAGGTTGATGAAAAACTTCAAGGTATTATGAAACATATTCATACAATCGCTAGAGAAGCTGCAACAGAATATGGTAATCCAGATGATTATGTATTAGGAGCTAATATCGCTGGTTTCTTAAAAGTTGCTGATGCAATGTATTGCCAAGGTATTACATACTAAGAAAAATGTAAAATACCCACTTCTAGCGAGAAGTGGGTATTTTAATATTTAATAAAATTTAAACATAAAATATAAAAATATTGTCTAAATTCTATTAATGGTATAAACTTTACTTATGCGATAATAAGTATGGGGGGAAGAAAAATGCCAAAAATGACAATTCCAATAGCAGAAGCAAGACCTGGTATGATTACGGCAAAAGCAATTAGAAACTCAAATAGTGGTATTGTATATATTGGAGAAGAGCAAGAGCTGACCAAAGAGGTTATTGAAAGATTAAGAGAACTTCAATTTGAAGAGATAGAGATTTCAGTAAACTCTTGGGATACTGTATGGAAGATATCTAAGGAAACCCGTGAACAATATGAATTCTGTACAGAAGCAGCTAAATTGCTTTTTCAAAAGGTGGCAGACGATAATGTTATAGATTTTGAAGCATTTAAAACGATTAAACGTCATGTAAAGGATAATTTTAAAGATAACTTTAAATTATAGGGTGTATTAATCTTTTTAAATATGCAGATAGTTATACATATACACATAGTATCAATGTAGCACTTTTAAGTATGTTAATTGGTCAATGGATGAAATATGATAAAAACATCATTGAATCATTACTTATTGCTGGTTTATTACATGATATCGGAAAAATGAAAATAGATTCAACTATATTAAATAAACCAGGAAAGTTAACGGATAGTGAGTTTGAAGAGATGAAAAATCATCCACGTTATTCGTATGAACTTTTACAACCAGAGCAGGGGATTAGTTTAGATGTCAAAGTGGGGATTTTGATGCATCATGAAAAAATGGATGGCTCTGGTTATCCTTATGGCGTATATAGTGAAAATATTAACGATATTGCTAAAGTATTAGCAGTTGCAGATGTGTATGATGCCATGTTGTCAGAAAGGCCATATAAGAAGAAACATTCGCCTTTCGATGTTATGCAACTTATGCAGGAAGGTGTATTTGGTAAGTTAGATACTAAAATATTATTAACCTTTTTAACTCATATTGCATCGTATTATATTGGGGTATATGTACAACTAAGCACAGGAGAAATAGGAGAAGTAGTAGCTATTAATCCAGCTTGTGTATTTAAACCAATTGTCAAGGTAAAAGACAAATATATAGATCTCTTTACTGAAAAATCTATCAGTATTGTAGAACTTACATAAACAGGAGGGAAAGATGTATCAAATTATTGAGAAAATCAAACTAAATGAAACAGTTGAAAAGATGGTTGTTCATGCACCATATGTTGCTAGAAAATGTGAACCAGGTCAATTTGTAATTGTATGTGCAGAAGAAGGAGATGAAAGAATCCCTCTTACAATTCAAGATTATGACCGTGAAAAAGAAACAGTATCTATTATTTATCAAGTAGTAGGATATTCTACACGTAAAATTGCTGCAAAAGCACAAGGCGAATTTCTTACAAGCGTAGCAGGACCTCTCGGTGTAGCAGCACCACTTACAAAGAAAAAACATGTACTTGGAATTGGTGGAGGCGTTGGTGCAGCACCTTTATATCCACAAATTAAAAAACTTGTAGAAGCAGGTACAGAATGTGATGTCATCTTAGGGGGACGTTCAAAAGAATTCGTCATCCTAAAAGATGAATTTGAAAAATATAGCAATGTAAATGTAGCAACAGACGATGGTACATTAGGCAAAAAAGGATTCGTTACAGATATCTTAAAAGAACTTGTAGAAGCTGGTAATGAATATGATGAAGTTATTGCAATTGGACCACTTCCTATGATGCGTGCAGTTGTTAATTACACAAAACCACTTAATATCAAAACAATGGTTTCTTTAAACCCTATTATGATCGATGGAACAGGTATGTGTGGTGGTTGCCGTGTAACAGTAGGCGGAGAAACAAAATTCGCTTGCGTAGATGGACCAGATTTTGATGGATTCTTAGTGGATTTTGATGAAGCAATGCGTCGTCAAGGTATGTACAAAAAACAAGAAGCACACATTTGCCGTATGAAACAACAAATAGGGGGACAAGAAAATGCCTAATATGTCATTAAATAAAGTAAAAATGCCTGAGCAAGACCCAAATGTTCGTAACAAAAACTTTAAAGAAGTATCTCTTGGTTATACAAAAGAACAAGCTTTAGAAGAAGCAAGTCGTTGCTTAAACTGTAAACAACGTTTCTGTGTACAAGGTTGCCCAGTTAACGTACCAATTCCAGAGTTCATTCATGCAATCACAGAAGAAGACTTTGAAAAAGCATATGAAACAATTACATCTGAAAATGCCCTTCCAGCTATTTGTGGTCGTGTTTGTCCACAAGAAAACCAATGTGAAGGGAAATGTGTAAGAGGTAAAAAAGGTGAATCTGTAGGAATCGGACGTCTTGAACGTTTCGTAGCAGATTACATGATGGCTCAAAACAATCAAGAAATTAAAGCAGTAACATCTAATGGCAAAAAAGTTGCAATCGTAGGTGCAGGTCCAGCTGGACTTACATGTGCAGGAAGCCTTGCAAAACAAGGCTATGAAGTAACATTATTTGAAGCCCTTCATGAAGTAGGTGGCGTACTTATGTATGGCATTCCAGAATTCAGATTACCCAAAGCACTTGTACGTAAAGAAATTGAAAAAATCGAAAAAATGGGTGTACATATTGAGAAAAACGTTATCGTTGGTAAATCAATTACAATCGATGAGCTTATGGAAGAAGGCTATCAAGCTGTATTTGTAGGTAGCGGTGCAGGCCTTCCTAAATTCATGAATATCCCAGGTGAAAACTTCAATGGTGTATATAGTGCAAACGAATTCTTAACACGTTCAAACTTAATGAAAGCTTATGATTTCCCTAATTCAGCAACACCTATTCATGTAGGTAAAAGTGTAGCTGTTGTAGGTGGCGGAAATGTTGCAATGGATGCAGCTAGAACAGCTAAACGTCTTGGTGCAGAAAATGTATATATCGTTTACCGTCGTGGTGAAGAAGAACTTCCAGCAAGACGTGAAGAAGTACACCATGCAAAAGAAGAAGGTATCATCTTCAAATTACTTTGTAACCCAGAAGTAATTCACGGCGAAGAAGGTTGGGTAAAAGAACTTGAATGTATTGATATGCAACTTGGCGAACCTGATGCATCAGGTAGAAGAAGACCAGTAGCAATTGAAGGCAGTGCACATTGCATTCCTGTAGATACAGTTGTTATCGCTATAGGTCAAAGCCCTAATCCACTTATTCGTACAACAACTCCAGGACTTGAAGTAACTAAATGGGGTGGAATCATTGTTAATGAAGAAACAATGGCAACAAGCAAAGAAGGTGTATATGCTGGTGGAGATACTGTAACAGGAGCTGCAACAGTTATTTTAGCAATGGGTGCTGGTAAAAAAGCAGCCCAAGCTATTGATAAAGCATTAAGTAAATAAAGATATTAGTCAAAAAATTTTGATGTATGTGTAATGAGAATGTATAAAAATAAGTAAACGGCTTATACTATGCTTGTATAATATTTCATTTCATGAAAAGGAGTATAGTATATATGCGAAAATTTTTATTTATTACAGCACTTACATTAATGGGGCTTGCTTGTGTAGGTTGTACAACAGATAATGGCACAACCAATAATGGAGGAACTAATACACCTACTACAACAGCTCCAAATACAACCACAAATGCCGCAGGTACAACAGGTACTAATGGTACAAATGCTGCGGGAACAAATGGTACTAACACAGTAAATGGCGGTACAAATGGGACAAGTACAGATAATGGAGCAGTAAATGGTGCTAAAACTGTAACTGATACAACAGCTACAAATGGTGTTGTGAATGATACAAATGGTATTGTAGATACAACAACTACAAATGCAACAAAAACTCCATAATAAAGATGGCTCCATATGAAATAAATGAAAATAAGTTGCTATATGATATATAGCAACTTATTTTTTGTGGCTTATTACAATATGTGCTATAATAAGTAAAGTTATAACAATAAATTTCTACTTGGAAAGGAATTAGAGACGTGAAAGTTGTTTTACTTGCACTTAATGCAAAATATATTCATACATCTTTAGCTTTACGTTCGATTGCAACTTATTGTAAGGCGTATGAGGAAAATATTAAGGTACTTGAGTTAACTATTAATCAAAATGAAAATGATATTATAAAAACAATTTATGAAGAGGCACCAGATGTTTTAGGTATTTCATGTTATATTTGGAATATGTCATTTATTAAAATGCTTGTACCAACACTTAAAAAATCTTACCAGATACTAAGATTATTTTAGGAGGACCTGAAGTAACTTATGAAGGGGAAGATTTACTAAATATATTACCAATCGACTTCGTGATGGAAGGCGAAGGAGAAGAAACTTGGAATGAGTATTTAGATTACCTTGCAGGTAAAGGTGGTACACTTGAGCAGATTAATGGACTTATTTACAAAAATGCTGAAGGTATGATTGTTAAAAATAAACCAAGACAACCGCTAGATTTAGAATACTTACCATTTGTATACGATTCTTTAGATGGACTTGAACATAAGATCATTTATTATGAAGCTTCTAGAGGTTGCCCATTTAGATGTCAATACTGCTTATCATCTATTGAACATGGGGTAAGATTTGCACCTTTAGAACGTGTTAAAGAGCATATGACTTATTTCATAGAAAAACGCGTGAAACAAGTAAAATTTGTAGACCGTACATTCAATGCAAAGCGTCAATATGCAATGGAAATCTGGCAGCATATTATGGCCATTGATGATGGTTATACAAACTTCCATTTTGAGATTGCAGCAGAACTTTTAACAGATGAAATGATTGCCCTTTTAAAAGATGCAAGACCAGGTCTTATTCAATTTGAAATCGGGGTACAATCTACAAATCAATTAGTATTAGATACAATTATGCGTCCAATGCCATTTGCAGATATTAAAGAAGTGGTATTAAAGATTAAAGCACTTGGAAACATTCATCAACACTTAGACCTGATTGCAGGGCTTCCTTATGAAGATTATGCTTCATTTGGTAGATCATTTAATGACGTTATTTCACTGCGTCCAGAGCAGTTCCAATTAGGATTCTTAAAGTTGCTTAAAGGGTCAGGGCTTCGTCAAAAAGCAGAAGAGTATGGCCTCATTTATAAAGTAGAGCCACCATATGAAATACTTTATACAAAAGATGTAAGTTATAAAGAAATGCTATTATTACATGACATTGAAGAAATGTTAGAACGTTATTACAATAGTGAACGTTTCCAAAATAGTTTAGAGTACTTATTCACAAGATTTGAGTCACCATTTAAATGCTTTGAAGCTTTAGCTAAATTCTGGATTCAAAAAGATTATGATAAAGTACAACATAATAAAATGGCTTATTACTATAAGCTCATTGAGTTTGCAGAAGAATTTGAGAACATTAATAGTGAAATTGTAAAAGAGATGATTCGTTTAGATTATTTATTACATGAACATATTAGTGAAATGCCAGTGGCATTTGAAACATTAGAACGTGAAAGATTTAAAGATCATCATACACTTATGTTAAAAGATGACAGCTTTATTGAAAAATATGTACCAAACTTATTAGATAAAGCACCACGTCATCGTTATCGATTAGCATTACTTGAGACTTTCAAATATAACGTATGGGAAGCACATTGTAATAGAGACTATACACAAATCGAAGTATCTGAAGTACCAAATTGTATATTATTTGATTATTCATCTCAAACTGTTAAGTGTACAAGTATTGTATCTTAAAGCATAGAAAAGGAAATGGCTATGAAAGAAAAGGAACATATCAAAGAGATACTGACGATTTTAGATGAAAATTATCCTAAAGATGTTGTGTGTTATTTAAATTATCGTACACCTTTTGAACTTTTAATTGCTACAATTTTAAGTGCACAGTGTACAGATGATCGTGTAAATATGGTAACACCTAGTTTATTTGAAAAGTATCCCACAGTATATGATTTTGCACAAGCTTCATTAGAAGGTGTAGAAGAAGCAATTAAAAGTACTGGTTTCTACAAGAACAAAGCAAAGAACATTGTATCTTCTGCTAAGATCCTTGTAGAAGAATATAATGGTGAAGTACCTTCTGATATTGAATCTCTTGTAAAGCTTGCAGGGGTGGGACGCAAGACTGCCAATGTTATTAGGGGAAATATCTTTAAGATTCCAAGTATTGTTGTGGATACACATGTAAAACGTATTACTATTAGATGGGGACTTACTTTAAAACAAGATCCCGTACAAATAGAAATGGATTTAATGAAGAAGCTTCCAGAAGAGCATTGGATTCGTTATAATACACAGGTCATTGCACATGGACGTGCTATTTGCACTGCGCGTAATCCAAAATGCTGGGACTGTATGTTTATTAAACAGTGTCCTTTTGGACTTAATAATTTATTATCAAGGTTACCTGAAGAAGTGCAGGAAGCTATGCAAAAAGGGCATATGTATTAATAAAATGGTGATTAAAAGGGTGCTGTGAAATTTCACGGCACCCTTATATATTGTCATTAACGATTAGATGAATGACGTTTCTTATCTTTATTAGTTTTTAAATGTGGTAAAGCAAATGATTTGTTTCTTTTTTGTGCTTTATAGTCTGTAACAATTTCATTATAAAAAGCTTCTGCATTAATTCCAAATACTTCAGCTGAAAGCGGGCGGATTGAATGCACAGCATTTTCACCCATTGTATAGAGCTGATCTGGATTTGAAAGAAACTCTGCAAGTAAAGCAGCAAGCTGAGTGCTATTATTGAAAAATGCACCATTATAGTGGTCACGAATAAGACCGGCAACACATTCATCTTCTCTTGCAAGTACGGGTAATTTAGCAGCCATAGCTTCTGCAAAAGTGAGTCCTTGTGTTTCTGAAACAGAAGCACTTACAAAGATATCACCTAATTGATACATTTTACCGATTGTGCGCCATGGATGTATACCTGTAAAAATTACAGCGTCCCTAACACCTAAGTTTTGTGCTTGTTCTTCTAGTTCTAATTTTGAAGGACCGTCACCTACAATCACTAATTTAGCCTTAGGTACTTTTTCTAGTAATTTAGGCATGGCATCAATAACCATATCAATACTTTTTTCTTTTGCAACACGTCCAATGAAAAGAACGATTGGGCTGTCTAAAGGAATATGATGCACCTTTTTAATGGTTGTGATTTCTTCTGTTGTATAACCACTTGGATTAAATGGCGAGAAATCAATACCTGTTGGAATAACACGGATAGGCTTTTTAACACCATAATTTTTAAGTAAACGTTCTGTTTTACGAGTTGGTGCAACCACACCATCTACGCCATTACAAAATGAACGGCTGTATTTACGGGCAATGGCAGGTGAGAGCTCAATACCCTTTGAAACATAGTGCATATATTCCTCATACATTGTGTGATATGTATGGACAATAGGTATATTTAAACGCTTTGAAACAAGTTTTGCAAAAATGCCTAATGAAAACTCTGTTTGAGATAAAATTAAATCTAATTTTAAACGTTTAATTTTACGAAGTGCTTTATTAGAAAAAATAATTCCTACACGATGATCTTTTAAAAAGACAAAAGGTAAACTGGCCATACGATGAATGTATGGTGAATCATTTTCTGCATCTGGGTGAGAAATTGTAAAGACGTAAATTTGATGTCCTTGTTTACGTAGCACATTTTCTAAAGTTAAAATTGAACTTACAACACCATTAACTTGTGGGGAATAGGTGTCTGTAAAAATACCAATATTCATTTATAACATCTCGCTTTCAAGTTAGGTAATCAATTTGTTTATCAATTCCTAATATAACTTTTTTTAAGTAAGGGGTTGAGTGCATATTTGTGCAGGCTAATTCCCTTAACTTTTTTAAATGGACTAATATGTCATTATAATCCATTTGAGCAGTTGTGTAAATATCGATTAGCGTAAGATAAACTTGTGATAAATCACACCCTATACTCAGTATGTATTCTAAGACCTCCTGTGCTTCAGATAAATAACCTTTTTTTAATAATAATTTACCATACTTACAAGAAGTATTCATATATTCTATGAAATTCTGTTCGTAGTAAGAAAGCTTTTCAAGTTGCATTGTGCCATAGCGTTCTTTCAGTTCTACATTACTAAACTCTCTAAGATTTATTAAAGGACGCTCCTTAAAAAGCATTAATTTGTTATAAATCTGCTGACATTCTTCATCATCTACAATTGGATAAACGGCAAAGTCAATTGTAATAAAGCTGTCAGGAGGTAAATCTTTTCTTCGGGAAAAAGTTGCAGCATGTTCTCTTGCCCAATATTGTTCACTTGCTTTATTTTTACTCTTTTTTAAAATACTGCGTTTAGTAGTCATCCCTATAATGAAGAGACCACCGATGAAAAAGAGAAATGAAATAAGCCAACTCAAACTCATCATTTTAACCCCTTTCTTTAAGTGAATATGTTTATTATAATATAATTTGACTATAATTAAAAGGAGAAACAAGCAGAGGAGAAAACAATGGAGTTAAATATAAGTCAAATAGAAGCGGTTACTTGCAGTTTAGCACCTACTTTAGTGATTGCAGGACCCGGTTCTGGTAAGACACATGTGATTGTAAATCGCATTAGGTATATGATTGAAAAAATACACTGTGAGGCTAGAAATATATTAGTTGTAACTTTTAGTAAGTTGGCAGCAGAAGAAATGAAAGAAAGATTTATTCGTCAATATGGTGAAGTGGGGGTAACCTTCGGTACTTTACATAGCACATTTTATCGTATTTTAAGAAGAAGTAATCCAGCCCGTTATCATATTGAACGTTTACTTTTAGAAGACAAAAAGAAGATAACCATTCAAGATCTAATGGTACATTTAGAAATTGAAGAAAATGAAGATTTCTTAGATGAATTTCTCAAACATATTGGGCTTATGAAAAATCAATTAACACCCCTTAATGCGTATAAGCCAGTGGGAATTCCACAAACAACCTTTGTGAAGCTTGTAAAAGCTTATGAAGATTATAAAGAAAGGCATGGATTATTTGATTTTGATGATATGCTTGTAGACTGCTATCATTTACTTAAAAATGATTCCCGACTATTAGAAAGCGTGAGAAAACAATATCAGTATATTCTCATTGATGAGTTTCAAGATATTAATAGAGTTCAATTTGAGATTGTATGTCAAGTAGTGGGGAGTGGACACGGATTATTTGTAGTAGGCGATGATGATCAAAGTATTTATCAATTTAGAGGTGCAAAGCCTGAGTTTTTATTAGGCTTTAAGCAACACTTCCCAGATACACAGCAGATTTTCTTGGAAGTGAATTATCGTTCTACAAAGGATATCTTAAATTGTAGTTTAGCCTTAATTGAAGGGAATAAAGCCAGATTCCATAAGCAACTTACAACGCCTAATCCTAAAGGCACACTGCCACAAATTATTCAGTGTAAAGATGGGGCAGAAGAAGCTAAATGGATTGTACAAAAAATAAGTGCATTAAAAGGGAAAGGGGTACCATTAGATGAGATCGCGGTAATTTATCGTACCAATATTCAAGTACGTGCCGTAGTAGAAGACCTTTTAATAGCCAATATACCGTTTTGTTTAAGAGATGGCATGGTAAGTTTATATGACCAGTGGCTGACACAAGATCTTTTAAGTTATTTACACCTTGCTGAAAATATTAATCAGCCTGATTTAGCAAGCCGTATTATGAATAAACCAAAGCGCTATATTAGTAAAGAAGCTATTCAAATGGCTAGTCAATCTTCAGATCACTTGTTTATGAATTTATTAGGAAATGAAAATTTAACAGAGTGGCAGAAAAATTATATTCAGCAACTTTTATTTGATTTGCAGCAACTGAAAGAAAAGTCACTTTCTGAAGCGATTCGCTTTATTCGCAAACAAATAGGATATGATAACTATGTAGCGGATTATGCAGCCTTTAGAAAAGTATCACCTGCTAACTTATTGGAAGTATTGGATGAAATAGAAGATTCGGTGCAAGGCTTTAGTAGTGTAATTGAATGGGAAACATTCCTTCAAGAAATGTCTCAAAAAGTAAAAGAGCAGGCCTCTAGAAAAGGACGTATGGAGAATGTCATTACCCTTACAACAATGCATGGTTCAAAAGGACTAGAGTTTGAGGAAGTATTTGTATTAGATGTAGTAGAAGGTTCTATCCCACATCAGAAAAGTGAAACGGGTGAAGAAATCGAAGAAGAAAGACGTTTACTTTATGTGGCCATGACACGTGCGAAAAAAGGACTTTATTTAATGGTACCTAAAGAAAAGCATGGCAAGGCAGTTTCACCATCTAGTTTCTTAGGAGAATTACAAGAACGACGTATGGCAAAGCATTTTAAAAAAGGTGCGGTAATTCGTCATAAGCAATTAGGTGTAGGGACAATTATAGAAGTGTTAGATAACAATATTATTATGGTGGAATTTAAAAAGGGACAAGTACGTAAGATTGATAGTAAATATTGTGCAAGTAATGGGATTATTGAACTTGAGTTATAATGATTACAATTAAACACCCACGTTTTATGACGAGGGTGTTTAATTGTAAAAAATTTAATTTTTAATAATATTTTTGGATAAGTTTACATAGAAAATGTTTGAAAACACGTATTTCCAATATATTCATCAGTTTAATAATGATTTGCTAATCATATGTAAGTAATGGTATAATAATATTGGAGGGTGACGTAGATGAAAAACAATAAGAAAAAATCGAAAAAAGTAAAAAAGAAATTTAATATGTATGCTTGGATGCACAAGCATAAAAAGTCAGTTGTAAGTATTATTTGTGTCATCGTAGTTGTGGCAATGTTACTTGGTACGCTTTCAAGTGTATTACTTGTTATGTAATATAGTTTTCATAGATAAGCGAAATATAAACTAAATAAGGAGGCAATATAATGGGGACCAAAAATAAACTAAAATGGGCCATAGCATTGGGGGCCATAGTAGTTGCAGGCGTAACAGTAGGTGCTCTAGGATATGTCTATAAAGAAGTAAAAGGATTTGATCAAGTTTTTGCACCAGGCATTACAGTAGAAGAAGTAGCGGTAAGTGGTTTAACGTTTGATGAAGCACACTAGCTGGTTACAGACAAATTCGCCGAAATCAAAAAAAATATGAAAATTATTATCAAGAAGGATGCAATAAGTGCAGAGATTTCAGGTGAAAAAATTGGCATGCAATCAGATATTGATCAAGTATTGAAAGTTGCTTTTGAAGCAGGACATAAAGGAAATTTATTAGAAAAATTCTCTAGACTTAAGCATCAAACAAATATGGATTTAAATCTTAGCTTAAGGGAAACTTATGATGCGGATTTAATTAAAGCACAAGTAGAAGCTGTCAAAGATAAATTTTATATTGCACCAATTAATGCTACAATTAGCCGTAAAAATGGTTCATTCGTTACAACAGAAGAAGCAAATGGCCAAAAGTTAAATGTAGAAGCAACTGCAAATGAAATTACTAAGGTTTTAGGTGAAGAACATACAGCAAACGAAGAACATAACGATACGGTAGAAGTAGAAGCAACTGTAGAAAGTATTGCACCTAAATATACAACTTCTTCATTTGATAATATCAAACAAGTTATTTCTAGTTATTCAACTACATATAATAATGCAGATTTAGGAAGAAATGCGAACTTATCAGTAGCAGCATCTAAAATCAGTCGTACTTTAATGCCAGGAGAGACATTCTCTTTAGCTGAGCAATTAGAGCCTTTTACATATGAAGTAGGATATCGTGATGCAAATGTTATTGTAAATGGAAAAATTGAAAAAGGAATCGGCGGAGGAATTTGTCAAGTGGCCTCTACATTATATAACGCAGTGCTTTTAACAAATTTAGATGTAACAATGCGTCAAAACCACTCTTTATCTGTATCTTATGTACCATTAGGACGTGATGCAACTTATGCAACAGATTCTATTGACTTTCAATTCCAAAATAATTTAGATACAGCAGTTATTATTGAAGGATTCTGTGCGGATAACCATGTATATGTAAATATTTATGGTGCAGATAGTGCAAAACCTAAATATGATATTAAATTTGAATCTGAAATTACAGAAGAAATACCAGCACCAGAAACAAAATATGTAGACGATCCTACATTAACAGCTGGAGTAGAGGAAATAGAAACAAGCGCATTAGATGGTAAACGTGTAAGACTCTACAAATTACTTTATGATCAAAATGGTCAGCTTGTAGATAAAGTTGTAGAGAATAATAGTTACTATAAACCAAGAGCAGCTGTTATTAAGCGTGGTACAAAAGTAGTAGCGCCAACGCCAGCACAGCCAAAGGTAGAAGTAAATAATACAGCATCTACCCAGGATCCAGTAGCGGCGCAAGAAACACAACAACCGGTACAAGCAAATAACTAAAATATATAAATAAAAAAGCTATCGCATTTGCGATAGCTTTTTTGCTTTTCGATTTTAACCTTGAGGGATGAAGAATGGATTATCATCATCTGGATTAGGCGCTGGCGGTTCAGCTGGTGGAGCAGGTTGCTCAACAGGCTGATCGTTAGGTGCTGGCGCAGGCGGCACTTCCTCATTAGTAGGCGGTACTTGATCTGGTAAGCTTAAATCAGGTTCAGCACTAGGTGGTATTTGATCTGATGGTGTTTCTTCAGAAAGGTTATCTTCTGAAGGTGCGTTATTACTTGCTGTATGCACATCACAATATTCATCAGGAATAACTGTACCATTATCCACACCTCTTATGAGAACGTGTTTTACACGTACATCTTCAGGGCAGTATTCTGTAGCGACTTTACCTGAAATAGAACAAATATCTACTTCTACGTGAACATCACAGTATTCTTTTGGTGCATTACCATCTGAGAAGTATTCTGTATGAACACCGTGGGTTTCGTCTTGATAACAAAGTGAAGTAGCTAATTTACCTGATGCTGAACAAATACTATATTCATGTACATCAGATGTTTCAGTATTCACTTGTGGGAATGATTTATATTCATAACCCTCATGAATCTGAGACATGATTTTACCCCAGATATTTAAGTGATAGCTGCCGCCACCACTAGAAAGTGATTTTTGTTGTGCGTAACCAGTCCAGATTGTTGCAGAGTAGTAAGGTGTATAACCTGCAAATACTAAGTCCACAGAATCTGTTGTTGTACCTGTTTTACCAGCTACTGGTTGGCTTGTGAAATAATTTTTAACAGCTGTCCCTGTACCGATATTTACAACATCTTGCATCATATCTGTAAGTTGATGTGCAGTAGCAGGTTTGATAACTGAATGTGAATGTTTAGCCACATTTTCACCAATGTTACTTAAAATAACATTACCATTTGCATCTTTAACTTCTGTATAGAATACAGGTTTAATATAAGTTCCATCATTAGCGATGGCAGAGTAAGCCGCATTAAGTTCAAGGGCTGTAACCCCTTTTGTAATCCCACCTAAAGGTAAGGCATAAACACGGTCACTATCTGCAAGTGTTGTGAAACCAAAGTTTAATAAATAATCATAAGCAACATCTACACCAACGACTTCAGCTACTGTTTTAACAGCTAATACGTTCATAGAGTGGTAAATTGCTTTGCGGACACTAGTTGACCCAATATATTGATTATCCCAGTTTTTAGGGGAGTATGGTTTTCCACCTCTTGGTGTAATAGTATAAGGCTCATCCATAAGTGTAGAACCTGGAGAAAGTTTACCAAGATCTAAAGCTGGCGCATAAGCTGCAAGTACTTTAAATGTAGAACCTGGTTGTCGAGTTGCTTGTGTGGCATAGTTGAAACCACGGTTTGTTTTATCTCCGCGTCCACCACCAAGGGCTTTAACTTGACCCGTACGGTAATCTGTTAAAACGAAAGCTGCTTGTGGTTGAGGTAATTTGATTAAGTTTTCTCTTTGGATAGTATCCGCTGAATTCACACCCCAAGCATTTAATTGTTGTTGTTTCCAAGATTCAATCGCACTGTCACTACCACTATCTATTGTACCGGTAGCGTTTTCTGTAAGTGTTGACCCATCGGCTTTTAGAACAGTTACACTATAATCAAGTGAAAGTTCATAAAGTGAATCTGGATAAAGAGACTCATCATTAAGGGTATCATCAACAATTTTTTGCATCTTTTGATCCATTGTTGTGTAAATACGAAGTCCACCACCATATACTTCATTATTAGCTTGTGTTGTTGTATAACCAAGTTCAGATTGTAAATCATCTACAACTTGTTCAAGAACAGCATCTACGAAGTAGCTATGTGGAGATTTTTCAGTAAATTCTTTATGAACTTCTTTGATGTTCTCATATGGATTTTCTTTAAGTGCAGCTGCATGTTCAGTAGCTGAAATATAGCCTTGTGATTCCATCTTGTCTAAACAAACTTTAACTTTATCCCAGTTATTTTCAGGATTTAAGATTGGGTTATATTTAGTAGGATACTGGGTAATAACGGCGACGACACAAGATTCCGTTAAACTCAGTTCACTGACATCTTTTCCAAAGTAACGGTTAGCAGCAGATTGAACCCCACTTACCCCTTGGCCAAGACCAATTGTGTTGAGGTAATATTCTAAGATTGTATCTTTAGGATAAAGCTTTTCAAATTGTACTGCTAAATATTGTTCTTGAATTTTACGTGTGAGTTTCTTTTCTTTTGATAAGATATTATTTTTAACTAATTGCTGAGTAATTGTACTGGCACCTTCACTAAAACTACCAGTTTGAACATTTTTAATTACAGCTCTGAAAATACCTTTTACATCAATTCCGTTATGTTCATAGAAACGCTCATCTTCTAGTGAAACCACTGCTTTTTGAAGGTAATAAGGAATTTGATCTAAAGTGGCATAAATACGATTATCTGCGGTTGAGAAAGTATCGATTTGATTTCCATCTGTATCGTAGACAAAGGATGTATAATTGGTTGTTGGTTTAAGAACTAAAGTAGAAGCATCTGGAGTGTTTTTAATAATTCCGATGACAACGCCAAGTCCGCCACCTACCACGGCAAATAAACTAATAATTAGTACCATGATAATTATACGAAAGGTCATTACTTTACCTTTTTTACGTGCTTTTTTGGGCTTATTCTTTTGCTCTTCATGAGCACGAGAATCTTTTGAGTAATTCATAAGTTTCCTCCTCCTCTAATGAGATATTATATCACAACCTACGAGGTCGAGTACAGATTTGAGCGTATCCTCATTTATTATATACTATATCTTCCTTTAAATATATAACAAACATATTACATTCATTTTGCATATGAGTAAATTTGAAGAATATGTTTTATATTATTGACAGTTTTATTACTATTTATATATGCATAAGCATTATCTGCATAAAAATTATAAAAATGAAGAATGGATTTAAAAGTAAATGTGAGGAGGTGGAATAAAAATTTATACGTAAGTCATATGCAAAATTCGATACAATATCGTAATTTTTTACTAAAGATTAACAATAGATATTGTCATTTAAAGAATACTCATGATATAGTTAGGATGATTAAAATTTTAGTAAAGAGGTATCTATGTGATGAATGATGTGAAGTTATCAGAAATTTTTGGGCAAAATGTATTTGACGATCAACTTATGCGTGAGAAATTGCCTAAGACAACTTATAAAAGATTACGCAAAACAATTGATGAAGGGTTACCTTTAGAACCAGCTGTAGCTGATGTTGTGGCAAATGCCATGAAAGACTGGGCTATCGAAAGAGGTGCAACCCATTTTACACATTGGTTTCAGCCAATGAATGGACGTACAGCAGAAAAACATGATTCCTTTTTATCACCTACTTCAGACGGGCGTATGATTATGGAGTTTTCAGGGAAAGAACTTATTAAAGGAGAAGCAGATGGTTCTTCATTCCCTTCCGGTGGTTTAAGACAAACATTTGAGGCAAGAGGATATACAGTATGGGATTGTACATCACCAGCTTTTTTAAAAGAAGATGCAAGTGGGGTAGCACTTTGCATCCCAACAGCTTTCTATTCACATACAGGAGAAGCATTAGATAGAAAGTCACCACTTTTACATTCAATGGAATGTATTGAAGCAGCAAGTCTTCGTGTTTTAAAAGCAATGGGAGATGATGCTGCACATATTACATCAACAATTGGTGCAGAACAAGAGTATTTCTTAGTTGACAAAAGGCATTATCAACAAAGAAAAGACCTTATCTTTACAGGACGTACACTTTTTGGAGCTGTACCTCCAAAAGGACAAGAGATGGAAGACCATTATTATGGAAGCATCAAAGAAAAAATCGCAAAATACATGCGTGATATTGACGTAGAGCTTTGGAAACTTGGGGTACCATCTAAAACAAAACATAATGAAGTAGCACCAGCGCAACATGAACTCGCACCTATTTTTGCAACATCAAACGTAGCTTGTGATCAAAATCAACTTATCATGGAAACACTTCAAAAAGTAGCAAACCGTCATGAGCTTGCATGTTTACTTCATGAAAAACCATTTGCATATGTTAATGGTTCAGGGAAACATGTTAACTGGTCACTTGTAACAGATACAGGTAAGAATTTATTCTCACCTGGTAAAAAACCACATCACAATAAAGAATTCTTATTATTTACATCGGCAGTTATTAAAGCCGTAGATGATTATGCAGATTTATTAAGACTTTGCGCTGCAACAGCAGGAAATGATCATCGTTTAGGTGGTCACGAAGCGCCACCAGCTATTATTTCTATCTTCTTAGGTGAAGAAATCACAGGCATCTTTGACAGCATTGAAAAAGATGAAAAAGTGATCGCATCTGAAATAGAAATGATGGAAATGGGTGTTGCCACATTACCACAACTTCAAAAAGAAAGTTCGGACCGTAACCGTACATCTCCATTTGCATTTACAGGTAATAAATTTGAATTTAGAATGTTCCCATCTTCAGAATCGATTGCTGAAGCTGGCCTTGTAATTAATGTCATTGTAGCAGATGTATTAAATGAATTTGCTATGCGTCTTGAAAATGCAGAAGACGTAAGCACAGAAATTAGAGCAATTATTAAAGAAACTTATACAAACCATAAACGTATCATATTCAATGGTAATGGCTACTCAGATGAATGGGTAAAAGAAGCAGCGGCTAGAGGTCTTTCAAACTACAAGACAACAGTAGACGTTCTTCCATGTTACGTATCAGAAAAAGCAATCAATTTATTCGAAAGAAATAAAGTATTTAGTAAAGAAGAGATTTTTGCACGCTATGAAATCTTACTTGAAGAATACTACAAAACAGTACGTATTGAAGCACGTACAATGATTGATATGGTACAAAAACAAATCTTACCAGCTGTTATTAAATACACAACAGAAGTTGCAGATCATATTTACAAATTAAATCAAGTAGGCAACTTCAAAATTAATGCACAAACAGATATCTTAGAAAATCTTACAACTAAACTTAATGTCCTAAAAGAAAGTACAGATTTACTAGTGAGTCGTGTAGAAGAAAGTGAAAAAGTAGAAGAAGCTTTAGCAAAAGCAACATTCTTCAAAGATCAAGTTATTCCAGTGATGGAACAAGTAAGAGAAGTAGCAGACGGCTTAGAAGTTATGGTAGACGAAAAAGCTTGGCCAATTCCAACTTATAGTGAATTATTATTTAGAGCATAATTATTGAAACATAAAAAAAGGGTGCTGCAAAGAAGTTTTGCAGCACCTTTTTTTGCTGTAGGAATAGTGATTAATAATAATAGGAAGAAATTGAAAATAAGTGGATAAATTATCAGAAAGTATGCTATAACTATATATAAAGATAAATCTCAATGTAAAATCGTAAAAGGTTGGTGAAATAATGATTATAACAGTAGCCCCTTTTCCTGCCATAGAGTACATATATGGTGTGGAAGCATTAGCGGCAGATGAGGAGCAAACGGCAAGGCATGTTTCGTTAAACATTTTATCAAAAGGTATTTACAGTGCACAGATGATGAAAGTCTTACAAGAAGAACCTATTTTAATCAGCAGCATGGGTGGTTTCGCAGGAAAATATATTAAGCACTATTTAGATAAATCTAAAGTTAAAGCAGATATTGTGTGGACTGATTATGAAACACCTCAATATGTGAAAATAGTAGATGAACATTTCATGAACAACTATACAATTAAAACAGAGCCTACTATACCAGGTGAAAAGGAAAGTAATTTAATGACGCAGAAAATACGTGCACACATTAAAAAGGTTTCTACCCTCGTATTAGCAGGAGCTGTACCAGAAAGTATGCAGAAGACCGTTTATAAGGAATGGATGGAAGAAGCAAAGGCACACAATGTCAAAGTAGTGGTTTCTACAGGACAAAAGGATGTTTTAGAAGTTGTTATGCAACAGAAGCCTTATGCACTTATGTTTACGGAAGAACAATTAAATCAATTAGGTTTAATGAGTATACAAATAGAAGAGATTGCAGAGCGTATGTCTGTGTATCTTAAACAAAGTGTACATTATGTCTGTGTGTATCTTAAACAAAGAGGTGCACTAGTACTTTCTAAAAACAAGTATTGTAGAGTAGAATCCATATTTCAATTGGTGCATAAAGATAATGCTGCAGCAAGCGGAGCTTTTTTAGGCGCCTTAGCAGTAGGAATTAATCGTAAATATGAACAAGAGAAATTCGCAAAAATATGTTTAGCCGCATCATTAGCCGCAAATGATAATGTAAATCACCGCATTTGTATAAAGAAAGACATTGATTGTAGAATAAAAAAAATGAAAGTAAGAGAATTAGAGAGGTAAGATATGACAACTGCAATGGAAGAAAAGCAAGAAAGACTGATTTTAGTATCAGCACAAAAAAACAATATAGCGAAGCATTAGCTCTAGAAAGCTTAGATGAATTAGCTGAGCTTGTAGAAACAGCAGGTGGTGAAACCGTAGATAAAATCTTACAACGTGTAGATAGCATTAATCCAGGATTTTATATTGGTTCAGGGAAAGTTGATGAAATTCGTGAACTTATTATGAGAGAAGATGCAACAGGCGTTGTATTTGATGATGAACTCTCACCAATTCAAATGCGTAATTTAGCAGAAGCTTTAAATGTAAAAATCATGGACCGTACAATGGTGATCTTAGATATTTTCGCAGCTCGTGCCCGCTCTAAAGAAGGTAAACTACAAGTTGAAATGGCTCAGCTTAAATATCAAAATTCAAGACTCACAGGTTTTGGGGCTATGCTTTCTCGTCAAGGGGGCGGAATTGGAAGTCGTGGACCTGGTGAAAAAAAATTAGAGCTTGATAAACGTCATATAAGAGAACGTATGGAAATCTTAAAAAGTGAACTTGCAGAAGTTGAAAAACACCGTAATCTTTTACGTGCAAGAAGAGAGAAAAATAAGGTGCCAGTAGTAGCAATCGTAGGTTATACAAATGCAGGTAAATCAACATTATTAAATAAATTAAGCGGTAGTGATGTCTATGTACAAGATCAATTATTCGCTACACTTGATCCTACAACACGTGGGATTGATTTACCTAGTGGTTCAGAAATTTTATTAACAGATACAGTAGGATTCATCCGTAAACTGCCACATCATCTTGTAAAAGCTTTCTATTCGACTTTAGAAGAAGCAAAATATGCCAATATAATATTACATGTGATGGATGCAAGTTCACCACATATTGAAACACATCAGCAAGTAGTATATGAAACATTTGAAAAGCTTGGGGTAAAAGATATTCCAATTATCGCTGTTTATAATAAGATTGATAGGGTTGTAGATACTTATCCAAAAGATGAAAAAGCAGATAGTGAAGTGGCTATTTCTGCAAGAGAAGGCATTGGCTGTGAAGAGTTATTAGCACGTATTGAAGAGATTGTATACGATAATATGAAATCGTTCAAAATCAGCGTACCATATACAAGTCAAGAAGTTGTAAGATTTTGTCATGAATATGCAGAAAGATTAGAAGAAGAGTATACAAACGATGGGGTTGAAGTAAGTGGTTATATGCCAAAGGATAAATTTTACAAAATAGAACCTTTTATCATAGGCTAAGTCAAATATGACAAATAGGTTACAAATAAAAAAATATCGCAATAAAAGCCAAATTAGTTGTTAAAGAACAATAAAAGCCAAATTAGTTGTTAAAGAACAATAAAAGCTATAAAATATGGTTTACAAAATCTAAAAGCCAAGCAACTTCTGTAGAATGAAGGAAAAATGAAGAAAAATAGCACGAGCGATTGTGGTTCAAAAAAAATACTAAATCATTTATAATGTGACTAGAGAGAAAAAGTAAAAAATTAATAACTCTGGGAGGAAGTATGTCATGACAATTGAAAAAACATTAATTGGGAAGAATGAATTATCACTGGGAACGGTAGATTACTACATGATTAAGAAACTAGGTTATTATGGGGAAGATTTTTACGGTGTAGAAGTGGCAGAAAAAGCAAACAATCAAATGATTAGTCATATAGAATATTTTTCTAATGATGTCAGTGTAGCGAGTGAGCTCGTTACAAAACTTTACAGAAATAATGTTGCTGGGGCACATTTACAAGAAGTTATTGATGAACTTATTCACTAAAATAAAGTGGTAAGGGAAAAGATAAAGAGATAAAGAAAGATGCATAGGGTATGTATCAAAAAGGAGAATATGTTATGCTTGATTACAAATTTGATATGCAATTGTTTAAAGAAATAGCCTTTCAGAGTATGTAATTAGCAAGGGATTACCAATTAGAATAGTTAAAACGGCCTAAAAGCTTAGAGATAAAGAAGCTTTTAGGCTATTTTTTTAGAAAGCATTTTATGATAGTATAGAAGTACAATACTTTAACGATAAGGTGAGATTATGTTAGAAAGTTACAGAACCATACAAGGGCCAGGAGAAGCCTTAGTAGTTGAAAAAAAATCTAAATTCATTGCCACAGTATGTGAAGTGAAAACGCAAGAAGAAGCAGAAGCTTGTTTGCAGCAATTACGTAAGAAATACTATGATGCAAGACATAACTGCTTTGCTTATCAAATCGGCGAAAAAAATGAGATTCAACGTTGTAGTGATGATGGCGAACCACAAGGGACAGCAGGAAAACCTATTTTAGAAGTTTTAAAAGGGGAAGATGTACGTAATACTTTAATTTGTGTGACAAGATACTTCGGAGGGACTTTATTAGGTACAGGTGGGCTTGTACGTGCTTATGGTAAAGCAGCCAAAGAAGGTCTTTTAAATGCTGGGATCATTGAAAAGAGACGTATACAGCTTATTGATGTACAAATGAATTATACATTAGTAGGAAAAGTACAATATTTATTAGGCGACAAAGGCTATAGAATTCGTGACAGCATTTATACAGATGTAGTTACAATGCAGGTAGAAGTATTACTTGGAGAGCAAGATGCTTTCTGTGACTGGCTTACAGAAAATACAAATGCAGAAGTAAGCATGAGCCGTGGGGAATTCGAAGTTGTAGATGTATTAGTGTAAATTTGTTGCAAGATTTACGCAGAATATGGTAAAATATCAATAGTGAGCTTACTTCAAATGGGTGAAAGACATTGAGTAAGCAATTAAATTATAAGGAGGACAACATTTTATGTCTGGACATTCAAAGTTTGCCAATATTAAACATAAAAAAGCAAAAAACGATGCACAAAAAGGTAAAATCTTTACTAAACTTGGTCGTGAAATTGCTGTAGCAGTTAAAGATGGTGGGGCTGACCCAGCTAACAATAGAAAACTTGCTGACGTAATTGCAAAAGCTAAATCAAACAACATGCCTAACGATACTATCGCAAGAAGTATCAAAAAAGCAGCTGGTGATGGCGATAACGTACATTACGAATATATCACATACGAAGGTTACGGTCCAAATGGTGTAGCTGTAATCGTAGAAACACTTACAGATAACAAAAACCGTACAGCAGCTAACGTACGTTCATACTTCACAAAAGGTAACGGAAACATGGGTACAACAGGTTGTGTATCATTCATGTTCGATAAAAAAGGTCAAATCGTTATCGAAAAAGAAGCAACAGATATGGACGAAGATGAACTTATGATGATGGCAATCGAAGCTGGTGCTGACGATTTCGAAGCAGAAGAAGAAGGTTACACAATTACAACTTCTCCAGAAGCTTTCGCTGATGTTCACGCAGCACTTGAAGCAGCTGGTATCGAAATGGCAGAAGCAGAAGTAACAATGGTGCCACAAACATGGACAACACTTACAGATGAAGCTGCATTAAAATCAATGAACAGAATGCTTGATCTTCTTGATGATGATGATGATGTTCAAAATATCTACACAACTGGGATGAAGAGTAATCTTTTGAGCCTCAAGGACTTGGTGAAAAAATAGTAATAAAAACATTACCAGTTATGGTAAATGTAAGACCTTCAATTATGGTGTATTGACATATAGAATATATCATAATTGGGGTTTTTTTATGTCTGTTGGTCTAGCACTAAAATATTTATTAGAAGAGTATTTACTTGAGATGCGCTTAAAAAATTACTCTGTTCGTACAGAGAAATCCGTAAGAAACAATAATAATTTGTTCTTGTAATACTTAGAAAGTGAATTTAATATTACAACATTAGAAAAGCTATCGCATATACATGTGAAAGCATATATAAAGTATAAGCAATCACTTGGATTAAAACCTACATATATAAATTCAATCCTGAGAAACTTAAGTATGTTTTTTAATTATCTTAAAGAAGATTATATAAAAGAAAATTTTGCTAAGAAAATACAAATGGCAAAAAAACAAGATAAAGTAGTAATTAAGTGTTGATTCACACATTATTTACACCTAGTATGTGC
>NZ_BBCG01000051.1 GCF_001311925.1 Cellulosilyticum ruminicola JCM 14822
GTTAGCACTTATGAATATCTATCTAATTTTGAAGGCAACAAAAAAGCAATACCAACTTTTAATAGTTGATACTGCTTCTTTATAATTGCACACCTCTTTGTCATTTAACAAATCTTCTACCCTATAGAAGCAATCTCTAAACTAGGATAATAGTGTTCAATAATCTCCTTATAATCTTTCCCCATTTCTGCCATGCCGTTGGCGCCTTCTTGGCTCATGCCGACGCCGTGGCCGAAGCCGCCGCCGTAGAGGGTGAAACTGCCATCTTTATTGGTGTCTATAGCGAAGAAGGCGCTTGGGAGTAAACTCATGCTGCCTGAGGAGCTACCGTCACTTCTGATGACTTTGAGGGATTGATTGTTATTGCTGGCAAACAGTGATCTTATGAGGTATTCTGTGTTAACTTTAACTGTAGCGTTTTCGCCAGTGACTTGGAGGGCTAGGATATTGCCGCCTTCGCCTCTGCCTAGGACACTGAGTTTTTGAATAGTGCCGATGTTTTCGACAACCCGACTTTCCCATTCACCTGATTTATTTTTGACTTTCACGAGGTTTGGTGAGCTTTGGCTAATCTTAGCAATGGCTGGTTTCATAAGGGCTGTTATTTCTTTTGGTGTTAATGTCACTTTCCATCTAAACCATGGGGAATCTTCATCGTAAGCCTTTAAGTCTTTGGCGGTCATCTTAAAGAATTTCTGTGCGTTTTCTTCGATTTGCATATCTTTAACCACGTCTTTGCCTTCGTATTGTTTTTCTGAAACCAAATATTCTGGGGTGTAGCCTGGGAAACTTTCGCTAGCCCATACCTCACCGTAGTTCGCTGTATAACCACAAGAGGTGGAAAAGAATTTGCTGCTAATTGGCTGACCTTCTTGATTTTCTAACACTTGTCCTGCGGTGAGGGCCGCGGCTTTATAAGCTCTATCATCCAAGCCTGTATTATTATAAACTTGTGAGGCTGTGGTATCGTCAATTTGTGCCCCATAGTCTGTGAATTTATCTCCTTGCATGGCTGCATAGGCATAAGTTCTAGCAGCTATAGCTTGTACTTTCAAGGCTTCTATATCATAGGATGTTGGCATTTCACTTGGGATAACCCCTGCCACATAGTCTTCCATATTGACTTCATTAATTAAGATGAAATGGTCTCCTTCTTTTCTCACTTCTAAAGCCCCTTTATAAGTTGGATTCCCAGCTGTCTTTGTAATGGTATAAACGGTTAAACCACTTTTTTCATCCACAGGCTCGAAGCGAACTGTTTTTGCCCCATCTACCCATTTCATTTCACTATCTTTCCAATAAGTATCTGCTGCTAATTGACTTGTTTCTCCATTATAAGTGACTTTATAAGCTCCATTTCCTTTAAGCTTCACGCTAACTTGATGATATTCTCCTCCATCTGAAAGAAGGACGCGGACTGCTACATTGCTTCTTGCCAATTGCACTGGCTCATTTTTATCCTTATTACCTTTTTCTTTTTGTACGGATTGTTTCTCCCCACTAGCTACTTTGGAATCTGGCACTTTTTCATTGCCCACTTCTCCTACTCGTTGTTCAAAGGCAATGGCTGTATCTCCTGAAAGTGTCAGAGCTCCGCTCTTTCCTAAGTTAGATGCCTTAATGCCTTTATTGGCATAAGTTAAATGAATCTTATTGACTTCAACTGTAATATTTTTATCATCTACAACTTCTAGTGTACATGTTTTAATGACACTCTTCTCACTTAAGATACCTTCTACGTTTAATATTTCATTCCCCTGTACTAAGACACGTACTGTTTTTCCCTTTAAGGGCTCTAATATTAATCCTTCAAAATGATAAATTCCTCCAGCTGAAGCAAGTTGCCAAGCACTTAGTCCTACATTATCCGCTGGTGTAGCTAAAATCACAATGTCTCTTTCTTCTCCCTCTAATGTTTTTCCTGCACTTTCTAGTACTTTCTTATAAACTGCCATAAATTCATTAATGGAAATATCCTTTCCACGCTCAGCACTATTAACTCCTAAGTTCACTTCACTTTGATCTTTGAATATAGTTTTTAAAATCTCCTCAACTTGTCCATATGTAATAGGTGTTAGGGCATTTTCTAAACTTAAAGTATTAACCCCTAAATCATCTTCTAATACCTTATAATATTTCTCATACCATAAAGCACTTTTTCCTTCTGACAGTTTATCTTTTGCTAATGTTAAATCAATAATTTTGGCGGCATAAGCTTGTGTACAAGGGACTTCATAATCTATCATTTTTACTTCTTGTGTTTCTTTCTTTAATAAATGCATGTCCCCGCTTGGTAAAATAGCCTGTCCTACTACCACATACCAAAAGATAATTAATGCAGCTACACCTCCTATGGTCTGCCAAGATTTACGCTTCTTTTCTTTCTTCTCCTTGGCTCTTCGTTGCTGTCTTTTACCTAACTTAGGCTTTTCCTTTGATTCTATTCCTTCATTTAATAATCTATCTTGTCCAAATAACGTCCTTTCCTGCTTAATAGGCAGTTCAGGCTTTTTCTCTTCTTCCTTAATCTGCTTAATAAACATGTACATCCCTCCTCATAAGTACTCTCCTATATCCTATGCCTTCTATTCTTAAAACATGCTATGAAAATTTTTACCTCATCATACCGCTTCTTCTCTTACTATAATACTTATTTTACAAATTTTACCTATTATTCCATATAGCTTCATCCTAATTATAATACATTTTGATTAATTATTTAATTTTTTAGAAAATTAAAATATAATAAAATTATATTCTATCGAAAGGAGTCTATCTTATGCATACTACCATTATTTATGAAGCGCAAAATGATTCACCTTTATCTCAGTTTATTAATGAAGCTCTCGTTAACCATTTTACTTCTCCTGATTTTACTTTATTAGAAATTAATAAAGACCAGGTTCATACTTGTCTCGGTTGTTTTGGCTGTTGGCTTAAAACACCTGGTAAATGTGTGATTCAAAATGATCTTATCGACCAATCCACTCCAAGTTTTATTCAAAGCGACTATGTGATTCTTGTCTCTCATATTCGTTATGGCTCTTATAGTGCTGCTACCAAACGTGTTCTAGACCGTATGATTCCAAACATTTTACCGTTCTTTAGAATATACAAAAACGAAATGCATCATCAACTTCGCTATGAACACACTGCCAAACAAATCGTTATTGCTTATAATGAATCAATCCCACCTGAAGAGCAAGAAACTTTTCTAAAGCTTACTAAAGCAAATGCCACTAACTTTGGCCTAGATGACCCTATGGTCTTCTTTTGCACTCAGCCTCATGACATTGCCTTCATCTTAAATACGATTGAAAAACAAATCCAATAATGAAAGGAGCCTTTTAATGTCTCGTTCACTTTTCTTTATCAATGGCAGCCCACGTCCTGCTGAAAAGAGTTGTTCTCATAAAATGATTCAGTACTTCACCGAAAAACTTACAGCTACCTACACTTCTATTACTTGTGCTAATATAGACAAGCTCTATCATACCCATTGCTTTGAAGATCATTTCAAACAAGCTGTGCAAGCAGATACCCTTGTCATTATGTCTCCCCTTTATATTGATGATTTACCTTCTTGCGTTTTAGACTATCTTGAGCAGTTTGAATGCTATATCAAATCCCATCCTCATGAAATCACTCATCCTATTAGACTTTATGCCTTTATCAACTGTGGCTTCATGGGTGGCTATCAAAATACCATTGCGCTTGATGTGTTAAAGCATTTTTCAAATCACATAGGCTTTATTTGGTCTGGTGGCTTAGGTGTAGGTAGCGGCAGTCTCCTAGCTAGTTCTACCCCTCTAGAACATCCAATGCATGGCCCTATTATTAAAGGCGCCGAACTTTTAATTTCTGCCATCAAGGAGCAATCCCCTATTCCTACACCTGATAAAAAACTTCTGATTACTCCAGATCTTCCTTTTCCAGCTTTTATGGATAGTATTCACAAACTCTGGTACGATTCTTCTGACCTAACCGAGGACCAGTTTTATCACAAACCTTATGCAGAAGATTAATCATTAAATGAATCAAAGGTTAGACACAAAAAAGGTGCATCTAGTATGATACTAAATGCACCTTCTTAATTATTTATGTCTTTTTGCACAGTCTGGGCAAATTCCTTTGATTTGCAGATTATGTTCTGTAATCACAAATCCTGTTTCTTTACCTAGTATACGACTAAATGCTTCTAATGGACATTGTTCAATTGTAATATGCTTATGGCATTCTACACATTCTAATTCATGTTCGTGATGATGCTGTTTGAGCTGAAAGTACATTTTGCCCCCGGGCTCTCCCGCTTTGCTTACAGCACCTTTTTCACTTAAGGTACTAAGGGTTCTATAAACAGTTGAATAATTAATGGTGTCCTTATCTTCTACTTTTTCGTAAATTTCATCAGCTGTAAGTGGCTGTGTTGCCTCCTCTAAAATAGCCATGACAATTTTACGTTGCTTTGTTACTTTGATCCCTAAATGCACCAAAATATCTTCGTCCATTTTAACCCCCTCTTTTCACTAACTTAGATCACGAGTTGTATAAGCATCCCTGCTACTGTTCCTAATGCATATAAAAGGCCTACGATTTTTAAGTTTTCTTTTAAATCTTTATTCGCTTTAAATAAAACCACTAAACCGATACCTGCGCCTGTACTTAAGCCTGCGATTAATGCCCCAAAGCTTAAGCTGCCTGCTACATACATTTCTGTCAAAACAATAGATGCCGCACAGTTTGGAATAAGTCCAACTAATGCTGCAAGTGCTGGTTGCCATACACTATTCGTTAATAAGATTTTTCCTAATGTATCTTCGCCTATGAATTCAATTATACCATTAAGTACAAGGTTAATCACTAATATATACATAAAAACTTTGAAAGTATGTATAAGTGTACTCTTCCAAATGCTTTCTTTATGGCTACTGCAACAGTCATCATTGCATTGTGCATGTTTCACTGCACTTTCCATAACATCACTTTTTGCTTCAGCTTCTTTACGTCCAAAGATGAAGTCTAATGCTACACCAATGATAATAGCTAAAACAACTTTTAATGCAAGAACTAATCCTACTTGTTTTAACATGCCTGGATTAGCTAATAAAATAGGAATGGCTTCATCTGACGTAGAAATGAAGATGGCCATTAAAGTTCCTAAGCTTACTAAACGTTTACTATATAAATTCGCACCCACTACTGAGAAGCCACACTGTGGTAAACATCCGATCAAACTCCCAATAATAGGTCCTACGCCTTTTTTACCAATTAAATTGCTATAAACTGTATGATTATTTTTATTTTGCTCTAAGTAATTAATGAGTAAATAGACTAAGAATAAAAATGGTACAATTTTTAAACTGTCTAATACTGCATCCATTACTATATCTATTACAAGATCCATTGTTGCTGTTTTCCTCCCTTTGCAAATCATTTGCATCTGCATTCCATTATATACTTATTGCAAATGATTTGCAAGGGCATACAAGATATTTTTAAGCGGCGTTATCACATTTTTGAAGTAAGTTCATTTTTTCACTTGTAATATCCACATCATGATGAGTGCGAATAGCTTCTAAAAAATCTTCATTATAAGTGCCAATTTCAGCTAATAACGCTGCTCCCTCTTGGGCATGGGTATAATAGCATTTCACCATTTTTAGTTTTGTTAGCTTTCTTATTTTTCCCTTTGTCAGCTTATTTAACACAACAATGATACTTTTTTCTATAGGATTTAAAGGATATTTGATTTTACCAATATCATGAAGCAAAGCAATTCGGCTCAGCTCCCATCTTTCTTTTATATTGAAGACGCCACTTTCTGCGTCCATATTTCTTGCTACTCTTAAGCAATGTACTTGTTCATAAACCTTAAGCTTAAAAAATAACTCCTGCTCTTTCTCATTTAAAAGCCCCTTTACATAATCAGTGTCTTCTTTTGTCATCTTAGCTGTAATTGCTGATATAAATTGCTCCACACGATAATACATGCAACTCCCCCTAACCTCTTCTATGTATATAAAAAAGCACCAACTTTAGAAGTTGATGCTTTTAAAAGGATTCCCAAAATGCCGGTCCTGCAATTTTGACGCCCTAGACTAATCTAGGTGGGTGTCCTTCCTGCGCATTTTGCTTTCCGCTGCCCAAAGGGAATTAGCTTGCGGCCTAGCATAGCACGCATGGGAAATCAGACTCCCGTACACAATTTGTAGGTTCAAAATAACAGGTTGTCGTACACCCCAGGTTATCTCCTACGACGCAAGTATTTATTAACTTGCCGCTCTCTTAACTTGCTTTTATTATATCATTTTCTACTTTTTTTGCAAGCGTATTTTTAAACTTTTGTTTCCAATATATGTTACATCTTATGCAATTCGAAGTAAAAATGTGACTATTATATACAAATAAAATTAAATAAGCATATCTGGCTTTATTGTTTTTAACTATTTTTTCCCTTTACACGCTTAAGTCTAAAGAAATCTTCACGTTCTTTTTCTTCTAACGCTTCTTGAATATATTTGACTTGCTCTTTGTATTTAGGAATTTGGATGTGCTGCAAAGCATTGGTACGTTTTTGTGTTTTTTGAATTTCTTTTGCTAGTTTAAAGATACAGTTATCTATTTCGGCTAGCTCATACATCATATAACGCACTGTACGGAATTTCTCTGCTGCTGCATCCAAGACTAAAGTGCTATTGTGAAAACCATAGCTTGGGTTGATTTCTTTCTTATCATATTTGATAGTGGGAATATCTACGCCCATTACGCTTTTTAAGAGAATCTCAAATTCTTCATCCTTTGGAATACTCTTAGCTAGGTTTTCTACATTTTGAATCCCCATACTCACATTCACTTGTTGCAGATACTCATAGGCTTCTTGTATAGTGGTATAAATGCTGTCTTGTATGGTCTTGGCGCGTTCTACCAGGTTCATCATCTCTTTGATTAAAACATTTCTTTTCTTATCCAAAAGCTCGAAGCCTTTATTAGAAAGTTCTAATGAAGACTTGGCTTTAATCAGGTTGGATTTGGTTGGTGCAATAAGAACAGCCATAATTCATCAGTCCTTTTTCTCTTTATAGTGCCTTGCAATGAGTGCTGGATCTAAACGGTCTAATTCTGATTTTGGTAAGATGGATAAGATTTTCCAGCCAAGCTCTAATGTTTCAAACATGCTTCTATTTTCAGTAGCTCCTTGTGCTACGAAGTTTTCTTCAAAGGCGCGGCCAAATTGTAAGTAAAGCTTATCTACGTCTCCTAAGTCATCTTCTCCTATGATTTGTGCCAATGATCTAACGTCCTGTACATGGGAATAAGATGAGAAGATTTGGTTGGATAAGTCTGCATGGTCCGCTCTTGTATAGCCTTCACCGATACCATCTTTCATCAGACGCGAAAGAGATGGGAGGACATCAATTGGTGGATAAATCCCCTTTTGATTAAGTTCACGGTTTAAAACGATTTGTCCCTCTGTAATGAAACCGGTAAGGTCAGGAATTGGGTGAGTAATATCATCATTTGGCATGGTTAAAATCGGAATCAGTGTAATAGATCCTTCTTTGCCTTCTAGCATGCCTGCACGTTCATAAATAGTAGATAAGTCACTATAGAGATATCCTGGATAACCTTTACGAGAAGGTACTTCCCCTCTTGTTGAAGACATTTCACGTAAGGCTTCTGAATAACTGGTCATATCTGTAAGTACAACGAGGACATGCATATTTTGCTCAAAAGCTAAGTATTCTGCTGCAGTTAAGGCGCAACGAGGGGTAGAGATTCTCTCTGTAATCGGGTCATCCGCTAAGTTCAGATACATGACAACATGATCGAGAACCCCTGCTGCTTCGAAGCTTCTGGTGAAATAAGCGGCATCATCATGTCGCACACCCATTGCCCCAAATACTACAGCGAAGTTATCTGCATTAGCCCCTTCGATTTTGGCTTGTTTAACGATTTGTACAGCTAATTCATTGTGGGCAATACCATTTCCAGAGAAGATTGGTAGCTTCTGTCCACGAATGAGTGTCATCAGTGCATCAATAGCTGAAATACCTGTTTGAATAAAGTTTCTAGGATAACGGCGGGCTACTGGATTGATTGGCCTACCATTTACATTGTACTTATCTTTTGAAATGATTTGATAAGCCCCATCTACTGGCTCTCCAATCCCATTGAAACAGCGTCCTAATATTTCTTTTGAAAGTGGCAGTTTAAGAGGTTCCCCTGTGAATTTAACAGCCGCATTATTGGTAGAAATCCCTGCAGTACCTTCGAAAACTTGAACAACTACGCTTTTGCCATCTACCTTAATAACCTTTCCTTTTCGCATTTCACCATTATTTAATTTGATATTAACAATTTCATCATAGGCTACACCCTCAATATTGGAAAGAACAATGAGGGGTCCTTCTACTTTATCAAGTTTTAAGTATTCTTTTCTCATTTTTCGCTTCCTTCCTTTATTGATATTTTTCCATGAGTGCTTTATAGTCATTAACAATCTTGGTGCGTAAATCATCCAGCATTTCAATGTTGTCATTTGGTACATCATATTTCATCTTAATAACATCTTCAAAAACAGGCTCCTTACGAATCGTGGAAATAGGAATACCCATCTTCACGCATTTTAGAGCATTTTCATATAAATCATCTATAACATGTAACATCTTATATTGTTTCTCTAAAGATACATATGTATCATTTTGATGAAGGGCATTTTGCTGTAAGAAACCTTTTTTAATGGTTCTTGCAATCTCAAGTACAAGACACTGATCATTAGGTAATACATCTTCACCAACTAATTGTACAATTTCATTGAGCTTCTCTTCTTCTTGTAAGAGTCTCACCATCTTACCACGAAGGGCCAACATATCTGGTGCTACATTTTCCCTGTACCACTCACTAAGGAGTGCTACGTAACTACTATAACTTGTGAGGTAGTTAATAGATGGATAGTGTCTTGCATAAGCTAATTTCTTATCTAGTGCTAAGAAAGCACTTACGAAACGTTTCGTATTTTCCGTAACGGGTTCTGAGAAGTCTCCGCCGGCTGGTGAAACGGCTCCAATGATTGTAACAGAAGCTTCATCTCCACCTAATGTATGCACGCAGCCTGCTCTTTCATAAAACTGTGCTAGTCTAGATGGTAAATACGCTGGATACCCTTCTTCTGCTGGCATTTCTTCCAGTCTTCCTGAGATTTCACGTAAGCTTCCGCCCATCTAGAGGTAGAGTCTGCCATGATGCTACATCATAGCCCATATCTCTAAAGTACTCAGCCATAGTGATACCTGTATAAATGCTAGCTTCACGAGCAGCAACTGGCATATTAGATGTATTGGCAATAAGGATTGTTCGCTCCATCAAAGGTCTATTCGTACGTGGGTCAATGAGAGCTGGGAACTCTTCAAGTACGTTCGTCATCTCATTACCACGTTCTCCACATCCAATGTAAACGATAATATCCGCATCACTCCATTTCGCCAGTTGATGCTGGGTAACCGTTTTACCTGTTCCGAATCCACCTGGAAGTCCTACTGTTCCTCCTTTTGCAATAGGGAAGAAAGTATCGATAACACGTTGTCCTGTGACAAGTGGTTTATAAATAGGGATACGTTCAGAAATAGGACGAGGCTTTCTAACTGGCCATTTTTGGACAAGGGTTAAATTCACCCTTGCCCCACTTGGCGTTTCAATAACGGCTACCGTATCATTGATACGATACTTGCCATTTGGTTTCACTTCTACAATGTCTCCTTTGATATAAGGAGGTACTAAAAGCTTATGCAATATACTTTGGGTTTCTTGAACCTGACCATAAGCAAAGCCGCCAGCTAAGAAGTCTCCTTCTTTCACGAGCATTTCAACTTCCCATTCTTTGTCTTCATCTAAGCTTAAAAGGCCGATGCCTTCTGGAATGAAGTCAGCGGAAAGGGCTTGAATCTTTTTAAGTGGTCTTTGAATCCCATCAAACATATTACTGAGCATCCCAGGCCCTAATGTTAATGAAAGCGGTGCCCCTGTAGAGATGATTTGTTCGCCGGCTTTAAGTCCTTCTGTTTCTTCATATACTTGTACTGTGGCAATGTCTCCATCTAATGAAACGACTTCCCCGATAAGCTGTCTATCTCCTACCGTTACCATTTCATTAACCTTAAAGTTTGCCATGCCACTTCCTTTGACAACAGGTCCATTAATGAGTTGTACGATTCCACAATTATTCATCACCTTCACCCACCTCTCCTAATGCACCTGTTACGATTTCCACAATACGATCTTTGGATTCTTCAATGACACTTCTCATACTCATATCAATTTTCATATTAAGGGTAGGGTCCGCTATAATAAGTCCGCCAATAATATCACTTTCTGCTTCTTCAAATTGTAATTGTTCCTTTTGAACCCCTATTTTAATAAGTTCTTCTTCTATAAAGCCTCTATATTTTGTTATATCTTTCTGTTGCATATAAATCACAAGCGGATTGGTATAATCTCTAAGTTCGTCTAACTGATCCACTGTATGTCTTAAATACGTTTCATAAACAGGCTTATCTACGAATTTTCTTGCCCTATCTATTAACGCTTCTATGAAACGTACAACTACTTTTTCTGTAGTAAGCATTATTTCTTTTTTGCTGCTCATCTTTCCTTTACTAATCAGCTCAATCTTCTTAGCTTCTGCCCTTTTTCTTGCATTATCAATGATGTCTGCTACCTGTCTGTCAATCTTGTATTTACTCTCAGCAATCTTCCCCTCATACTCTTTTTCAAGTTCCATCGTTTTTTGGCTGACTTCTTCTTTAAGTTCTTGACTTAAGAGCTTTGAAAATAAGGTTAATTTCTGTTCGATTGTAACCATATACATTCACCTCTATCTGCTCTATATACGGATGCCCACAGACTCCCTGATATAATTTGTAATTACATCAGTCCCTCTTGTTGTCCCATGTCTATCCGGAATTTCTATAATTAATGGTTTCTTATTTTTAATTTTATAGTCTATCACTTCGTCCTGCACCATGTCTACTATTTTTTCTGTGAGTAAGATAATCCCTATATCAGGTTCTTGGTAGCTGCTTTGAAGGTTTCTAATACTTCTTCTCGCTCATGCAGAATGACTCCATCAATGCCGGCAAGCCTCATTCCTACCCAAGTATCATGGTTATCACTTAATAAAAATGACTTCATAGCTGCTCCCTTCTTCCTCTATTAGATGAAAAGAATAAGAATAGAAATAATCATACCGTAAATAGCGATACCTTCAGCCATACCTACGAAAATTAATGTTTTACCTAAGATTGTAGAATCCTCTGATACAGCGCCGATAGCTGAAGCACCAACTGAACCTACAGCGCGTCCTGTACCCATTGTTGCAAGACCAGTACTAAGTGCTGCTGCTACATATTTTAAACCATCACCAAAAGAAAGTGCTGCTCCAGTAGCTTCTGCTGCAGTTTCTGCTGCCATCAAATTCCCTGTACCACAAACGATAAAGCCTACCACCATTGCACTAAATAAGCCTACTGAAGTAAGCATCATATTTCTTATATTCCCTGTTTTCTTTTGAGACTTTGTTAACTTCACACCATAAAGAATTGTTCCAATTGCTACTACTGTGGCTAATAAAATTGTTAATTGCATCATTTTATTTCATCCTCTCTGATTTCTTAAATGTATTCTTTTATTTTTTACTTTTCTTCTATTTTAAGTGGAGCATAAGCAATGCCGTCTCCACCGAAATATTTACTAAACATTTCATAATACTGAAGTCTTAAACCTTGGATAAATACAACTAAGCCCTCAAGGGTTAAAATTAGGACATTTCCTAAAATAATAATTAAAATTTTAGCCCATAGATAAGGTACAAGTCCTGCCATTACTGAGAAGGCTAAGAAAAGTCCTGCATGGTTCAGTGCGAAGGCACCTACACGGATGAAAGAAATAGAATTACTCAGTGTAGATAATAAAGTTTCAAAGCCTTCAAAACCACTTTCTACAAAGTACGCACTTCTCTCCCCTTTTATAAGTGGCTTTTCTCCTTCTACTAAGTGGGCAAGTGGCTCCTTAAGTACCATCATTGCCATCATTAAAATCATTACCATTATAGGGACAATCACAGATACAGCAATAGCTTTCACAATGCATAAAGCTGTGCAAATAAAGCCCATAAAGAATAAATAACCAGCTACACCATTCTTACCAAATAAAGCCCCTTCAATATCCCTTCTTCTTAGGCAATTAATAATGCCAATGCCGAAAGATACTGTGAGTACTGCCACACCAAAGGCTACGCCAGCAAGTAAGATTGGCATAATATTGGTGGTATTCAGTGGGCCCCCATGTACTAAAGCAATATCTTTAATCACAGGAATATCCTCTAAACCAAATATACTACCATAAACTAAACCAAATACCATAGAAGTACCGCCTAATCGCTTAAGTACCCCAGCTGGTACTGGCATTTTATTAGCAAGTAAAACACCTACTAAGAAATAGACGCCCCCTTGTCCTACGTCCCCAAACATAATGCCAAACATAAGACAAAATGTAATTGCCAAAAACGGCGTCGGATCAATTTCATTGTAAGTTGGTAAACCATATAACTTCACAATCATTTCAAAAGGTTTAAAGAACCAGTTATTGCGAAGCTCTGTAGGTGGCATCATCTGCTGACCGAGTTCCTTTGGATTTTTTTGCAGCATCACATATTTATCTGTAATACTGGCAATGCGTTCTTCTAAGTAGTCATAATCTCTTTCTCTAATCCAAGCACTTAAAACAAATACATTATTTCCTCTAAAGATTTGTTCTTTTAAAGTGCAGATTTTAATTTCTAATTGAGTTCTTGTATAAACCTTATCTAAGATTTCAATAGCCTCATCTTTATTTTCTATGATATCTTTTTCAAGACGTTCAATTTGTTTAATTAAGACACTCACTTTAGATGCTATGTCTGTTCTAGTTTTACTGACATCACCTTTTAGCTCGATTTTAATATCTAGCTTACTCCAATTTAAAGATTTAAGGATACGCTGGGTCTCATCATTAAACTCTGATAAATAAAAGATAATATATATATCTTCACTAGATGCCTCAATTTCCCCAATCTCAAATATTAAAGCACTGATATTCTCATAGTTTTTTCGAATATGTACACGATTGTCTCTTGAAAGTGTCCCTATCTCATATTTAAAGTAACTCAGCTTATTAAGCTCACTAAAATCAATATTCTCAGTAATATAACTCAGTTTTTGATCTAGTGCCTTAAGCTCCTTAAGTTTCTCCCTTTTTTCATTAATCGCCTCAAGACTAGGTCCTATTTTCTCTTGAAGCATTTTTAAATCACTGATAGCCTGCTCTTTGGTATAAGCCTTAATCCCCGCCTTAGCAACTCTTATTTGAAGTCCTAGATCATTACTCATTTTATCCACTTGGCTCATTATTTCACTAAGTTTACTTTGGATTTCTGAATAATTCTCCTCCTTCCTGATGACTGTGCCACTAGGCATCATGGCTTCATATTCATGCATAATGTAACTATTATCATATGCATCACTATGTTCTAAATTTAGGTGAACATTTTCACAAAGAACAAGCTCTTGTAGTATTGCATTTTCTTCCTCTAGCGAACCGACTAGATTTAAGAGTTTCATCTTTTCAATAGCCATGTGTAGCTTCCTCCGCTCATTATAAGGTATGAACTAAATACTTACTTAGCTCAATTTCTGGCAAAGTATATCTTATGCCTTCTGTTAATGATGTTAAATCCTTGATTTCTACCTCTAATGCGTAAATATATGCAAGAGTTTGTGCAATATCTTCTCCCTGCTTTGGATAGCGCATCACATAGTCGTAAAGATATTTATCAATATTACGATCTAAGAATTCATCTGATGACTGTCCAAATAAGGGATAAGATATATACTTTTCTGCTTGTTTCTTAAGTTCCTCTAGATTTTTACTATAAGAAAGTGTCTTCAACTTCTGATAAGTTAAACGATTGCTATAAGGCAAACTGTAAATTAACATTTCCTCTGGACTAATGGCATAATACTTAGTTGCTCTAAAAATCCATTGAATATTAATAAGGTCTGCTTTAGTACCTATCATTTTCTTCGCCACATCTTGATCTGGTGCTTCTAACTGATTAGCTTTCTCCATAAGTGTTTTATACAGTAATATATACAGTTTCATTTCCATATGAAATTCTCTTTTATGTACATCTTCTTGCACCATTGTTTTGAGCACATCATAGTAACTTGTACCTTTTAAGTTTTCTATGAATTGAGCCACATTTTTGCTACTTATAAGCTTTTGGTAATGACACTGTGCATAATGCTCAGAGTGTATAAATGACTTTTCAATTCCTTCTTTGCCCTCATCCCTAGCAATAACACGTAATATGAGCTGTAAATCATTAATTTCATACTCCATTAAAAAGGTCTTAAAAAATTCTTTATAACTTCCTGAATAATAATGTAATATAGATTCAAGTTGATTTGCCATATAACGTTGAAGTAAGATTTCTAAATCCCCACGACGAAATTCTTCTAGCTTATACTTTGAAAAAGCTTCATTATAACCTTCTCTTTTCTTTAGAAACTCTATCATTTGAGGCACTGTTTTAAACTCCGCTGCTCTCTCCCACTCTTTATCCGAAAGAAAAGTACGGCGTTTCGCACTAAGTTTCGTGTTAATGGCCCGATAGGATGCGAAAGGTTCATATTATCCCTCCACTCCAAAAAGTTCATTAAAAGTATTTCTAAGTAAGGCTTCTTCAATTTGTAAGTAATGATTTTCAACAACTAATGCAATCTTCCTGCACTTTTCTTCCTCCAAACTGTGCTGTTGTGCACCACTGCTTACGATTTGTTCATACAATTCATCTGCCCTTTTATAAGCGTTTGTAAGGATTTCATCCTTATAATCACTTATTTCTTTCTCATACTGCTCCCTCTTAAGTCTTAGATTTTCTTCGTTTAATTTTTTGGTGTTGAGCGCTACAGAATCAATTTGGACAATTTGTTTAATAATATCTTCCATAACAATACCTCTTTTCCTCTCATTATAAACTCTATCAGTTTACACACTCATTCTATCACTATTCTTCCAAAAATTAAATATTTTTTATAAATACAGTATTTTATCTTTATTTTATTTATTTTTCCTCCCCATGCGTTTTCCACACAACTATATACTATTCATATTCCTGTCTATTTGTTACCACTTTATTTTTTAATTTAGTCTTCATACAAAAAAAAGGCCATAGCATTATGCTCAATGTCATTAAGAATAAGGTTTTTTGCAATTATGGCTTCTAAATCAGGTGCTGTTGCTTTTCCATGATAGAATAACCTACACATATGTACTGCAACTGAGAAATTAGCTTTAAATGATAAACCACACTATAAAGTGTTTGCATTTTTAAAGCCGATTTTGCATTGCGACCACCCATACCAGTATAATCATCTGCAACTTGATTTGGTAATGAAATAGTTATTGCATCTAAAAGTTTCACATCTGAAAAATAGTTGAGTAATAATGATTGATGATTTTCTAAAGCATTCACATAGAATAAAGAAAAAGCTTGTTTCAATAGTTCTTGTAAAAAAGGTATACATTCATTGAGTCTTTTAGAAATAGCTTGTTTACTTAAGGATACACCATTTTGAATAACAGCACATTTTTCAGCAATCACTTCTTCGGTGATATTCTGTTAACGCTTATGATATCTGGATTTAAAAAACTAAAAAAAGAAACAACACACGCTTTTATCTAAGCATTGTGTGTTGTTTCTTTTTTACGAAGCTATTAAAAGCTTCTCTTAATTTTGCTCTCTCATTACCATAGACAATGAGCTTTGCATAATTATAGCTATCTACTTCTTTTGTAAAAGTAATATCATAAATCGTACGATTATTTTTTTCTTTTATTTTAAGAGCTTCCACTTCACCTTCTCCTATAGTATAACCATAGAAAAGCACAGTGCTTTCTTCTTCATCAAGTAAAATAGATGTAAAACTATTCACTATTGTAAAGCCAATTACTAATAATGTAATGATAATGCTATTTACATTAAGTGATTTACCACCAATTAAGCTGCACCATTAATACCAATAGCAACGATACTACAAATAATCGCCACAGTTGTAAAGAAGTCTTTTTTAATAGTAAAGAACTTTAATAATGTACCATGTTCTTTTTTAAATTGAGCGGCTTTTTGCATGTTAATACATCTAAGCACAAGGACTAATACATAAATTAGGGCAATTAAATAATAAGACCATTTAATGTCCATTTTTCCACTTCCCTTCTTATTTTTCTACTTATAAACTCGTAAAAACAAGATTATAATCAGCTCCTACTCTCTATTAAAAAATAACTGCTCATACGAGCAGCTATCTTCCACAACATTGTTTGTATTTTTTACCACTTCCACATGGACATGGTTCGTTACGGCCAATTTTTTTAGCTTTAACGATTGTTTTACTTTGGTTGTATGATCTTTTAACTTCAGCTCTCTCTTCTGCTGTTAATAATGTTTCCCATTGTGGTAAACCATAAAGCCATTCAGCTTTAGCGTCTAACATGTTCCAGTATAATTTTTTAAGGTCGAATTCAAGTCTTACTACGCTTTCACCTGTGAAATCTGTTAAGTCATATTCACCGTTTACTAAGCTTGTATTGATACCATCTACGAATCCTAAGAATTCTACTTCATTCATATTGAAACGTTTACCAAGCTCAGCAATTGTACCTTCTACTACTTCTTCTGTATTTGAAAGTAAGTAGTTGTATACATCTCTTTCTCTACCTAAGTAATTTTCTACTACTTTTTTGTATTCTTCTACTGATCTGTCTTTAGCTTCTTCGCCATAGTTGTTCCAAAGTTCAAATAATGTCATTTGTATTCTCCTTTTCTGACTATAAGTACATGCCTTATCAAAAACTCTAGCTTTTGTATAAGTGCCGACAAATCGCCATAACACCCCTGGTATTATATTATATGTGGCAAAAGTACTTCTCTCATTAATATTTTAGAAAGACACCTATATGCTTCTAATATTTATTTAGCATATACATTATACATTACTTCTGCCACTTTTACTACTCCCTATTTTACATCTTATCCAAAAATCACATCCATTTAAGCAAGATGTAAAAATAAATCATTTTAAACTAAAAAATTTCTAACCATTTGTGGCATTTCACTTACTTCGCAAACATTTTTGTGTTTGATTTCGCGGTTTGCAATACCATCCATTGCTTTTGGCATATAACCATTTTCAAGTTTTTTCATTTCTTCTAATAATGTAAAGTCATCAATGCCTTCATATTTATCTGAAACTGCTGTCATAACACTGCTTGTGAATTTGTATGGGCTAGCTGTAGATACGATTACTGTAGGCGTTTCATCTTTTGTATCTGCTACATATTTTTCATATACACTATAAGCTACTGCTGTATGTGTATCCATGAGATATCCTTCTTCATCATATACTTTTTTGATTACTTCTTTAGTCATAGCATCATCTGCATATCCACCATAGAAGTCTGCCATGTTTTTGCGCATTTCATCTGTTACGCTGTAAACACCTTTTTCTTTGAGTTCTTTCATCAGTTCACATACTTTTTCTGTATTTTCTCCACTTACATGGTAAAGTAAACGTTCAAGGTTACTAGAAATTAAAATATCCATAGATGGTGAACTTGTTAAGTGGAATTCACGATTTCTATCATATGTTCCTGTTTCTAAGAAATCGAATAATACTTTATTTGTATTAGAAGCACATACTAATTTTTTAATAGGAAGTCCCATGTTTTTAGCATAGTATGCTGCCAAGATATTTCCAAAGTTACCTGTTGGTACAACAACGTTCATTTCTTTTCCAAGTTCTAATTTGCCTGCTTTAACCATTTTAGCATAAGCTGCAAAATAGTAAGCTACTTGTGGTACAAGTCTTCCGATATTGATAGAGTTTGCAGAAGAGAATTTGTAATTTTTATCTGCAAGTTCTTTTTTAAAATCTACATCCCCAAAGATTTCTTTTACACCTGTTTGACAATCGTCAAAGTTTCCTTTTACACCTACAACAAATGTATTATCCCCTACAGTAGTTACCATTTGTTGCTTTTGGATATCGCTTACACCATCTTCTGGGAAGAATACGATAATTTTTGTTCCTTCTACACCGCTGAATCCTTCAAGTGCAGCTTTTCCTGTATCCCCTGATGTAGCTGTTAAAATAACAATATCATCTTTTTCGTTATTGTATTTTTTACTTACTAACATGAAGTAAGGTAAGATTGAAAGTGCCATATCTTTAAACGCAATTGTTGGACCATGGAAAAGTTCTAAGAAATTTGCATGCTTTATAGAAGCAAGTGGTACTATTTCATCGCTATCAAATTTTACATCATATGCATGTGTTGTACAATATCTAAGATCTTCTTCTTTCATATCTTCAAAGAATAATCTGATTATACGATAAGCGATTTCTTGATAATTCCAATCAAGCATCTCTTTTAATTTAAAGTCCATTGTTGGTAAAGTTTTAGGAACGAATAATCCTCCATCTTCTGAAATACCTTGTAAAATTGCTTTTGTTGCTGTGATTTCTTCAAGTTGTTTGCGTGTACTAGTGTAAAACATGTAAATCTCCCTTCTAATATATCCATTTTTATGTTTAAGGAACAGCTGATTTTATAGCTTCCTTGTTACTATATATAGAGATTATAACATTTTAATAATAAATTGCAAAATATTATTAAATAAAATTCATAATATTAAATTTTGCAAAAACAGTTATTATGTATTTTTTATCCTTCTTTGTAACATATATTCCAAAGTTTTCATACCTTATACTAAGAGAAAACAATGCGGACCTACCGCTTCTCTATATGAATTAGTGCATTTATAACTTAGGAGGTATTTATATGGGATATCAACATGACTTAGCTTGTCTTGTAAATCAAAAAACTATTATTCACTCTGATGGCTGTTGTTATTGTGTTATCGTTGTTCAAATTTGCCCTTGCTATTTAAGAGCTATCGAACTTGGCTGTGGAAATATTAGATACTTTAATTTCGATCGTATTGACTATATCGAAGAATGCTTACCTCAATGCTAATCGTTCTTAGGATAATATTTTATTCAAAATAAGGAGGACTTAATATGAGTTGTTGTAAAAATAACGGAGCGTTCTTAACACGTTCTTTTGATAATGATTGCTGCGAACGTCGTGGTGGATGCAATGGTATTTCTTGCCCAAATATCAATAATAACGACTATAACTGTGCAAATAGCCTTAGAGAAGTTGCTTGCAGACTTACCAATCAAAGAGTTATGATCTACACACATAGTTGCAGAATGTGTGTTGTAATCGTTAGTATAGGTGACTGCTTCATTAAAACTGTTAACCCATGTACACACAAAATCGTATACTTTAACTTAAACCGCATCAACAATATCGAAGACGTATTACCACGTTGCTACTATTAATATTCAAAATAACAAGAAAGGTGTTGCAATCTCATTGCAACACCTTTCTATATTACCTTCTATCTATAAATAAATTCATTACTCTCATTATCAAACAAACTACTTTCACTTCTCTCCCCTAAGTGTTAGCCAAATAGCAACTAGGGTGTCTAGAGAGAAGAGGGAGTACTGTCCTTTAGCTACACCTCCCAATATCTATTTGCTAACCCCCTCCAACTTCTTCTTAATACGTTGCAATGCATTATCAATGGCTTTAGGGGGTTTATCCATTTGCTTTGCTATTTCATGATAGTTTTTACCACTAATATAGAGTTTAAGTACTTTTAATTCCATTTCACTTAAAGCCTTTGAAATATACTCATTAAGTACTTGTAAATCTTCTTGATGAATGACTTCATCTTCTGGTGAATATTCTTCTTTACTTTTTAAAACATCCATCAATGTTACGCCTTCATCTTCATCTTCTCCTGGCTTAACAGGTAAATTCAGAGAAATACTTGTATTAAGAGGCATATGTTTTTGTCTTGTAACGGTCTTAAATGCAGTGCTTAATTGTCTCGTAACACATAAAGTAGCAAAAGATTTAAAACTTGCCTCTCGATCTGGATTATAATCATTAATGGCTTTAAATAAACCTATCATACCTTCTTGTATTAAATCTTCTTTATCTGCACCTATACAATAGTTTGCTTTAATTTTATGACGTACAAATTGTTTATAACGTTGTACTAAAATCTCTATGGCTTGTTTATCATTTAATCTATAGGCATCTATCAAATTTTCATCTGTCATTTGTTCTAATTCTTGTAAACTATAATTTGTTTCTACTACAGGCATGTCATCCTCCTCTTATTCATTAGTACCGATAACGATTATTAATATATACTACTTAGAGTATACAATATACACTCTAAAAAGAGAAGTCCTAAATCCCGTGCCCTCTGTAAAATCAGCTTTCTTCTATTTAAAATCAACTTTAATATCTCCCATACCACCATCTACACTGATTTTATAATTTGCACCATTGTCTTCTTTGTAGTCCGCCATATTAGCAGCTTTCATACCACCTACTACAATTTTTCCAAAGCCACCATCAATATCATAATTATAATCTGTCTTTTTACCCACTAACTTAAGTTCTACATTTCCCATGCCATTATCTACATTGATATCACCTAGTATAGTACCATCTATTTTAGCATTTCCCATACCTAACTGCGCTGTAAATTCATTTGTATCAATATTTACTACATCTATATCTCCCATACCACTATTCACATTAATTTCTGTAGCTTTAATATCTATTAATGTATTTCTACCCATACCTGTGGCTATATCAATTAAATCAATATTTTTATCTTGTGGTACATATATCGTTATTTCATTCTTTGCACTTTTTACTTCCTTATCATTTTTCTGTACACATTTTAATACTTTATTATTCACCCCATATGTCATTTTATCATTTGAATAATAATGTATCTGCACCTTATAGGCATCACCTGTTTTAATTGTAACATCCATCATATCTAAGTTTAAGTCAATTTTATTAAATTCATCTACTACTGTATCCACATCTATATACTTACCATTTACTGTAGCATCGGCATCATTCATAGTAACTGTATTTCCTACTCCCAATCGATTGCTACTATACTTCTTAAATGCTGCACCTATTACACATATACTTAAAATAATAATAATAACCCATACTGTTGTTTGATTATTTCTTAGCGTACTATATTTGATATCTTCTTTAATATTCGCTTTAATGCCCCCTTCTGCTGAAATTTGTTTAGCTACTTGTTCTGGTGATCCCAATTCTTTGACCACACGTCCTTCATTTTCTTCCCCAGCTTCATCAAAGTATTCTTCATAATATCTAATTGCTGCATTGACTTCTTCCTCTGGCATCTGTGTAAGACTCTCACGAAGTCTTTGTAAAAACTCCCACTTATTCATCCTTACTACCTCCTAATACATAATCTACTCTCTCTTTATATGTTTTCCATTCTTCTATTTGCTGGCTGACTCTAGCTTCCCCAATTGGTGTAATACGATAATATCTTCTATTTCTCCCTTGATACGGCTCATCAAAAGTCTCTAAGTAGCCTTCTTTTTGTAATCTTCTAAGCACTGGATATAATGTAGATTCCGAAACATCTATTGCTTCTCTTACTTCTTGAGTTAGCCTATAACCATATGTTGCTTCTCCCCTTAAAACAGCTAACACACATGCTTCTAATAAACTCCCGCCTATTTGAAATGCCATATATTTTCCTCCAGTCTTTTAATATTATTATGCCTAGTCTTTAGATTCGTTTACTTTGATACCATACTATTTTGCTTTTTATATTATATGGCGTATAATATTATCAGTCAACATATATTGTTTAAATTTTCATAATTTTAAATCTATCCCACAAAAAAGACAACGATTAATCCTATTCAATAATTAATCGTTGTCTTTTAAATTTATTCCTATTTCTTTCTTCGATAATAATCCACGACTACTCCCATCATCATCGTTATACTGCCCAAAAGTATTGTAAAGTCTATTCCAGTAATACCACCTGTTTTAGGTAATGTTTCCTCATTATTTAAAATATCCTTACGCTCTACCAGACTTTCTACTGCTTGATTCTTCCTATTATCATTTAAATCATCAGTCACTTGAAGATTATTTCGCTCTACATCAGAATCTTTATAATTCTTTTGATCCTCTGGCACTGATTTTATAGGCTTTTGGTATGAATTAGGATTTGTAGGTTCCTGATCCTTTTTTATTACCTCAACTGGTATGGGATAAGTTTTACCGCCATCATTGTTTTCATATTCCTTATCACCATTTACGTCTGGGCTTGGATTTACACTTGGTAGCTCTTTCTTATTTATAAATTCTAGTTGAACTATTTGCGTACTATCTAATTTAATCATCTCTACTTTGTCATTTAACTTATAGCCTTCAGGTGCTTTGCTCTCATATAGCTTATAAGTTTTACCTAAGGTTAAACCATTAAATATAGCTTTTCCTGTATCATCGGTTTCTACTGTCATACTACATATGCCATCATTTAATTTAAATTCTGCCCCTTTAAGTGGCATGAGATTCTCTTCATCTAATTTCATAATTTCAATTGTACCTGTTGGTAATTCTACTCTTCCCCAACTCCTTGAGAATTGTGTCTTAACTTCAATTTCTTTAGAATCCATCTTCCAGCTTTCTTCTTTTATTCCTTCAATAGTAGCTTTATTAGTATATTGTTTAGCCGGTTGATCTGCTGTAACTATAACCTGAAATTTGATTAAATAACATGCTGTAATATCGCCTAATGCGAAACTTATCGTATGATTCGTCTTATTATAATTAATCTGTTCTTCTGCTAAAATAATTTTCTGTTTATCTAAGCCTTCTACATCCTCTATTGTTAGTCCTTTAATCTCCTTAGTTAGTGCAGTTACTCTAAATACTTCTATACTTTCCGTCTTAGGCATCAGCTCTTCACTTAAGCAATCTTTTACTATAATACTCTTAAGGCTCACTTGATTAGGGTTCACAAGTAAATACCATTCTAATGGCATATTAGTATCTACTTGCTTACCAGCTTTTAATACAAAGTCATTATTTATTTCTTTTTCTATTACCACTGGCTTAACATCTTCAAAAATAGAAGGACTATTTATACTCACCGTATTGTGAAGCACTACTTTTTTATTTGGAATAAATACATTTGCCTTATCCACCTTAGTCTTCAAAACGATTGTATAAGTCGTATGAATATTACCTAGGTTATAAGTTATTTCTCCTTCTTTTACCTGTGGCACTAGAGTCGGCATTGCATTTCCTGCTCCTTCAATTTCTTCCAGACTCTTAGCTGAATAGTCACCCTCCACTACTTTTCCTTCTACATATTGCTGCCCTTCTTCTAATGTATCATTTATAATGACATTCTCCATAGCTATCCTATTATGATTCACTACAATAAGCCATGTCATTTCTCCTGTTTGACTATTGTAATCTCCTATATGTTTACTCAACACCTGTCCTGTTACCTTTATACTGGCCGTTTTTTCTGGTGATGTATATAACACATCATTTATATCTGTATAAACTACCTTTACATGGTTAATATAATCTTTCCCTTGTTCAAAGTTATTGGCATATACGGATTTTTCCATAACTATAGTACCAAATTGCAACGTATAATACTGATCAAAAAACTTATCTGACTGACTATATATGTTACATATAATCTGTTGATTTACTTGGTCATAACTATAAGCTGCCATTATATCCCCATCAGCTGAAATTGCTTTTCCTTCAGTATTAATCACTTGATCATTGACTTTAACAGTAGTTTCATTTAACTTAACACCCTCTGGCAATGTATCTTGGATACATATTTGTTTAACTGAATTATTATAGCGGTTTGCTACAACCTGCCATATAATCTCATGACTACTTGTATTATATCCTTGAGCCCTTTTAGTTACATCACTTATTCTAATGCCTGCTCCCTTATAGTCATAAAATACCCTTTCACCAGTTCCTGCGCCTGCACCTTTACCTATTCCTGCCAGATTATAATATTCCCCTTTATTAATGCTGTCTTGGACGCTATCTGTAATCCGTGTCGTGTAAGTTAATTTATAAACTTTATGGGCATTGTCAAATATGAGGGATTCTTTAAATTGATACTTTATGCCTCCTTTATAGTGAAAGCTTTTCTTTTCCCCTTGTTTCCAATACGCCTTATTCCCTTCTTCAGTTATATAACTTATAGTACCTATATCACTCATTTCATCAATTGGTATATCATTTATCTTAATACTTCTTTTTTCTAGTTCCAAACCTACTGGAAAATAATCACTTAAAAGATACCCACTCATGTCCTGCTGATTACTATTTACTGTAACTGTCCAGTCAATCTTTCTAATCGTAACTCCGTCTTTAAGTTCCTCCCAATATTGGCTTGATTTAGAAATCCAGTTAACTTCTATCTCTACCCAGTCTTTTGCATCATGCTCTGTAAGCTTACTACCTTCCTTGTCTCTTAATGAAGCTATGTTTGAAATATTAACCTTCGAATGATCTACTTCATATATCTCATTTTTAATCCCAGTAATCATTACAAAATCACATTCCATTTTTGCTGCCAACTCAGGAATATGAATCGTTATGGTCTCCTCATTATGTTCTATGTTCGTTTCATAATCTATATAAGCTGCTCCATCTTTTCTAAAGCTTTAAAAATTAACTGCTCATTTGAAAATGTATCTTTAATAACAACATCCTTTAGTGTTTTACTGCCGGCACTTACATGAATACACCATCTTATTTCACCTTGAACTTCATCAATCTTATCATGGGTTTTAGTAATCGTTGGTGGTATTTCCTGTTCTTGGCTTTGCTTCGTTTCACCAGTGAAATTGACATCTAACCCTTTTTCCACTTCCCCCATCTTAAAGTTTATCCTTCTCTTTCCTTCTTCTCCTGGTATCTTCTTTGCATTAATATTTACCCCTATAGCAAATCCTAAAATAGCACGTTCATAGTCTTTTAGTACTTCATTAAATGTTATAACGCCTACACCAGAAGGTGTGGTAAAACTACATTTACCAACTTGCTTAACGCCTATATCTGGTATATTCACCATCAAAGGAATCTCTTCATTATGTATCAGCTTTAATTCTTCCGGTAACGTCACTTCTATAGCTGAAGTTGTACTGAGCCTTTTACATTGTGTCAGTTTAAGTTTATAAAGTACTTCCTTAGTTTCCCCATTATAAATAGGCTGCCAGGTATCTACCTCTTCTCCATCAACAATTTCAGCCAAACAAATCTCTGTAAATTCTACCTTCATACCTCCTACTAAAATTTCCTGAGGTGTTTCAGCCTTTAAACGTATGCCTGATAGAAGTCCTATTACCATAGCCAAAACAACTACATATACCCACCTCAATTTATAATGAGGCTTGGCATCACTTCTCATATAGCTCCCCCCATTCTACTTTTTATTTGGCTTTCTATAACTAATATATTAACATGACATAGGTTTTATCACTCCAAACCATGCACAAAAATAAGAGGCTATTGCAAAGATTTATTTATTCTGCAATAACCTCTTACACTATTTATAAGATTTCCTTCTATAACCTAATAAGCCACCACTAATTAATAATGCACCACCTAATAAAATAATCAATCTAATTGTTTCATTATTTTGTCCTAAATCTGGAAGTGCTTCTAATTCAGCTAATACAGCCTTACTATTTGGCTCTTGCCTATTCATATCATCTCCGCTTACTGCGGTTGGCCTTTTCTCAGTCATATTAGCATCTTCATTACTTACAGCCTCTTTATTCATCTTATCATTATTTCCAAGCTCAGCAGTTAGTTTTGCTTGCTCTTCTAATTGAGTCTCTTCTTCTGATAGCTTAGCCGCTTCATTGTCTGTCACTGGTGTTAAACTCGCTTCTGGACTTGAGCTTGGACTTGAGCTTGGGCTTGGACTTGGGCTTGGACTTGGACTTGGACTTGAGCTTGGACTTGGGCTTGGGCTTGG
>NZ_BBCG01000052.1 GCF_001311925.1 Cellulosilyticum ruminicola JCM 14822
GGTAAGCTTCAACTATATAATATCACTTAACTAAATGACATTGCCCTTATGACACTCCCTTTATTTTATGTATCTTTTATTTATATATCTCCTTTGCTTAAAGCTCTAAATATACTTCTGTATTTTTAATCATTTGATTAAATAATTCTTTTGCATCTTCTAATGAAAGAGTAACTAATGGATCATTCGCAAAGGCTCTAAATGCTTTTCTTCTATCTTTTGTAAGCGCTGCTTCTACAATATCATTTTGATTACAAATATGTCTTGTTACAATACTTTGAATAGCCCCTGGTAATTCACCTGCCATAAGTGGAATGACTTGATCTTTTCTAAAGAGTGCATTAGTCTCTACAATATTGCCAAGTCCTATATTACTAATCTGACCTTGATTTGGTAGGTTTACGTTAGTTACTAAATCTTCAAGACCTAGAAGTGCTTTAATTTGTTTTACCCCATCTTCTCCTGAAGGTTTAATCTCAAATTCTTTTTCACCATTTACTAAAGCCCTGCTTTTTTCTAATCTTTTTTCTAAATCTCGTCTGCGCCAGCTTACGGTTGTTAAACCAAATTTCCAATGCATAACCGTTTCAGGGTTTTCTACATACCAATTACCTTGCATGAATTCTGCTAAATGTCTATCTCCTGCTGCTGCAATAAGTCCATAACGTCTAAATAAATCAAACTTCACACGATTAGCACAAGTAAATGAATCATTCATCCAATTCCCTGTTTTCCCTGTTTCATAGCCCTCTACATAATATTTATCTACAAACTTTTTATAAATAGGCATTAAATCTATATTTTTATAACTTGCATGATCCAGCCAAGTAAAATGATTAATTCCTAAAACATTTACTTTAATCTCTTCTCGCTTAACATCTTCTATACCTTCTAAATCTTTTAATGCATGCGTTAATAAAGTTTGTGTATGAAAAACTTCATGACAACATCCAAATGCTTTAATCTTAGGGAAAACTGTATAAAGTGCCTTCATACAAATAGACATTGGATTTGTATAGTTAATAACCCAAGCCTTAGGGCAATTCTTTTCTATAGCTTTAGCAAATTTTACATACATTGGTACTGTACGTAAACCTCTAATTAATCCACCTGGACCTACCGTATCGCCTACTGATTGATAGATACCATAATGTTCTGGTGTATGGACATCTGATGCCATTTCATTAAATGTACCTGGTAAAATAGAAATCACAACAAAATCTGCACCTTTTAAAGCTTCATCTAAATCTTTTTCTACTTTATAAATCCATTTACTTTTTACATCATCTCTACCAGCTAATGCATTTCCAATCTTTTCATTATTTACAGCAGCTTCATAATCTATGTCATATAATTTTACAGTTCCTAAAAGCTGCTTTTCCATTGCTAAATCGCTCATTAAGCTCCATGCCCAGCCTCTTGAGCCTCCACCAATATATGTAATTTTTATGTCTTTTACTTTGTCACCCATAAATTTCATAGCTCCGCCCCCTAAAAAATATTTATATATCTATTTTACTGTATTCCCTTATTTTTTCTCTACTTTTTTTGAACTAATATATTGTTTTCTACTTTTTTTGATTTTATTTAGTCTTTTGTTTATTATTTTATGTTATTCTATATCTATATTAGATTTATAAATGGAGGTATATCTTAAATGGACTTAAATATGTCCCCTATTTATTCAAATGGATATCTTATTGAATATGCCAAACGAGATTACGCACATTCAATGCGCAAGCACCATTATCACGATCACTTTGAAATCTACTACCAGCTTTCAGGCGAGCGTTATTATTTTATTAAGGATAAATCTTATTATGTAAAAAAGGTGATATCGTCGTTATTAATACTTATACCGTACATAAAACAATCCGTGTAAGCAGTAAAGCCTATGAACGTATTTTAATTAATTTCTCACCTAAATATATTGCTGACTTTGCTACATGTATTACTGACATTGACCTGCTTAGATGTTTTTCAAATACTTCCCCTGTCATTAATCTTTCACCAAAACAGCAACTATTTGTAGAAGCACTTCTTTCTAAAATGCTTAAAGAAAAAAATGAGAAATTAGAGGGCTTTGAAACTTATTCCCGTATAAATTTAATTGAACTATTAATTACCCTAGGCCGCATTACACTTAAACGTAAAAACAACTATTTAGAATTTCCAAGTAGCTTGCACAAAAAAATATCTGAAGTAACTGCTTTTATTAATGAGCATTTCATGGATGATATTACACTAAGCTTGGTGGCAAAAAGATTTTATATGAATCCTTATTATCTATGTCGTACTTTTAAAGAAGTTACAGGCTCTAATTTTACACAATACTTAAATACTGTTCGTATTCGTGCCAGTGAAGAATTACTTCTTACAACCAACCTAAGTATACTAGAAATAGCTACTGCTACAGGTTATACCAATTCCACTCACTTCGGCCGTGTATTCAAACAAACCTTCGGAATTTCTCCTTTGCAATACCGTAAGCTTCATGCCAAAGCCGATTCTGCATTTTATTAATTTCTATATCGATTCACGCAAAAAAGGTGCCCCAAATTGCGACACCTTTTACGCTTCTTACCTAAAACAAAAAGCCCTGAATCAATAATTCAGGGTTTTTACCCAAATGCGGGCGAAGGGAGTCGAACCCTTACACCTCGCGGCGCTAGATCCTAAGTCTAGTGCGTCTGCCAATTCCGCCACGCCCGCAAAACCGAGTACTTGGATATATTACCATCTCTGACTCAGTTTGTCTAGTACTTTTTATTTATTTACATAAAATTTCACACCATTGTCCTAGACTTCTTTTGGTATACTCAAAAAGAAGACCGTCAATGTCTAATGTTAAATCAATTTTCTGCAACATGCTCCAAAATTTTTTTTCACCTAATGCTTCCAGTATAAAATATGCAAACCTGGAACACACATCATAAAAATAATTTGGAACTATTTCATGCCGATTCATTCTCCTATAGAAGCATACCTTTTTTCCTGTAAGTCAACAAAGTTAATATTTCCACGTAATTCCAAATAACTTCTATTATCCGAACATGTAATCTTCATTCTATATAATTCACATACTCCTTCTTCTAGCCAAAAAGGAATATTAATTCTCTTTTCACCTATCAGCAGATGCATAAGTTCATGAATAATAATACCTTCATCAGTAATCTCATTTAAAATTAAAATACACTTATTATTAACAAAAGCCCTTGTTTGCTCTCCTAGATGATTTTCCTTAATGACTTGTTTATACTCGTCGTTATTTAAAATGCAGCATCGTAATATAAACCTTGAATCATTACATATCTGTGGTAATATATTTCTTATCTGTCTATAAAGATATTTTATTCTCTTTATCATATCATCTATACAGTCTTCCTTTGAAGCACCATATCTAATGATTATTATTTCATCAATACTCTCAAATATTTGCTTCTGACATAGATTGCACCATTTCTTCAAGAAATCTTCTTCATTTGTCTGTTCTTCATTACTCTCTATTAGCATTCCTGCTTTCAATAGTGCTTCTTGAAGATCTTCATCTATTAATATACTTTCTCTTTGTAACCTACCTAATAACTGAATTAAATCTTCTTGGCAAGCCACTCTTTTTCCAGTTATTTCATTTGTAATAATATAACCCTCTGCCATCTTTTGAACATAAAGATATTTAGACACTTTTATTTCCATTTGTCTAACCTCGTATTCTTTTATTTTAGGCAGATTTCTTTTGAGCAATATATTCTGCAATATCTCCTATTGTTTTAATACTCCCTAGTTCCAAAGTATCTAATTCCACCTCAAAATGTCTTCCTAAATCACTTAATACAGTTAATAAATCTATTGAATCCATATGTAAATCTTCCCATATATTAATTTCTTTATAATCCTTTTGTGTACATAGTACATCTATTTCAGCTTCTTTTATAATCTCTATAATCTCATCTATCATTCATCTCACTCCTGACCTTTTATGCATTATCCCTTGTAACTTCCAGCTCATCTATATCTACTAACTTGCCATTTTGAAATTGATAAATATGATCAGCATTTTCAAAGGTTTCTAACCTATGTTCAATTACAATGACTAAATACTTCTTAGATAAGTCTTCTATAATTTCTTTTATAAATTGACTATTTTCTTGGTCCAATGAACTAGTTGGTTCATCAAAAACATATATCAATGACTTCTTAGCAAGAGCCCTTGCAATCCCAAGTCTCTGCTTCTCTCCGCCTGATAGATTAATTCTTTCACTAATCATACTATTATATTGTTCTGGTAATGACATAATACGTTGATGCATATTTAATCGCTCACATATGTGAATCATTTCTGCTTCACTCATATTTGTCCCATATGCCATAATATTTTCTCGAATTGTTCCATTAAATAAATCTACATCTTGTGGTACATAACTGATTGCCTGCCTTAATTGGTTTAATGCTATACTCTGAAGCTCTCTATCCTGAACATATATTTTACCTACTTCACCCTCATATAAACGTAAAAGTAACTTAATAAAGGTACTTTTTCCAGAACCAGATTCTCCAATAATCCCGATTAATCCTCTTTCTGGAAATGTAAGATTCATTTCATTGATAACCCACCTACCATTTTTTTATAGCGAAATTTAACATCTTGAATTTGAATAGGTCCTTTAATTATTTCTTTACTATCTTCTTCTAATTTTAAAGGTTCCTGTTGCATATTCAGATATTCAAAAACTCGATTAAAAACAGGACGAATTTGATTTATGGCTACTAAATTATTAGCTAGACTATAAATAGGCGAAATAAAGTTTTGAAAAAGCAGATTAATGGCAACTACTTCTCCCAATGTCATTTGTTTATTCATAACTCTATATGTACCAAAACCATAAATTAAACAAATACATACTACATAAATACTTTGCATAAAAGTATTTATCTTTATATTATATTGATTTACCTTAACACAATCATCTTTACATGCCTTTACATTTCCCAAATAATGTTTGATTACATTTGCTTCTAAGGTATAACTTTTTATAGTCTCAACTATGTTGACTGCTTGACTGATATCCACATTAAGTGCATCATAGTCCTTTTGAATCTTATGGGATACTTCTGACATCCTTTTTCTAAAAAGTTCATTACACAAAAAAGCAAGTGCAAAAACAATAATTGCAAGCCCAGAAACTGAAGGAGAAATAAATATCATCCCAATTAAAGACATTACAATAAGTCCTATATCCATAATATAATTAGTAAAAAAGTTAGTAATAAATTGCCCCATCTGTTGACTATCATTTAAAACATGATTAATAATTTCCCCATTTTGATGCTGGTCAAAAAATGACATTGGCGCTAAAATGACTTTTTCAAACAGCATCTCCCTTAATGAAGCTGTGATATCCTGTGTCATTTTATTATAAATACTACTTCTCGGATATGAAAAAAGCGGATTAAGTAAACAAATTACAAAAAAGATGCCTATGCCATATATAAGTTGTTTCATATCATATGATGGAATAACCTTATCAATTAAATAGCTTGATGCAATAGGCGCAGCAATTGTTGAAACAGTACATAGCACTGTTAAAACTATTCCTAAAACCTGTTGTTTGCTATAGCCTTTTAATAACTTTATAACATCTTTAATAATTATTCTCATACTGTTTTCTCTAAACATCTTACAAATCTAGTACGATAAGGTTTCATTTTCACTATTCCTTCTAAAATTGTTCTAGCTTTTTTATTATATTCAAAGGCATCTGCTTCTAGATATTTGCATTCTTTTTCTTTGGCCCACTTCACAACTTCAATGTACATTTGTACAGAGCCAGCAGCTTTTCTATATGCTTCATCAACATAATAATGTAGCACATAAGCATAATAATCATGGAAAAAATTAAAATCTGGATAATGTTTTTCAACTTCCATAAAGCCAACAGGCTTTCCATCTTCTATGTATAAAAAAATCTTGCTCCATTCACTTGTCAGCTTCTCTTCCAATTCTTTTCTATCTCTTTCAAATTTCATATCACCATGATAATAAATATCTTGACTCATCTGATCAACTAACAGTCTTCTCCATAATTCTTGTACTTCATTAATATCATCTATTGTCGCTTCTCTAACTAATGACATCTTCTTCACCCCTGCCTACTTATGCCTGTTGTCTAGCTAATACATACTCCTTAACTAATGCATTAAATTCTGATTTCTTTAATGCGCAATCTCTAGGCATATTCTTTTCTTTACCATTGCATGATAAGGCATCTGCATAACATCCTCCAGCACAATAGCATTCAATACTACAATCTACACAAGCTTCAATATTTCCTGGTTTTCTATCGATGAGTTCTAAGTATTGCTCACTTGTAAATATATCCCCTATCTTATCTAATGTTCCTAATTGAATTTCTACACCACTACAAGGGAAAACTTCACCTGCTGGATTAATACTAATTTCACAACCTATACCTGCACAGTATCCACCAACAGCTTGATTTAAAAATCTTTCAAATCCGAAGCTAATTAAACCGCCAAAAACATTTACTTTTTTTGTTTCACTATATGCAATAACATCTCTAATATAGTTAACTTGCTTATCTACTTCCGCCGCTGATAACTCTTTAATGTCAATCATATGTACATGTGATAATGCAATCCCCATTGAATAATTATATTTTTCTCTTTTCTCAACCGCATAATCTACTAAATCTCTAAGATGTGCATAATTATAGTCTGTACAGACAGTAGCTAAATTCATACTACATTTATTTTCTAATAAAATATCTACATTATGGTCAATGATTTCAAAACTACCTCTGCCGTCCATATATCTTCTCGTTAAGTCATGACAATCGCCTATACCATCCATACTTAATGCAACATGTACTTTATATTTAGCAAATGCTTCAGCAATTTCCTTTGTTATCAATGTACCATTTGTATTAATAATATAATTAACTGACATACCTTTATAAGCTTCTTCAATATATTCTAATGATTGTTTAATAATTGGCCAGTTAACAAGTGGTTCCCCGCCAAAGAATCGGATAGTCGGTTTAGTTTGAGGATTGAGTTTTGTCATTTCAAAGAAACGATCAATTGATTCTTTAGCTGTTTCCCAACTCATATTTTCTTTGTGTGTATATAGGTTTGAAGCACGTTCATAACAATATATACAATCTAAATTACAACGTTCTGTTACGACTAACCTTAAATTATTTACAAGACCGCCTTTTTTAATTTTTTCCTCATCTAAGTTTATCTTTTTAATATCAAAAATAATCTCTTTTTGTTCTTCTTCATTTTCTTCTAAGATAAATTTCTTTTCTATTAATTTATCTAAAAGAGGCTTTAGTTCAGAACTCTCATATATTTCTTCAAGTTCGCTCCAAGTCATACCATCTTTCAGTAAATGAATTATTTTTAATGCATCCTTATTTACATATAAATTTTTCCCAGTTTTTGAACTGTATATAATACCTGCATTATTTTCTTCAATGATGTTTAAAAATTGGCTTACCCTATAATTCATCTCCATCCTCCTCATATATCTTTTATTCTTTTGTATGACATGATTTAAAGCTAATCATTATTTACTAAGTAAATATGTAATTATTTACCAGAGCTACAAATGCTAATACTACAAACACTAACACAATTATTACTACATGCACAGTTACTATTACATGCACTGCAATTGCTGTTACAGTTATTACTACAATTGCTGCAATTACTACATGCACCACATGCGCATGCTCCACCACCACATGCGCCTTGATTCATTGCTTGATAGAAAGTAGTTTCTGCTAATTCCATAAAGCTAATAGATACTTTTTTTTGCATGTTACCCTCTCCTATCTTTTTAATATAAAACTCAATTTATTTCTATATACAACATACTAGCAATTAACAGCACAGTTACCACAGTCTGTACCAACACAATTACTCACACTACAATCAGTACCAACACAATTGCTACATGCGCTGCAATTACTGCACGCACTGCAATTACTACAATTGCTACATGCACATGCGCATGCTCCACTACATGCACCTTGATTTATTGATTGATAATATGTTGTTTCTGTTAATTCTATAAAACTAATGGATAAATGTTGTTTCATTTTTACCATCTCCATTTAAATCTATTTATTGCTAGAATTACTGTTACAATTACTACAGTTACTGCAATTACTACAATTACTACATGCACATGCGCATGCTGCACTACATGCACCTTGATTTATTGATTGATAATATGTTGTTTCTTTTAATTCCATAAAATTAATAGATATATGATCTTTCATTTTAATCATTCCCTCTCTTAATTTTTATTAAAATGTTATTTCCTTTTTACTTATACGACTATACCGCTACACCGCTACAGTTACTGCTGCAGTCACTACTACAGTTGCTGCTACAGTTGCTGCTACAGTTACTACAGTTGCTACATGCACTACATGCACATGCGCATGCTCCACCACATGCACCTTGATTTAATGCTTGATAATATGTTGTATTTTTTAATTCCATAAAATTGATATTTAATTTTTGTTTCATAACTATTCTCCTCCTTTTGTTGACTCTAAACCTGTAAATTTAAAACAATTACTAAATGTTCCTAATAAGTTAGCTCAAAATCATGCCATTCTTATTTAATATGAGCATTATACATTAAATACTCATACAAAGATTATAATTCTTTGTAAACTATTTTTAATCATTTAAATTTAACAAATTTTTTAACATTATTTGATAATATTGAATAATATTTTTTTCTTAATATTTAAAAATATTGATGTAAACTTCATATTTAATACATTCCATTACTGAATATTTATTAGGAGGATTTATTATGACAAAAATGAATACATTGAAGTTCCTCTCGATCAATCATATGTAGATGACAACTTAGTAACAGCTCCATCTTGGCCAGCACATCCTAGTTGGTTAGTAGACTATATTAAGTTATTCTAAAAAAATAAGCTCTATTAACTATTTCTTTGCTTAAACTCAATATTTTTTTCATACTGCATATCTGTTAACTTTATAAGAAAACTATTTTTATATACGAAAAAGGCGATACAAACAATGTTTGTATCGCCTTTAGTTAGAGCGGGTGATGGGAATCGAACCACGTAGTCAGCTTGGAAGGCTGAAGTTCTACCATTGAACTACACCCGCAAAACATATTTTCATTATATCTAGATTTATTGAGTTTGTCTAGTACTTTTTTCGATTTTTTATTATTTTTTCTTTTACCTATTTTAGTCCTCTAACTTTAATACGTTCTGCTTAGAGATATGTTATATTACTATATAATAAATTAAATTTTATACCATAGATTTAGGAGTACATTACAATGAAACAAATAACCTCTACAATCACTGAAAAACAAGTTGTTTTCTATGGTTCACCTCACGCCAACCTGTGTGTCCTTCAACTTGTGAGCTCTCATAATGAAAAAACTATCGTTCAAACCATTGAATTCTTGAAAAATGCTATAGGTGAAATACCTTTTGTATTAACTGCCCTTAAAATCGAGGATTGGAATACAGAACTTTCCCCTTGGAACTCCCCTGCTGTATTTGGTAATAATCATTTCAAGGATGGCGCTGCTCATACACTTTCTTATATATTAGATACACTGCTACCAGAGATTAATGCTCGCTTTGAATTAAATCCTTCAAATACCAAATATGTCTTAGGCGGTTACTCCTTAGCCGCCCTCTTCGCATTATGGGCCGGTTATAAAACACATCAATTTGATGGCATTGCTGCTGCTTCACCATCTGTTTGGTTTCCTAAATGGGATGATTTCATTCAAAACCATGCCATGCAAGCTAAAAAGGTTTATTTAAGCCTCGGCAACCAAGAATCACATACTAAAAACCTTACACTCAAAAAAGTGGCTAAACGTATACAATTACAATATGATATATTATCCGCTCAAATTGGTGATTCTAATTGTACCTTAGAGTGGCATCATGGTAATCATTTTAAAGATACTGATTTAAGGAAAGTAAAGGCCTTAGCTTGGACTATAAATGAATTATTATGCTAATCATAACATGCAGGCAAATATCATTGCCTGCATATTTATTTAAATTCTTCTTCATATTCTTTAAAGAATTCATAATAAGCACGTATACTTGATAGCTCCGACCATTTCTTTACTCCTATTATTTCTTCATCCATATCATAAATCTTTGCACCTTTTAATGCCAATAAAAATGGTGAATGAGTTGAAATAATAAATTGGCAATTAAAGAAACGTACAGATTCCTCTAAAAAAGCTACTAATTCTTTTTGCTTACTTGGAGATAAACTATTTTCAGGTTCATCTAAAAGATATAAAGCATTTTCACGTATCTTTTCTGTAAAATAAATAAATGCACTTTCGCCATTAGAATGTTCACGTATATTATTCATGAGCTTATGACGTACATATTTTGATTGTGTCTGATGACGTGCTGCATTCACCTTTTTAAGTTCATCATAATCCTCTAATGATTTCATTTGAAAATTTGAATACTTAGTATCTAAATATTCTTGAAATATTTCCTCTCTCCTTTGGTGAATCCCGTTATTGATTCCTCTTAAATCCAGCATAAAATCAAACACATCATCACTGGTAATAATCCGACTTTCTCTTGGTACAACCTGCATTGTACGAAATTTACACATTTCCACATAGTCTTGAAAAAAATTAGTTTTATTATATAAACTATCCCTCTGTAATTTTAGCGTTTCAGCAATTACATTGAGCGCCGTTGTTTTTCCTGATCCATTTCCTCCATATAAAATAGTTATTGGCTCAAAATCAAGGTTTACTAATTGATGATTTGAAAATATATTAAAAGGATAAAATGTGTCATAACAAGTTCTTTTTTGCTGCTTGAAGAAAGCAGCTTCTTGTCCTGCATCAGGAAAGGTAAAGCTTAATAAATAAATCATCTTATACCCCCATTTAATCACTACTCTACTACTTGAATCTGACACATCTTCATTGCTTCTAAAGCATTATTATGACTTGCTACTGTTACCCCAGCGCAACAACTTGCATCTACACTAATTTGAATTTCTGGGCAATAGGCTTTGATTAGCAACGCATTAGAAATTACGCAAATATCTGTACATAAACCTACTAACTCTATTTCTAAAGCATCATTTTCCTTAAATTTATGAGCTATATATTCGCCTAATTGCGTACTGCCAAACGTTTTTTTATCAAATACCTTATCTTCTAAAGTTCTAGTCTCCTCAATATGTGATTCAAGTTCCCATCCCAAGTGCCTTGTATGCAGTGCACTACTGGCAAATTGCTGCCTTCTTTTGTTTCTAGATAATTTGCTCCATGGGTATCTCTTGTATAAACAACTTCACTTCCATTTTCTCTATATGCCTTAATCTTATCCTTAACCTTTTCTACAATTGCTTCTGCTTCTTTAGTTCCGAGACTTCCTGTAATAAAATCATTTTGCATATCCACAACAACTAATAATTTACTCATTCTTCTTTCGTCCCCCTTTATGTTCTTTTTTATTTATTTTTTATTATACTATATCTACTTTTAATTATAGCCCCAAATCTTCTTCATTAATTTTATTTTATATTATTTATTTGTGAATTTACATGATTACGCTTTTAAACTCACAAAATATGTTAGAATAATTATTATTAATTACGTTATATTATTTTTAGGAGAAATTATGAGTGCTATGAAATCATATTTAATATTTGCAGGCACAACAGAAGGCCGTAATTTAACCGAATACCTACTTACACAAAATGCAAGACTCTATGTTTGTGTAGCTACTGAATATGGTAAAACTTTATTACCTGAGCATGAGAATGTCACTATTTCATCTACACGCTTAGATTCAAATGAAATTTATGAGCTTATTAAAACCCATCAATTTGACTGCGTCTTTGATGCCACACATCCTTATGCTGTTATTGTTTCTAAAAACATTCAAGAAGCTGCTATTAAAGCTAATTTGCCTTATTATCGTATCATCAGACCTAGCACAGCTTTAACCTGTACCGATAATATGGTTTATGTAGATTCTATGGAAGAAGCTGTAGAATTTTTAAAAACAACTACTGGTTCTATTTTGGCGACTACAGGTAGTAAAGAACTTCATAAACTCTGTGCACTTCCAGATTATAATAACCGTGTTTTTGCCAGAGTACTTCCAACTGCTGGCGTAATTGCACATTGCTATGAACTAGGCTTCGATGCCAAACATATCATTGGTATGCAAGGCCCATTCTCTGAAGCACTCAATGAGGCTATTATCATGCATACTAACGCTGCTTATTTACTTACTAAGGATTCTGGTGATGTAGGCGGCTTTATGGAAAAGGTTATTAGTGCTCAAAAAATGAATATAAATCTCATCATTATTGGTCGTCCACCTGAAGTAAAAGGTTATGCTCTAGAGGAAATTATGAATCTGAAATTCTAACAGGCTACAAGGAGACAGCTTATGGAACTATATATCACCGAATCACCTCAAGATTGTTTAAATAATATTTTAAAAGGAAAAAAATATATTCAATCCCCTATGATATGTGATGGTAAATCTGCTACGAAATCTATGCTCTATAATGCAAATATCATCTTAAACTTAGATTTATTTATTCAAAGACATTTACACTCTGATATGCTTGTAAATGTCCTTCCCCATAAGCTCCTTAAAATCCTTATGTTACAATTATTTATAAGGATTGTGACTGCAATATATCTTTAACTTCATGTAATAATTCACCTTTCCCTGTATCTGATAACTTTTATACGAAAAAAACAACCGCAATTTTTAAAAACCTTATCAATAAATCTCAAAAAGTTATACGAATCAAAAATGGCATTACTACAGTCATTAAAGATATTCCAAAGGCTATCCTATGTGCTTTCATTAGACATGAGCAAACTCCTGGTAATCTAAAGAAACATTACATTGGTTCTACCAATCAACTCCTTTGCCTAGAAGGCATCCATAACATTCAAGAACTTATTTTCCTTGATATCTATCCCCATACAACTCACCTTTTTGTAAACCCCATGCTACGTTGCATCCAGACAGCCTCTCTTATTTATCCTAATCAAACTTATACTTCTTATGATGCTCTCAATGAAATTATAAATAACCTCATAATATCGCCTTTTCATTCTATTAATACCCGTTTTTATTAATATACTTTTGCCTTTGTATCTGTACTTACTACAAAATCTTTCTTAGGTGCCTGACTCTTATCATTTGCTAACTTAGTCATTAGCTGGCTATATACATTATTTGCTTTTTCTATAGCTTCTTTTTGAATCCCCATGCTTACCTCTGTAGCATATTTAGCTGCCTTCTTATTGTTCTTTTTATAAAGTGTTGTAAGTGCTACATTGTATTTAGCTTGATTTGTAATTAAATCTGCCTGATACGCATCCCAAAATGCTCTTACACTGTTGCCATATCCTTGGCGATTTGTTTCAGCGAGTGCTGATAAACCTCTAAATGACCAATAAGCTGAATCCTTACTATATTCCTCGCCTTGTACTTTGTAAGCTGCATAGGTGTCTGTAATTAGATTATAACTTGGTAAATACACCGAATGTTCCGCATTCCCCATTGCAAGCCACATGACACCACCTACTTCTTTAGGTAAATCTGTAGTCATTTGGAATACATGACACTCTGCTTGTGTTTCTGTACCAATAGGACGGATATTTTCATTACCTGGTAAGTTCACATCATATACGGTTCCTTCATTTCGATAACGTTGAAGTGCCATCACATCTTCTAAACTTACTTTTTTGTCTGGTGTTACAAATAACTCAAATACCTCACTATTATAAGGCGTATTTTGCGATGCTGATAATAAATGCTGACCAGCCCAAGCACGAGAACGATTACCTTCTTTTAATGTTTCACCATAAGTTAATGCCAAATGGAATTTACCATCCTTTTCTTTTAAGAAACCTTTTTCTTTTGGTAAATTAATAATATCCGTTGAAGCCATCACATTTTCTTTATCTTCAAGATCAATATATCCTAGCATAAAACTATTTGGAATCACTGCGTACTTATCATCAGGCACCTTTACTGCCGCCCATTGATGACCACTTAAGATTTCCATATACCAAGCTTCATCTTGGTCTGCGAACATTACAATATTTCCTTCTGTAGCACCATACTTCGTAATAATCTCACCTAAAACTTCTACCCCATGTTTCGCTGAATTAATGCGAGGTAATACCACACTTAACATAGCTGCTTCTCTTAACCCATTTTCCACTAAAGGATCATTCTGCTCTACAGCTTCATTAACACTAGCGGAAACAGTAGCTGTCATCGCTACACCTTTTTCATTCATTCCGGCTTCTCCATATACACCATCCCCATGTTCTTTAACATCCGGTACCATTGTATATTTATAAGCTTTTTTAGGCTGACTAATCTTAAAGCCATTTAAGTCTTCAAAGTAATCATCTGCTTTATATTTAGTAGCTTCAACTACTATGAAATTTTTATTATAAGCAGCTCCAATATCTTCTGTTCTTCCCATAAGTATACTACCATCTGAAGTAACAGCTTTCCCAGCTACAAATCCTGTACAAGCTAATGTATTAATTGACCCCACACATATTGTTAATCCCACTAATCCTAATGATGCTAGTTTCTTGACCGCCTTCATTCTGCTCCACCTCTACCTGTTTATAAAATATTTCATATACATGCATTGTATAATTAATCATTATATTACTGTGTTTTTTATATAAAATCAAGTATTTTTTTATTTTTTATACATCTCGACGTATTTTTATACTCTAAACACTCTTCTTTAACTATATATCACTAAATGTTTGATGACCTAATGATTTGCACTTCTATACTATTTAATCTTTATAATAATAGGCTTATTTAATTTTGTATTATATGAAAAACAAGGTGACATATATACTACATCTTCCTTATAATCTATTAAAGGATTTTCTGAATAAAACATATTTTGATTCATTACATATTCATGTGTTGTTTCATCCTTATACCTCCTCACTTAATTCTAATTTTAGTAATGCCAATGCTTTTTTGTCTTATTACAACTGTTCCTTGAGGTGTATGTAATGCCTGTGCTGTCTCATTTCCTAAATACAGATAAGCCGTTTTATAAAGACGCTATTTTATACTATCTACCCTCTGGGCAAATTCTATTTTATTCATACCTTCTTTCTCCTCCATAATGATTCTACCTATTAGATAACTTTATCACGCATTTTGATTGCATATAAAACAAAAAAAGTGCTATAAAACTAATTTCTTAGTCTTATAGCACTTTCAGTTAGAGCGGGTGATGGGAATCGAACCCACGTAGTCAGCTTGGAAGGCTGAAGTTCTACCATTGAACTACACCCGCATATGCATTATACTTTCAAAAACAAATACTACATATAATGTTTAGCCGTTTTGTTTCAGAAATAATATTGATTAAATTTTACACTATATTTTTACATATGTCAACTACCTTTTATATTTTTCATAGAATAAAAGAACAGATATCGTAAAATTAGCTATGACTTTATGATATCTGTTCTACTAAATCATTAACTATCTTTTCTGAAACTCTATTAACTAATAGCCCTATCAAGGCTCTCTTGCATCTTATCCTTATCTTCATAAATTACAGCACCTGGAATAGCATCTGGTAAATAATCTTCCATATATCTAAGTGGTTTATATTCCATACCACCAATACTCCAAATTAATAAAACAATTCCTACTGATACTGTAAGTAATGCCATACCCCTTGTATCACCAGTACCAATTATATAACTTATCATTTGACTTACTTTACTATTGCTACTCATAAGTGGTGTAAATAAGTTATCACAAAGCACTGGTGCTAATAAAAAGGCAAATGGCCTAAATGCAAATACTAACATTTCGTTAACTGAGAATACACGCCCCTGCAATTCTAATCCTACTTTAGACTGAATCATAATTTGCCAGTGTGTATTTACAAAGGCAATAGACATACCAAACAAGAACAATCCAACTCCTACTATTAAAGCATTTGGTCTAAGTCCCATAAGAATCATAGACGCACTCGTCAAAATTAAGAAACCTACCATACCACTAGCTCTTCGCTTAGTGCCACCCCATAAACTCATAATAATAGAACCTGCTACAACGCCAGCTGCATTAGCACCTAAAACAAATCCTAATTCTTTTGAACTGGATACTCCTATTGCAAGTGGTGTAAAGATAACCGTTACTAAACTCATTAAGAAGTTCGCTACAATAAAAAATACAACCATAACTACTAAACTATGACGCCTTGTAATATAATGCCAACCACCAATTATTTCTTTCATAAAAGGTTCTTCTCGTTTTTTAAAGATACGTTCTGGGAATCTTATCATAAGCAATGTTGATACTGTTGCAAAACAGGTTACGAAATCTGTTAATAAAACCCCCTTCATACCAAGTAATTGCAATGCTCCTGCACCTAATATAGGACCTAACATCTGTCCACCTGAAGTAACAAATTGCAAGATTCCATCAGCTTGTCCCAAATAACATTTTGGTACAAGCATTGGAATAGCTGATAAGAAAGCTGGTCTTTGGAATGTACTACCAATAGAACCTATAAATACTCCTAAGCAAACATGCCACACTTGCAATTGGCCGCTTGAATACATGATAAAGACAAATAGTGTTCCCAAGATACCACTTAAATCTCCTAAAATCATAATTTTTCGCTTATCATACCGATCGGCTACTGCTCCTGCAAAAGGTGCTAATACAATACTTGGTACTAAACTTGCTATAGAAATTAAGCTAAAATTACCAATTGAATTTGTCTTACCATACATCCAAATACCAATTGCATAGCTTGATAAATTGGAACCTAATATTGAAATAACTTGCCCTAAAACAATAATAAAGAAAAGCTTCATGCTCATTTGTGTTTTAACTGATGTTTTGTCGCCTTCAATAACTTCAAGTTTTTGCTGCTTATTATTTCTTGTAAGAAGTCTTTGATTGTCATCTTGTGCCATTACTTGTTCTGTAATGATACCACATAATTCTTTAGGTTGATGTTTTTGGAAAAAGTGCCCTGTATCTTGAATAACTTCTAATGAAACCTTATTACTATATCTTTCCCATTCATGATAACGCTCTTCATAAAACTCTGTACTTCTATCCCTTGCACCAATAATACAACAAATCGGTGCCTTAATTTTTTCAAGATCTTCATTATAGTAGTTACTAGAATAATAATCATTTGCCATTCTAGCATCATGCCTAATCCCTGCTATAATAAAGTTTTCTTCCTCTACATTATTGGTTTCATCTGAATTTCCTAGACTCTTTAACGTTTCCCTATATACTCTATTAGACATCCATATATCTCTAGGGAAAAGCTTATTCCACCATTCACTAAACTTACCAGGTAATCTTGGAGATGGGAAGTTTGCTGCTTCAAATAACACAGATACCTTTATGCCTTCCTGCTCTAATGCGTAAGTAAGTGCAAGTGCTATAGCACCTCCTACACATTGTGCATAAACACTAATAGGCCCCTCAATTTTCTCTTTGACTTCTTCTACACAAGTTGCTACAAGTTCCTCTATAGTTCCTCCCACATCATCCGGTTTAGAAAAATCATGCCCCGGCATACGTACTCCAAAGAGCTGACAATTATCAGGTAATTCATTTGCTAAAGGCTGATAAGCAATAGCACTTCCACCTGCAAATGGGAAACAAATATAATTCATTTTCACTGGCTTATTGGTTTTTGGTGTTAAACGAATGAGTCTACCTTCTTCTTCCTTAGCTTGTCCTGAAATTCTTTCATAGAGCTCTCTTATGGTTGGGAATTTAAATAAATCGATAACACTAATACCTCTTCCTATAAGACGTGTCATACGAATTGCTTTAAAGGATTCCCCACCTAAATCAAAGAAATTATCATCAATACCTACTTTATTAAGTCCTAAAACCTCACACCATATATTAACTAATTCTTGCTCTACTTCATTACGTGGTGCTACATATGTTTCTTCTAATTGCTCTTCAGTAGATGGTACTGGCAATGCTGCATAATTAATTTTTCCATTAGCCGTAATAGGTAACGTATCTAAAATTACGAAGGCATTTGGCATCATATAGTCTGGTAATTTTTCCTTAATAAATTTTCTCAATGTAGTAGTTGTAACTTCTTTGTCTTTAAGGATTACATAGGCAATCATGAATTGGTTATTGTCTTCCTTTTTTACGTTTAAAACAGCTTCTTCTATGCCATCAGCTTCCCTAAGTACTTTTTCTACAGCACCTAATTCTACACGATATCCTCTAATCTTAACTTGTCTATCACCTCTTCCTAAGAATAAAATATTCCCATCAGCAAGACGCTTCACCATATCGCCTGTTTTATAAATCATTCTGCCACTTTCTAATTGAAATGGGTCCTGTATAAAACGTTCCTTAGTTAAATCTTCACGTCCTAAATAACCAGCAGATACCCCTTCTCCACCTATATAAAGCTCTCCGGTTACTCCATAAGGTACTGGCTGCATCTGATTATTTAATACATAAACGTAACTATTGCTGAGAGGTTTACCAAGTGGAATAGCTGAAATTTCATTGATACTCTCTTTTTTAACTTCATATGCTAATACAGAAACAGTTGTCTCTGTTGGCCCATAGTTATTAAAAACACGGCACTCTGGTCGATGTTTCCATACCTTTTTAGCTGTCTCTTTTGATACCGCTTCCCCTGCAAAAATAATCATCTTCCTTGGCACAATGTATTTTGCCTGTTCTCCTATTTGCAGAGCTTCAAAATGACTTGGTACCATCTTAATTGCATCAATAGCATTATTCTTAAAGTACTCAGCTAACCAATCTACATCTGTTGCCTTTTCATAAGCAATAATATGTACGCCACCACCAGATAAAAGAGGTGCATAAATATTAACACTACCAAGGTCAGCTGCAAAAGTTGTTATAATAGCAAACTGTAATGGTTCTTTAACCTCAAGCCTATTCATTATTGCCTTAATATAACTCACATAATTTCTATGCTTAATCATAACGCCCTTAGGTTCTCCTGTAGAACCTGACGTAAATAAAACATACATAAAGTGCTCACCAGTAATAGGCAAATTTAGATTGGCTATTTTATTCTCTGCTTCATTTTGGAGAAGTGTATCTACACAACCTAATCTAATATCTTCTACTTCTGGTATATTTCCAAGTAAATAACGCTGTGTTAATACTTGTTTCACATTTGCTTCTTTAATAATTTTCTCTATTCTTTGAGCTGGATAAGTAGTATCTAATGGTACATAAGTTCCTCCAGCTTTTAAAACACCTAACATCCCAATAATCATTTCAATAGAACGGTCCATAAATAAACCAATGCAATCACCTATCTGCACGCCTGTCTCTACTAAATGATGTGCAATTTGATTTGCTTTTTTATTGAGCGTTTTATAATCAACTTCTTTTCCTTCAAAAGTTATGGCAATATTATCTGGTGTTTTCACTACTTGTTCTTCAAATAACTTGTGCATAGTCAAACTTTTATCTGTTCTTATAACGTGATGAACTTCCTCTTGGAGCATCATTTCTTTTTCTGTATCACTTAAGAAATTTACTTCATGAATACCTATATCAGGATTTTGGGTTAACTCTAAAACAAGTTTTTTATAATGATCTGCTAAACGCTTAATTGTTTCTTTCTTAAAAAGCTGAGTACTATATTCAACATTAAGGTGGAACCTATTATCTTCTTCCCATACAAATAAATTTAAATCTGTAGTTGCCTTACTACCACCTAAAAGATATACTTCGCTATCCAAACCTTGAATTTTATCACTATTACCCGCTGCACTTAAATAGCTAAACATTACTTGATAAATAGCTGTACGACTTAAATCACGTTTTAAATGTAATTGTTCTACTACTTTTTCAAAAGGCACTTCTTGCTTTTTATACATCTGTAAAGTTTCTTCTTTAACTCTTTGCAAATATACTTTAAATATAGGCTGATCCCCAATATAAGTATTAAAGCTTATATTATTAATAAAGAAACCAATAAGCTGCTCTGTCTCTGGAGTAGGCCTTACTGCAACAGTCGTTCCAACAGTAATGCGTTCTTGATTTGTATAATGGTAAAGAAGTACTTGAAATGCAGCTAGTAGATACATAAATGTTGTACATTCATTTTTTGCAGCAGCTTGATTAATCTGTTTGGTTTCCTCTTTTTCAATCTTAAAAAGGTAATTATCCCCTTTTTCAGAACGTATGGGGGGCCGTTCATAATCCAAGGGTAATTCTATTTGTGGGATTTTATCCTTTAATTTATCTACCCAATACTTTAATAAATTTGCTCCCTCTACATCTTTTAATCTATTTTGTTGCCATACTGAATAATCACCATACTGAATAGCAAGTGATGGAAGCTCTTCTCCTTGTCCCGTATATTTATTAAGATAACTTTTTGCAAATTCACCTTTTAAAATATCCAAAGACCAAGAATCGATAATACTATGTTGAGCAACAATAGCTAATATATGCTTATTTTCTTCTACTTTTACTAGCATACATCTTAGTAACGGCCCTGTACTCAAATCAAAAGGTTGTCTTACCATTTGCTTAATGCTTATATCTATCTTTTCATCTTTTTCACTACTTGCTTCTTCCATAGAAAAATCTAGGAAAGTAAAATTCACCTCTTGATTTTGATGAATAACCTGCATAGGTTCACCATCTACTTCTTTAAAAGTAGTTCTTAATATTTCATGTCTTTGTACTACTTCATTTAGTGCTTCTTTACAATATGTAACATTAAAGTCTCCCTTAATGGTATAAGCCACGGGTACATTATATTCAATACTATCTGGCTGCATTTGATGCATAAACCAAATACGACGTTGAGCAGAAGATACAGGAAAAGTAATCTCTCCCGCTTCCCTAGGCTGTACAGGAATCTCTAATGCTTTTTGCTTCTTTTTATTGAGTTCAATTAATTTTTCTCGCTGTTTAAGCAACAACTTCATTTTTTCATCCATTATACATCCTCCTTATTTTTTAAGTCGCCCTAGAATTTGTGCTCGCTGTTTATCACTTAATTTAGTCAACATAGCGATTTTCTCTTGTTTCTGTTTTTGTTTTATAGACTCATCTTCGTAACCTTCAAACTCATTTTCACTATTTAACACATATATATAACTATCATCTTTCATTAATTCTTCTACTTTATCAGCACCTTTAGTAATACCATTATTTTCTTTCATTTTAAATGCATATTCCTTACATTTTTCAATTACTTCAGGCGTTTGAAGTTGTCCAATTATATTTGCAATATTTTCTGGTTGCCACTTAGATGTAGTCAAATAATTCCCCACTCCTAATGCTTTAATAAGTTCTGCATTATTTGGTCTATCTACAAAACAAGGTAAAATCAATTGGGGTACACCTGCTTTTAAAGCACCTGATAAAGTCCCCATGCCTCCATGATGAATGATTAATCCGATTTGAGGTAACACTTCATCCAATGGTAAATACTCATACCATTTCACATTCTCTGGTAACTCTTTAGGAAGAAGTTCCCTATATCTTGTAAGTACAATAGTTGGTCTTCCTGTTAATCCACACCCCTGAACACTACTTGGATAAAATAACGCATTAATTAACTTTGTAGTTCCACCTGAAATAAGCAATGGTTTAGGATGGTCTACTAACCACTCTTTAAAATCTTCTGGTACTTCTTTCTTAACTGCTTCTTTTCCATCCTCTATAGGAAATCCAATAGCCTCTATAGTCTTTGGCCATTGTTTATCAATCTCAGCATACCATTCTGGCCAAAATGCCAAAGTCATCTTTGGGCTACTTTCCCACTGTAACCAACTTTTAATTGGTGGTAAATCTACACCTCTACGAATTTCATTTAATAACTTTATATCATCCTTAGCATAAAACTTGTTATAAGTTATCATACTTATTACTTCTGTGGGATTCATCATAGCAGAAGCCAAAGGTAATTTATATTTTTCCGCTACAAGATGTGCTGCTACACTAGAACGATTTTTGCAAAGTATAACTGTATCTTTTCGCTTGCAATGTTTAAGAACCTTTTGATATTCTTTCATTCTTACTTGAAAACCTTCATGTTTTTTCCTATAGTTATCTTCATCAATTGGTTTCATTTCATCAATTAGTTTCGTTTTATCCTGCCCCAATGAATCACTATTCATCTCTTCTACCAGTTCAGCATACTCTTCTGGTGTATCCCATGGTTCAAATTCAAGCCCAGCTTCTCTCACAAGTTTTTCAAAATAACAATGTGTAAGTACTGTAACATCATGCCCCCTTTCTTTCAGTGCTTTTCCAATCCTTACAAAGGGAATTACATCTCCATCTAGCCAATGCGTACAAATCACAACATTTCCCATAATTATACCGCCCTTAGTTTTGATTTTTTCTTCTTAACAATGCTAGTAACTGTTCTCTTGAAGGTTTATTTGTAACTCGGATATTTTTTTGCTCCACTTTATCATTTAACTCTGCTTCATAATAATACGGTTTAATCTTTGGTATAATATGTTTCCATTCTTTTGCTTCATATACCTGATTATTTAAGTTAGCATAATAAATACACTTTTCTCTTACTTCATCTTGTAATACTTCTTTTAATGCTTTAGCAATCTCTTGAGCATCCCATCTACTTGTTGCAAACTTTCTTGCAATCCCCAATTTAGTTAAGCGTTGTGCATTATCAGCCTATCTGCTAAATGTGGCAAAATAATTTGTGGAATTGCTGCATCTACTGCTTCGCTTAATGTTCCCATTCCTCCATGATGAATAATGACATCTACTTCTTTCATTAATGCTGCTAAAGGTACATATTTAGCCCATATAATATTATCTGAGAGTGGATTTGGTACCATTTCTTCATATCGTGTCACTAATATACCTAAATATCCCGCTATCTCACACGCTTTAGCTGTTACCTCATAGAATAGAGGATTTAACATTTTACTACTTCCACCAGAAATTAAAACTATCGGTTTATTGTCTAATTTTGCTTTTCTAAGTAAGCAGTCTATTTCTTCACTATATCCTTCTTCATCAGCTTGTTTATTCTCTGATTTAATGTATCCTACAGGATACACCCCCTCTGGCCAAGATTCATCTTTTTGTGCAAACCATTCTGGCCATATCCCTAATATATATTTAGGACTATATAACCATTGTTTCCAACTAGAGATTGCTGGTAAATCCAATACTTCTCTTGCTTTATTAATCTCTTCCTTTAATGAATTCCCAAAAATCTCTTCATGCAAATCCATATGTGCGAAATAATTTGGTGCTAAAACAACTGTAGCATAAGGTAATTTTAATCGTTCAGCAACTAACATACCTGATATACTTGATCGATGTCTTGCCAAGATAATAGTCTCCTTATCTGTACAATGTGCTTCAATTAATTTGCATTCCTCAATTAACCTCTCTTTTCCATGGTACTTATTTTGAAAATAAATACATTCATCTCTATGTTTAATAGGATCAGCTAACATGTTTAAATCATTATTCATTGCTTCATATAATGAAGGTGTATCTAATGCAACAAACTCTAATCCTTCTTCCTTAGCTTTTTTTTCATACACACAATGAGAAAAAACTGTCACACGATGTCCTTCTTTTAATAATTCAGCACCCAACTTAATAAATGGATAAACATCTCCAGCAGTCCAATGTGTTACTAATAAAACATGTGACATACTATTCCTCCTCATCTTCCAATTCACTTAATAAACTTGCCAGTTCATCTTCTGAGAGATTTCCTAAAAGATTAGCTTCTACTTCTTTTGCCATCTCTTCTACTGTTAATGTACCAGATAAAATATCTGTTAAAGATAAGGTTGTTCCAAACATCTTATTTATACGAATTACTAAACGATTTGCTAATAACGAATGTCCGCCTAATTCTAAGAAGTCATCCAGCACCCCTATTGATTTAACTTCTAATAATTCTTCCCATAACTCAGCAATACCCTCTTCAATCTCATTACGTGGTGCCACATAACATTGTTTTTCTAAACTTTCTACTTCTAAATTCATTAAAGCTTTTCTGTCTACTTTACCATTAGGTGTCATTGGAAATTCATCTACTAAAGTAATCATATTAGGTACCATATAAGGTGGTAATAATTCTTCTATACCTTGTCTAATTTCTAAAGTTGTCACACCAGTTTCTGGTTTTATTTTTATATAAGCACATAACTTAGCATCTCGCCCATTATTAATTGCAACAACTACACCTTGACTAACGCCAGACTGCTTATTAATTGCTTTTTCAATCTCTCCAAGTTCAATACGAAACCCTCTTACTTTTACTTGAAAATCCTGTCTACCCACATATAATAATGTATCTTTATCTATGAACTTAACTACATCACCAGTTCTATAAAGACGTCCTTCGGCTTTATCAAAAGGGCTTTCAATAAAACGCTCATTAGTTAATTCTTCATTATTTAAATAGCCCCTTGCAACACCTATACCACCTATAAATAATTCTCCTTCTTCACCCACTGGAACAGGTTCCATATTTTCATCTAATACATATAATATCGTTTGATCTAAAGGCTTTCCTAGTGGAATGATTTCATCTTCCGGATGAATAGGTGCTATAGTTGAATATATGGTTGTTTCAGTTGGTCCATAAAGATTCCAAAGTCCTTTACAATTTCTACCTAAGATTTCTCTAGCTAATTGTATATTCCATGCTTCACCACCAATTACAATCTTCATATCCGTAGCATCTTCCCATCCTGCATCTAATAACATATACATTGTAGAAGGCGTAACTTGTATTAAATTAATATGCTCACGTTCAATTAATTGTAATAACTTAACGCCATCTTTTACTGTCTGGCTATCAGCCACAATTAATTTTGCCCCACTTATTAACGGTACGAAAAGTTCTGAGATAGATATATCAAATGTAATAGTTACAACAGCTAAACCTATTTCATCCCCTACTAAATCAAGATTATCTCTCATACATAACAAATAATTTGTCATACCTTCATGTTGAATTGCTACTCCTTTAGGTCTTCCTGTAGAACCAGATGTAAAAATTACATAAGCAAGCTGATTATTACTGTCTAAAGCATTAATATTCTCATCACTTTCACTAGCTAACTGCTCTACTAATTCTTCAAAACAAAGTTTTTTGATATTCTCACCTATATCCCCTTTTAAATGTTCTTCAGTAATTATGTACTTAATACCTGACTCTTTTAAAATATAATTATTTCTTTCTGTAGGATGACTTGGATCTAACGGTACATAAGCACCACCAGCTTTCAAAATACTCATTAAAGCAACTACCATTTTATCTGTTCTTTCCATATAAACGCCTACTAAAGTTTCACATTTTACCCCTAATTTCACCAAATAATGTGCCAACTTATTTGTATACTTATTTAATTCCTCATATGTATATTCATTCTCTCTAAACTTTAAAGCTACCTTGTTGGGATACGTTTTTACTTTTTCTTGAAATAATTTTATAAAATTCCTTTCCTTCGTATCTCTTTCTTTTCCTCTTACCATATATTCTCGCATATTTCCTCTCCCCTTCTTTTAAGAGTATTTACTTACTTGGCACAATTTTATCATAATATTTCGAATCAATAAATAAATATATGTATATATTTTGTAACTTTCTACTTATAGCTATAAATTTTTATCCAAAAAATTGTTATATCTTACAATTTTCTAAGGTATATTATTCTCTAAATTTGTTCAACAAAAAAAGACATCCTCTCGGATGTCTTCTCTTCTGTACTTTATCTACTCATACTCTGA
>NZ_BBCG01000053.1 GCF_001311925.1 Cellulosilyticum ruminicola JCM 14822
GTTTTTCTTTGTCAGTGCTGTCCGCCGTTGACTTGTATAATAATACAGCATCTATCATCATAAGTCAACACTTTTTTATAACTTTTTTCATTTTTTATGTCAACTTCTCTGCAAGTCTTGATTTTACAAGCTTTCTTAGATGATTTATTGTCTATTACCTTCATATAATGTGTTAAATTTCTACTTTTTATTCATGTTTTTTATTTTTTCTTTGTTTATTTGGGGTTTGGCCTTATTTAAGGCTTTGCTAATCTCCGACTTTTTACTTGTTTCTATCTTTGGGAAGCTATAATTAAAGGGTATGAAGCCTGTAATAGGTCTCATACCCTTTAATTGTTATAAGAACTTTAACGTTCTCACTCTTTATATCATTTTATTTACTTTATACTCTATCTTCTATATATAGAAGTTTCTATACTATATAGAAACTTCTAATGTACTAGGAATTAGTTTATTCTGTTTACTTAAATAACAATAAATAGATACAAGTATTATTCCTTTTAAAATACTAGTAATACTTATGCTCCACCAGATACCGTCTAAGTCTAAGTACTTTATTAAGATTAAACATAATGGAATTCTTGATCCTGTTAATATAATACTTATTATATTCGGTAAGTATGTTCTTCCTATTCCATTAAACGCTCCTGTAATTGTGATTTCCGCACACATGAATAATTGTGAATATCCTAATATGAGAAGATACTGTTTTCCTACTTCTATTGTTTCTGGTTCTGTAACGAATATCTTCATTAGTGGTTCTCTTGCAAAAATTAAAAGTAAAGTCGTCATGGCTCCAATAATTGCTGATAACCCCATTGTAATTCTAACACCTTTATGGATACGTTCATTTTTGCCAGCACCATAATTTTGTCCTACATAAGTAGCTATAGCTGTAGAGAATCCACCTGCCGTTAGCCAAGATAATGCTTCTATTTGTGAGCCTATTTTTTGTGCTGCGATTGGCGTTGGCCCCCAATAAGCAACTAATCTACCTATAATCATAGAAAATGTAGTAAATAATCCACTTTGTAATGCTCCTGGTAACCCAATATAAGCAACTTCTTTGATAAGGTCCCATTTAGGCTTCTTAAAGATATTTAATGTTAAAAATGAAACTTTCTTCATTATAATGGCAATAATAAAGCATACTGTTACTATAATTTGTGCCATTACTGTAGCTAATGCTGCACCTAGTACGCCTAACTTCGGAAATCCACCTAATCCAAATATTAATACTGGATCAAATATCATATTAAATACTAAGCCAATAGTATTAATGATAAATGGTGTCTTACTATCTCCCATTCCATTAAATATTCCACTAAATACTGGACCTGAAAAGAAGAAAATCATTCCTAATGCTACTGTTATAAGATATGTCTTAGCCATTTGTATAACTTCTGTATTCCCTAGATTAAAGAAATTTACCAATGGATTATGAAATGCTAATAATGTTATGCCATATAATGCTGCTAGTACAAAATTTATTTGTAATCCACTGATGATATAAGATTTTGTTTTATCATAATCTTTTTGGCCAATACTTTGAGATACTTTGATAGTTACACCTAATTTAGCACTCATAATGAAAGCTTCAGCTAACCATGTAAAGAATCCTGCCGTTCCTACTGCTGCTACCGCATTACTTCCCAGCCTTCCAATCCACATCATGTCGATTAGATTATAGGCTGTTTGTATAAATGAAACACCCATAATTGGTATAGCTAACTTAACCAATTTATCTACTATAGAACCTGTTGTTAAATCTATATGCCTTTCCATTCTGTCTCCCATTTCTTTTAAGGTTACTTTAACTTTAAGTATTACTTTAAGTATTTAAAGTATCTTATATACGTTATCATCCCAAGAAATATATTTCAACAAAGGTTCTATGTATACTTAACTATTTACTTTACTCTCATGCATAATACTTACTACATTATGCCCTTCTTGCTGCATTTCTATTTTCTCATTGTATTGATACATCATAAACCACACAAGACTTGCCATAACTAAAGTTGTTACAATATATCCTATTACTTGCCCTACTATATTTTTCATAATCATTCCCCCATTATATCTATATTTAAATTCCATTCTATCATAATTATGTTACTTTAAGGATAGGCACTATTTATAGTTTTTCATGTATTAAATTACAAAAAAGCACCCATAGATTTTTCCATTTATAGCTTTAATCCACAAGTACTTTTGGTTATTTTTTCCTTAGCTTATTCTCCAAATTTATATCCTACGCCCCACACTGTAAAAATATACTCTGGTGTTCTTGGATTTTCTTCTATTTTTTCACGTAATTTTCGTATATGTACCATAACAGTATTATTATTTTCTATATACTCTTGGTTCCATACACGTTCGTAAATAGTTGATATTTTAAATACGATACCTTTATTTTTCCATAGTAATTTTAAAATACTAAGCTCAGTTGGTGTAAGGCTTATTTCTATACCTGATTTAAAAACCTGACCTGTTTCCAAATCAAATTTTAATTCACCCTCTTCTAATTGATTTACACTTGTTTGTGCTGAAACATTAAGTTTAGTAAATCGACGAAGTTGGGCTTTAACTCTAGCTATGAGCTCTAATGGATTAAATGGTTTTGTGAGATAATCATCTGCCCCTACTGATAATCCTAATATCTTATCAATGTCTTCTACTTTTGCCGAAAGCATAATAATCGGTAAGTTGTGCTGTTCACGAATTTTAATGCAGGCATCAATCCCATTTACAACTGGCATCATTACATCTAATATAATGAGCTGAATATCATGTTCTTCTACCATTTGCATTGCTTCTAGTCCCGTTTTAGCTGTTAATGTAATATATCCTTCATTCTTTAAATAGATTTCTATTAAATCTCTGATTTCCTTCTCATCATCCACTATAAGAATTTTTTCCTGTGACATTTTTAAACATTCCCTTGTTATTTATTTTTCCTACTTCACCTTAGGTAATCCTACTTTAAAACTAATTAAATCACCATTTACCTTTGCATTAATTTTCCCACCATGGAGTTCTACAATGTTTTTAGCAATGGCAAGTCCTAGTCCGCTGCCACCGGCTTGACTATTACGTGATTGATCTGCTCTATAAAAACGTTCAAAGAATTTATCTACTTCTTCTTGCGGGATATTATCGCAGTAATTACTTACTGCCACATACACACTTTTAGAAAACTCTTTAAGTTCTACATATACAGCATTACCTTCTTCACTGTATTTAATAGCATTTTCAATGAGGTTTTCAAATACTCTTGTAATCTTAGCTACATCTACATTTACTTCTGCTGTGGTTGGGTCAATATAGGTTTGAATTTCTATGTTCTTTTCGTTTGCAAGTGGCATGAGCTCTTCAATGAGTTGATTGAGTAGATTACTGATAGATATCATTTCTTTATTTAATTTTACACTATCTTGATGAAGTTTTGTGAGTTCAAATAAATCTTCAATGATTACTTTTAGCTTTTGTGATTTTTCATAGGCAATATTTAAGTATTTATCATACTCTTCTTGTGTTTGATAAGCGCCCTCTTTTACAAGTCCCATATAACCTATAATAGAAGTTAATGGTGTTCTAAGGTCATGTGCCACATTTGTAACTAATTCATTTTTAGCTTTTTCTGCTTTTATCTGTGCATCTATTTGTGAGTTAATTTCTTGTTCCATAATGGTGATATTTTGCGCTACTCTTGCTAATTCATCTTCTCCTACTACTTCTATGTTATAGGATAAATCTCCTTTAGAAATTTCTCCTAAACAACTTGAGAGATATTCGATATATGCAATTTTGTCTTTAGTAAGTCTAGTAACTAATAAAATAAATACTGCCACTGCTGCCATGAAACCTATTATATTGCCAAAGTCTTCATTACATCCATAATATGTTTCCTCTTCTAAAGTTGCGCCTATATATAAATAATAAATTGTATCATCTAAAACAACTGGGTAAATAGCTTTATACGCACTGTCATTGTAATTTTGATTAACAGATTGAATACATTTTGCCAAGTCTACTTGTACAACATTGTTATCAAAATAAACGAGTTTTCCTGTACTATCTGTGAAATACACTTCTGATAAACTACAGTAATTATTTATGTCACTTTTTAGCTCCCTTATTTTTTCTTTTACAGTACGCATAAAAATGCGATTCAAGTCCATATTATTGTCTTTCATAAATTGAACAATTATCTCAATAGCTTCTTCATCACTCCAATCACCAGATTTCTGAAGCTCATTGAGCTCATTATATAATGGTGTAATTGATTGTTCTTGTTTTATTTCTATATACTGATTTGTTATATCTTCTAAGTATCTTTTTAAACTTTGTACAGCTGTTTTTTCATCTTGTGTAATCATGTCATAAACATTTGAAACATTGATATACTCATCTGTATTTGCCTGTAAACTATTCAACTTGTTAACCCCATTTAAAACAAGTTCCTCTACACTTTCTCTATTATTTTCATTGGTTGTATAACTATATCTTCCAATAGTCATATCCCCTAATGTAGAAACACATGTAAAGGTTATACTGCTTACTACAAAACTAATTCCAACCATACATAAGATTTCTAAGCGGATACTTTTTTTCGTTTTTTCTACGCCAATGTTATAGGTATCTATTACTTTATGTTTAATTTTTATATATGAATCCTTCTCTATAATTCTTTTTCTCTTTTCTTTTTTCTGTTGTGGATTGACATCCTCTTCTCTTTTATTTTTATGCCACATCGATTTACTCCTTTCTCCCTATATCTATTCATTCTCTAATATTTATTTAGCTATTTGACCGCTTTCTAATATATTGAGACTTTTACCAACACGAATCATAATTCTTGAAGAACCATCTCCATAAGAATAAATATTTTTTTCTTTTTCTGTAAGTTTAAATTCACTAAGAATCTTAGTGCTAGCCTCTTTGAATTCGTCACGTTCTCCTTCGTTTACATCATAAGTTGTATATTGATCTATACTTTCTCCATCATTAAGTTCTTCTGACATGCACATTAATTTAAAGCCTGGAATATTGGTTGGTAAATTTAATGTTGTTTGATTATCTTCACCTTTAATTTTAATTGATTGTGGCTTGATTGTTTTGATATCTACAACTGCTGATTCTGCATCAATATTTATATCATTAAATGGTCCATCTAATGTTACATTACCATCATTATCTTGAATTGTTACATCACATAAAGTACTTGTTTGTAGATTAATTGCGTTGTTATAGCCTGTGATATTTACTTTCTTACATTCACCTGTAAATTTAATATCACTCTCAGATATTTCAGCTATTAGTTTTTCTATTTTACACTCATTCATTGTAAGCCTTCTTACATTTCCATCAATACTCATCTTTTCTACTTTACACTGATTCATTTCAGTTACTTTCGTTTCATCACTATTAGTTATTTCTAATGTTTTAAATATTCCTTTTAACTCATAGTTTGCTGAACCATTAAGTTCTACATTAGCTTGCTTTTTAGAATTAATATTGATTGTACTTGCTCCACCAGTTATCAAATTAATGCTTTCATAGTTACCGTCTAAGTTAACGTTAGTCCAGTATTGTTCAATTCTAAGATTTTTAATATCAAATCCAGTTAAATCGATTTCTTCTGTACGGTATACATCTCTATAACCTGTATAATCGATTTCTAATGTATCTAATGCTTTAACTGGTAAATATACTGTTAGTACTTTTGTATCATTTCTTTTGCCAAGATTAAATGTCGATGCTTTTATTTGAGTCAAATCAATATGACATACTTCATCTTTACTAGCGGTACTTAATTTATACTTTTCATTATCTCCAAAGAAAGTTTCACAGCTTTGATTAAATTCTGTATAGGCTTCTCCTGTTGTTGGCTTAATTGTTACAGGAATGTCTGACTTAATATATATATTCTTAATGCTTGCCAAATCTAATGACTTGTTATCATGGTCTGTATACTCCATTCCTCCTTGGTAATAAACCTTCCCTGCTAAACTTGCACTTGCTATGAAGCTTGCCCCAAATATAATTGTTAAAGCAATAAGCCACTTTCTCATTTATCTCACCTCTTTTTTATTTCTTCTATTTAATCTAATTCTACGTACTAAACCAATAATTCCCTTAATCATCATCATAAATATGATTAAGACAATTCCTCCGAAAGACATAGCTGCTATTCCTACAGAGATACCTAATGCAATCATCGTTGCATTAATCTGTGTAGCAAGGAAACATATCATAGCTATAATAAATAATCCCCCACCTATACAAGCTACTATACCTAAGCTAACGCCTCCTAGAACCCCTAACATTCCTCCGCCTACGATTCCTATGACTGGTAATAACATAATAAATAAAATAAGTTTAACAAGTCTTATTGTCCATTTTGCTAAGAAGCTACGTTCTTTCTTCTTTTCTGTTTCTATATAACTTGAAAATGAAGTATCCTTATGAACTTCTTCCTCTTGAATTGGTGAACTATATTCGTTTTCTGTTTTATAATTCTCTGTTGATGCATAATTTGCTCCCGAATAATTATTTTCAAAGCTTTGTTCATCTGATTTTATATTTTCTTCTTCTGCATCTTCCATAAGTACTGATTTATATCTTCTTGATTTCTGACTTGCTACTACGCTTAATTCTATTTGCTCAGTTTCAACTTCTTGTACTGGTTTATTTAAACTGATGACTGCATGTCTTTGGCCATCTTCTTGCAGAGCTTCTTCTGATATATTTGTTTCTAATATATTTTCTTCAGATATAGTCTCTTCTAATTGACCTTCCTGTACATTTTCTGTGATATACTCTTGAGCTGTATCTTCTATGATTTCTATATCTATAATTTCTTCTTCAGTACCATCTAGTACCTGATAGTCTTCATACTTTTTATTTTCCATTGACCTCTTCCTTTCTTTACATACATTTCTAATATAAATCTATCTTAAAATATACTTCTTAATATGCTTAACCTTAAAAATTAAGATTTCTTAAGAATTAGTATATAAAACGAAAAAAGCTCATAAGCTAATTTTCTCATTAGCCTATGAGCTTTTATATAGTATTAGAGCTTGGTTCTTACTGACTTATTTCATTCTTAAATTAAAAGTTTAATGCATAGCTTACAAGTTCAACATCACCATTTGCTGTACCTGATATACCGATAGTTACTGTTTCACCTGGTGCAATTTCTTTGTTGTAATCTGCATTTATAAATGTATATTTGCTATCTTCTTGTGATGCAACTGCGCCACCCCAAATTTGTGCAATCTCACCTGTGATTTCTGCATCTAATGACCAGTTTGAGATAGTTTCTTCTGATGTATTTGTGATTTTAATTTCACCTGAGAAATTGCCATTCCATGCACTCTTCACATCAAGTGCTACATCATAAGTTGGTTCTACATCCTTTTTCTCTGGATTTAAGAACTTGTAATTAGTTGGTGCTGGTACATCCCCTTCGTAGTTAGCTATGAAACCAACTGTTATTGTACCACCAGCTGGAATTTCTTTATTCCATCCTAAGTTTTTAACTACATAGTGTGAACCTTCATGTGATACGATTTTGCCATACCAAATACTTAAAATTTCTCCATCGTAATCAAATTCAACTGTCCAATCATTAATTGGTGTTGTTTGAGTATTTGTAAATACTAATTCACCATTTACACCTGTTCCCCAATCGCTACCAAGTTTACAATCAGCATCAAATTTAATAGCTACTTCTAAATCATATGTAACTTCCATATCGTTATCATCTAATTTAGCTGTAATTGTTGTGTAACCTGGTTTTAATACAACTAAATTACCGTTTTCATCTACTGTAGCTACTTTTTCGTTGCTACTTGACCATTTGCTTACTTCTTTATCTGTTGCATTATCTGGTGTGATTATTAAGTAGTCATTTAAGTCTACTGTATCTCCTTGATAAAGTGTTGGTAATGTATTGAAGCTAGCGTCTTCTACTCTAACTGGGAATACATAGTTAACTTTAGTTACTTTAAGGTCTGTATTTTGAGCTCCAATGTAAACTTTATTTAAGCATGGGAATACTTCACCATAGCTTTCATAGTTTTCTGTACCTTCAGCATATGCTTTTACCATGTCTTCGTATCTGAAGTATGCTACGCCATTTTTCACTTCTGATGGTTGTGCTTTTGCCCAGCTTGCACCACCTGACCAGCTTTGTAAAATAATTTCTGGTACTTCTTCACTTTCGTATTTAACTGCAATTTTAACATTTTTACCAAGTTTGTTCATCATGATATCTGTCCCTGGAATGAATGTTAATGCTTGCCCCCATGCTGTACATGTACATTCACCTTTATAAATTAATGTTGGGTCTTCTGTTTCTGAAAGATAAACTTTTGTAACTGTAAGGTCTGAGCCTGTATCTCCAATATGGATTTGATCTAAACTTGGGAATGTTTCTTCTGATGGTTCTTCTAATTCTTTAGCATAAGCTTCTACCATATCTTCATATCTGAAGTATGCTACTCCATTTTCTACTCTTGCTGGTGCTACTTTAACCCAACTTGGTCCGCCTGACCAGCTTTGTAAAACAAGTTCTGGTTTTGATTCGCTTTCGTATTTAACTGCAATATTCATACCTTCTGTAAGATTTTTAAGCATAATATCTTTATTTGGTGTTAATGATACTGCTTGCCCCCATTCTGTTGATGTAGCTGTTCCATCAAAAATTAATGCAGATTCTGAAATGTCAATTGTCTCTCCATTATAGCCTTCAATTAAAGCTTTAACAATACCTGGTTTGAACCATGTAAGTCTCTTTCTATCGAAGATTCCCATTGCATCTGTTGTATTTTCTGTGATTGCACCATTATCCCACCATACACATGGTATGTCATATGATTTACATAATTGTGCATAGTATTTAGCATGAGTTGCACGTGCTTCATCATTATTTTTATTTGTTGATGCAAATTCACCAATAACTACTGGAATATCTTTGCTTAAGAACATTTCATCTAATGATTTAAATAGATTTTGAAGTTCTCTCTTATCTTCATCTGATCCCCATGTTACTTTATCTGATTTTGTATCCATTGCAAATGAATATGGTGAATATGCATGGATTGATACAGCAATCATATCATCATCTGGAATTTCTAATGCTGTTGCACCAGAATAGTTTGAAGATGCAGCATATGGAGGAATCATTACTAATCTATCTGCATTATTCCCGCCACTCTCTCTGATAGCAGATAATGCAACACGATTATAATGATTTACGATATCATAAGCTGTTTTATCTCCTGTCCAATCTTGTTCATTGCTACGTGGCTCATTCATTGTTTCAAATATTAATTTATCGCCATAATCGCTGAAACGTGCACCAATTTGTTCCCAAAGTTTTGCGTAGTGAGCTGCAGCTGAATCTTCTAATTCTGGAGTTGTATAGAACCATCCTTTTGGAGCGTGGTGTACATTAAGGATAACGTACATATCATTAGCAAGTGCATAGTTTACAACTGTTTCAACTCTATCCATATATTCTTGACTAATATTCACATCTTCGTCTGTACCTGTATCCCATGTTACAGGTACTCTGACTGTATTAAATCCTGCTGCTTTAATAGCATCAATCATTTTTCTTGTTGTCTTAGGATTTCCCCAAGCTGTTTCTCCACCTGTTGAATCTAATGTATTACCTAAATTCCAACCAACTTTCATATCTTTTACAAGTTCTTTTGCTGTTAAACCACGCATTTCAGTTGGATGTTGATAGTCCTCTGGGAATTCTGGTTCTTCTGCTGGTTTAGCAATAAATTGATAGTCATCACAGCTCATTGTTACTTCAAGTGAAGTAATTGCTTTTACATACTCTGTAAAAGCACCAGGTACATATTTCTTTAAAGAAATCATCTTAGCATTTCCATCGATTCCCCAAGCAACTTCCTGTGCAATGAAATCGAGATCATATGTTTCATCAAGATCAATTACAACATCATCATAGCCTTCTGCTTTCATAACGATTTGTTTAATATTAGATTTAAATATGCCTCTATCGCCATCTTGTAATTTACTATCTCCAATTTGGATACCAAATGCATCATCTGCTCCTACATTAGCAAAAATACTATTGCCATCTTCATCTAAAGTATTGAATTTAAATGTATTTGATTCTCCATATACAATATTTTCAGATCCTGGTGAATACCAACTCCAGTTACCACCATTTTCTTGTGCGTAGAATTGAGTGAATAATTGACTTACATCACCTTTTTTATAAATAGCTTCGCCTTCTACTTTTTCTTCTTCTTTAGGTGCTTGTCCTTTATATGTATAACCGTTTAAAGTTACTTTTGCTTCAAATCCTGTAATAGCTTTTAAGTATGGTAAGAAATCATCACCTAAGTAAGATTTTAAATCTACACTTGTTGTATTTCCTTGAATTCCCCAAGATACTTCTTCTGCTAAATAGTCAACTTTATAATCTTTTTGTTTTGGATCGATTACTAAGTCTTCGTAACCATCTGCTTTAATAACAATTTCATCAATTGTTAAATCTACGCTACTTTTGTCTCCAGCAATGATTTTGCTATCGCCAAATTGGAAACCGAATGCTGCATCATCTGTTGCTACGGCGAATTTACTGTTGTTGTCATCATCAAGTGCACTAAATTCGAGTGTTGTTGTTTCTCCTACTGTTAAGTTTTGTCCACCAGCTGACATCCAATCCCAATTTCCACTTTGATTTTGTGCATAAAATTGGCAGAAGATTGGTGAACTATCTCCTATTTTATATGTACTGCTCGCTTCTGTAGCTTGTACCATTGGCATTAAAGAAGAAACCATTGCTGCTGTTGTGCATAATGAAAAAATACGTTGTCTCCATCTCTTATTCATTTAAAGCTCCCCTCTCTCCGTGAGTTATTTTGATTCTCTACTCACCGTCAATAAAATTATACGCTTTTGTAATGAAAATTGTAAATATTGTCACACTTCATGTTGAGTTCCCTCTTATTACATCTTGTACTTATTGCTGACACTACATGTTTTTATAACATTTATATATCTATTTTTACTATTTTAACCATCCTAAAAATAAAAGGAGTTGTATGCCTTTTGGGTTCTTACTCAACTTTGGGTATTTTAAAGATGGCTTGACAAAAAAGTGGTATTTTTGAATGCCATTTTTTGTTGAGCTATTTCCTATGTTTTTATGTTTTGATAGACTGATATTATATCAGCAAAGGGTAACATTATAAATGAAATACAAAGAATTAAATAATCACAGTGACATCCTTCAAATTCTACTTCTCTAGTAGAAGCTCCCCCATATGTATTCCAATAAGTTTACAGTTTTTAAATTCACAATAATGAAGTATAGATTCTTCTAAATTGATATTAGATAAATCGCAATTAATAAATGTCGTATGAATAAAATCTATATGTTCTAAATTCACGTCCATAAACTTTACGTTTTAAAATACTACATTACGAAAAACTACATACCTTGCATTAATCTCCATTAAATCACAATCATTAATCGTGATATCTTCAAACTAATTTTCGTCTTGAATATGCATTTTGCTCCTCTTCCCACACTTTGACCGTCGCAACTACTGGATAGTGGTCTGATGGGTATTTTCCCCCTTTATTATACTTCACAACCTCTGCATCTAATATCTCAAATTCCTCTGATACAAAGATATAATCTATGTGTGCCCCTTGTTCTTTTCCTTTGAACATACTCATAGTTGTTTTATCATATAACGCCTCATTAATATCCTGTACTGCAAAAAGTCTTTTACTTGTGTATTTTCCTGATTTAAATTTTTTCATTACCTTACTATCTGGAGTGGCATTAAAGTCCCCCATTAATATACATGGTACATTTTCCTTCTCATAGTTCGATTCCATAATCTCCGCAATTTTTCTTAAGCCGAATTCTCGGGCGCTAGAAAATAAACAATCTAAATGCGTATTATAAATTCTTAACTTTTCTCCTGATTTTGATTCACATAGTACTGTGGTACAAATTCTGGGGAATAATGAAAAGAATAATGTACTCCCCTCTTTTTCCGGTGTCTTAGAGAGCCAAAAAGTTTGATGTTCTAGAATCTTAAGATTTTTTTTAATAAGTAAGCTGTTTTTTTCTGAGAAAAGCCTTTTTGTTCTACCTAAACCTACAATATGATATTCCGTCATATTATTACAGATATCCTTATGCATTTTCTGAGTTACTTCTTGTAAGCCTATAATCTCACAATTATATTTTCTCATGATTTCATAAACTAACCCAGCACGCTTCTGCCATCTATTATTAATATCAAATATATTGTCTGCACGTATATTAAAGGTCATTATCTTCATTACACTTGCCTACCTCACTTATTTATTTTTAATTTTATTATATCATAATACTTTTCTATTATTAATTACTACCTCTTAATCAAAATATATTTTCATAAGTATATTTTATATCTATAATACATATACTACATTTTGTTCACCTTAGATAACATGTGTTTATTCTAGTTTTCATTCATCTACTAGTCATATACATATCAATACTCACATATTGATATAAGGGGGCTTTCCCCTACATCTATCTCATATGAAAAAAGGAGGTTGTATACCGTCATGAGTAAAGAACAGCAGTTGCTAAACTTTTTAAACGAAAATATTTTTGACCCTATCATTTCCGCACCCTATGCATCCTCACAATTAAAGGATGACTTTTTATCTATGCGTGAAATGCTACAAGATTTTTCTGCTAAAGGTATTTTGTATTTTGTTTGGACCAGTCTTTTTAATAAGGAAAATGAACTTATTTTGTGTAATCGCTTAATAGATGAAGGTTTTCATTTCTATAAATCTGTTACAGATAATTTTAAAAAGAATTTTTCCTATGAATGGCTTCTCTCTTCGTAGCTTATCATTGATACAGTCATATGATTTGGGTATAATAAAAATATAAAATTCATATGCACAAAAGATAAGGAGCTTACTATTTATGCGACGCTATTCAAAACTATCTACTATAGATTCAAATTTACTTACTGACATTCTAAAATTCTTTTTCGATAGATGTGATAAAGTAAATATTTATTTTCCAAACGCTACTAAGGAAGCATCAGAAATAAATACTTTTAAAAACAGCTTTTTAGCTGCAACTCACATCATTGAAAATGCAGAAGAACTCGGATCACTTGAAGAAACTTTAGAAGAAAAAGAAGGATTTTCTATGATTATCGCTTCGCTTACTGATGAAATAAAAACACTCCTTCTTGATATGAAAACAAACTTACACCTTAACCTCGGACTTATTGAAGGTGCCAAAGTTCTCTTCTATATTGGAGATGAAGATGAATGTGTAATCGAAGCAGATGAAGACTCAGACATCTTTGCTTCTTCACTCTTTGATTCATTTAAAACTATATAAAATGTACTTTAGAAGATGTAGCATACACTGGTACATCTTTTTTATTTATCCTTTTTACCTCTCATTTTTTTATTATTTTTTTCTCATCATTTTCTAATAATTTATTTATTTTCTTCTAATTATTGATACATATAATAACATCATCAAGGAAAACAAATAAATCTTTTAAAGGAGCTGTTAATATGACAAATATTACTTTAGAACAAATTGATACAATTATGGACCGTGCTAACATTTCTTATTCAGAAGCTAAGGCTGCTTTAGAACAAACAAATGGTGACATCATTGCAACACTTCTTAAACTTGAAGAATACAAAAAGATTAAACCTATTGTAGACCCAGTTAAAGAAAAGAAAAGCTATAGTAAACGCTTTAATACTTTCATTAAAGACCTTAATAAATCTTCTTTCACACTTCAAAAAGGTACACATACTTATATCAACATACCACTAGCTTTTGCAATTACTATATTCTTTTTTAGCTTACCATTCTCATTCATTGCACTTATTCTTAGTTTAGCTTTAGGTATTAAAATGAATATTGAAGGCCAAGAAGATATTTCTGAAAAAATTAATTCCACATTTTCTAATTAAATTTTAATGTTTCACTCAATGTCTTCTCAGATTTATCTTATATACTAGTTTCATAAATAAAGTCATTTAAATAAAATTTATATAAAAAGGAGCAATATATTATGGAAATCACTCTTGAACAAATAGATTTAATCATGCAACGTGCTAATGTTTCTTATGCTGAGGCTAAAGCAGCTCTTGAGCAAGCTAATGGAGATATTTTAGAAGCCTTACTTCTTCTCGAACAAGGTGAAAAAATCAAATCAAACTATACTACAACACAAAATTCTTGTTCTACAAACAGCGATAAAATCAAAAACTTTATCAATAAACTTAATGCAACTAATTTTATTATGAAGAAAAAAGAGCATACTTATGTAGATGTCCCACTTTCTTTCGCGCTTATTTTCTTAATTCTTAGCTTCCATATTTCTATCGTAGCAATCATCGTTTCTCTCGTACTTGGCGTACGTATCCATATTCAAGGCGATAACGATTTAGCAAGTAAAATTAATTCAACTTTTGATGAGTTTAAGCGATAGTTTTTTAAGAAGCTACTAACCACTTAAGTGTTAGTAGCTTCTTAAAAATGCTATGCTACATCACCTTAAATCTCATACTATAACTCTTTAACTTTGCAAATGATTACAATACTATATTTCTGCCCATATTTATATTAAAAAAATATATAATATAAAAACTATTTAAACTTATCCTGATTGATAAATAGATTAAAATATATTTTTTTAACAATTAAACTCTAGTATACTTAACTTATATAATATCTATCTACTCCTAGGTTTATACATACTTTTTTAACAAGATAGACTTTTAATCTAGAATCTTCAGTATACATTCTAAAGGTAGGTGATTCTCTTATGAAACAATTATTAATTATAGAAGATGAGGTTAAGATTGCACGTTTTCTGCAATTAGAATTAGAACATGAAGGATATAGTGTAGATTTATCTCATAATGGTAGAGAAGGACTTAACAAAGCATTAGAGGGCAACTTTGATCTAGTTATATTAGATGTCATGTTACCGTCTTTAAATGGTATGGAAGTGCTCCGCCGTATTCGTCAAACTTCTGATTTACCAGTTATCATGCTTACTGCAAAAGATGATGTCATGGATAAAGTTATGGGATTAGATTTAGGTGCACAAGATTACATTACAAAACCATTTGCTATTGAAGAGCTTTTAGCACGTATCCGTGTACTCTTTAAATTAAAAGTTCCTGCTATTGCCCCTTCTCAAATACAAGAAACACTTACTTGTAGCAAACTTTCACTTTGTCCTGAAAAATATGAAGTAAGTTATGATAATACACCTATTGCATTAACTAAAAAGGAGTTTGAGCTTCTCGAATATCTTATGCGTAACAAAAACTTAGTCGTAACAAGAGAAAGTATTTTAGAAAAGGTTTGGGGATATGATTATCTTGGTGATACAAATGTTGTAGATGTTTATATTAGATATCTTAGAAATAAGATTGATCAAAAATTCCAAGATAAATTAATTTATACAATCCGAGGAATGGGGTATCAAATAAAAGATGCTACAAACAATTAAAAAATTCTTTTCCTCTATTTTTTCTTTTATCACCTTTACGATTAAAGTTATTTTAGCACTTATAAATGGGATCTTTCTAATATTATTCAAAGGCATCGGGTTCTTCTTTAATAAGTTTAGGTTCTCCATTGCCTTTAAGATTAACTTACTTTATAGTGGTCTCTACTTACTTCTATTTGTTGCCACCTATTTTATTGCGATAAGTCTCTTCTTAGAGCAAGTTGCCTCCAAAAATTTATCTGTAGAAGTACTCATTACACGTTTTTCAATTTTACTTAGTATAATGCTCCTTATCTCTTTAGCTTTCTTCCTTTTCATTGGTAAGCATATCGTTGATAAAATGTTAAAACCACTTAAGGACATGACTACAACAGTTAAACAAATCAAAGGAAATGAATTAAAAGCACGCTTAGATACAGGAGTTGCTAAAGATGAACTTAAAGATTTAGCCATTACCTTTAATGAAATGATGGATCGTATTGAAGTCTTTGTTGAACGTCAAAAACAATTTGCTTCAGATGCATCTCATGAACTTCGTACCCCAGTTGCGATTATTCAAGGTTATACCGATATGCTCAATCGCTGGGGCAAGGATGATCCTAAAATTCTAGAAGAAAGTATCCAATCCATCACTCAAGAAACTACCAATATGAAAAATCTCTTAGAAAAGTTACTCTTCTTATCACGTAGTGATAAAAATACATTAAAGGTAAATATGCAAAACACGGATTTATCTCAAATCTGCAAAGATGTGTTAAAAGAAACTAGCTTCATAGACGATGAACATGATTTACTTTCAAAAATAGAAGATAACGTCACTTTAACCGGTGATCCAGAATTAATCAAAGAACTTATCCGTATATTAATAGATAATGCACTTAAATATACACCAGAAGGCGGCTCTGTAACCTTAGGTTGCGCTATGACAAAAAAAATATCGTTCTTTCTGTAAAAGATACTGGTATTGGTATTCCTAAAGAACATATTTCACACTTATTTGAACGTTTTTTACTGCGTAGATGAAGCTCGTACTAAAACTACTGGTGGTACTGGTCTAGGTCTAGCTATTGCCAACCAAATCTGTACTACACATCAAGCTAAAATTTTTGTAAACAGCACTGTAAATAAAGGGACAGAATTTATTGTATTCTTCTCTAAGTCATAAAAAATATAATTAAAAAGTGTGCCTAGAAAGGTGAAGACCTCTTTTTTAGTCTCTTTCCTTTTAGGCACACTTTTTCTTTAATATATCAGTGTTTACTACTTCTTATAGTTCATCATTATATTTTTCACTTCATCCATAAACTCAGGCTTAATTAATACCATCATTTTTGGCATAAAGCTCATTAAATACTCTTGATTTATATCTATAACATTTACGCATGAAGGTAAGCATAGATATCTCTCTTACTTACACCACGATCTTTCGCAACTTGTTTCATCGCTGATTTTTCATCCATGCCTTTATCAGTATAAAATTGCATATGATCTTCAATACTCATGCTAGTCCATTCTTGTTGAATTTCCTCTTTAAGTTCTTGCTCATCTTTACCAGCTAAGATTAAAACATATTCTCCCCTAGGTTCTTCTTCATTGTAGCAAGCAATCGCTTCATCAAGAGTTGTTTTAAAAACAGTTTCATGTTTTTTAGTAAGCTCCTTTGTTACAGTAATACCTCTATTGCCGACTGCATCACGAAGTTCTTCTAAAGTTTTAATTAATCTATGTGGTGCTTCATAAAAAATCACAGTTCTTGTTTCATTTTTTAATCTCTCTAAAACTTGTGCTTTTTCTTTTTTCTGAGATGGTAAGAAACCTTCGAAAATAAATCTTCTAGTTACTTGTCCAGAAATAATCAAAGCAGTTACACCCGCTACAGCACCTGGTGCTGAAGTTACATTGATTCCTTCTTCTAAAGCTAATTTTACCATATCTTCACCCGGATCAGAAATCCCTGGTGTTCCAGCATCCGTTACAAGCACAATGTTTTTACCTTCTTTTAATAAACGAACTAATTCAGGCCCTTTTTCAATTTTATTATGCTCATGATAGCTAATAAGTCTTGTGTGAATGTTGAAATGGTTTAATAATTTTTTAGTATGTCTTGTGTCCTCTGCTGCGATAAAATCAGCTTCCTCCATTAAACGTACTGCTCTATATGTGATATCTTCTAAATTTCCAATTGGTGTTGCACATAAAGTAAGTGTTCCGTACTCCATACTTTAAATCCTCTCTTTTACTACTATTATTAACCACAAAGCCTATTTCATTGCTTCCTGACGACCTTTTTTACCGTAAATCTCTAAGATTTCATCAGTATAAGTATTATCATCATTATATACAATAAGTGGCTTTTGTACACGAAGCTCAGGTTTTCCGTTTTTTACACCTTCTACAAGGACCATTGTTGGTTCTTTGCCTTGTTTAGGATAAATCATACGCATAACTTTAGGTTCAATATTATACTTTCTCATAGCACAGAAAATATCTACGAGACGGTGTGGTCTATGAATCATACACATCTTTCCGCCATACTTCAGCATATATCCTGCTGCCTGTATAATATCATCTAATGTACATGCAACTTCATGTCTTGCAATAGTTTTAGAAGGATGTTCATTCTTAAGTCCTGCATGTCCCTTCATATAAGGTGGATTACAAGTAATAATATCAAAAGTCCCACTTGCAAAGTGATTTTTATAATCTTTGATATCCATAACCTTCATTGTCACATCATCTTCAATTTCATTAAGCTTCACTGAACGAGATGCCATTTCAATCATTTCTTCTTGAATATCAATTCCTGTAAAGTTCCCTTTACCATAAATCGCATGCATTACAATTGGAATAATTCCAGTCCCTGTTCCAATATCTAAAACTTTTTGCTTTTGACTCCTTACATTTGCAAAGTGTGCTAATAAAATAGCATCAATCCCGAAGCAAAACACTTCGGGATTCTGTATGAGTCTATATCCGTTTCTCTCTAAGTCATCTACTCTCTCATTCGAGCGTACTAAAGTCAAATCCTTCATACTCTTTGTCGATATCTCCTCTATTATTTCCACAGCAGCCACCACCACATTTTTTCTTCTTGCTAATAATTTTTAAATCCTTAGCAGTATACATGATAGCTTCTTTTTCATCCTTATCTTTCTTCTTAACAGCTACTTTAACTTGTTCACGTAACACATTAACTGAAAGAACTTCACCTTTACCATCTGGAGTGATAACGATATCACCTACAACAGGTAAACGATCTCTAATTTCTATATAACAATCTTGCTCATACTTTAAGCAACACATAAGTCTACCACAAATTCCTGAAATCTTGATAGGGTTTAATGATAAACTTTGTTCTTTAGCCATTTTAATTGATACCGGTTGGAAATCACCTAAAAATGTATTACAACATAATGAACGTCCGCAGATACCAATGCCTCCGCACATTTTAGTTTCATCTCTAACCCCAATTTGTCTAAGCTCAATACGTGTTTTAAAGATTGAAGCAAGTTCTTTTACAAGTTCCCTAAAGTCTACTCTTTCATAAGATGTGAAGTAGAATAAAACTTTATTATTATCAAATGTATACTCAACATCAATGAGTTTCATATCTAATTTATGTTTAATGATTTTTTCTTTACATATAGCGAAAGCTTCTTTTTCTTTAGCCTTATTTTGTTGATACTTTTCATCATCTTCAGGTGTTGCTAAACGAATAACTTTCTTTAATGGTTGTACAACTTCTGATTCATCTATTTCCTTATTTGCAATAACAACTTCGCCATATTCTATCCCACGTGCAGTCTCCACAATTGCATGCTGTCCTTGTTCATACATCACGTCATCCGGTTCAAAGTAGTAAATTTTCCCCGCACGTCTAAACCTTATTCCAATAACGGTTATCATTTTTTTCTCTCCTTCAGTTGTAGTAATAAATTCTCTATTACAAATGTACTATATATATTCTGTTTTATATCTAAAATCGCCTTTTTTATATGCTCTATATTTTGACTAACCTTATTATACGTTAATTTACTAGACATGTCCAACAACTGTTTCTGGTAATCAACATAGTATAACTCCCTACTTTTAGACGTTTTATACACTGCTACATCCCTATACCAAAGGAGCCAAAACTTCAAGATTTGCTCTAAATCTTCCTTTAAGTCCGTCATTTCCTTCACCATATCATAAATCTCCATTAAGTTAGCTCTTCCCAGTCTCTCAATGAATCCTACAGTCTGCCTTCTAACCTCCATATAATGCTCATCATCTAAAACATCATTAATGACACCTATACTACCATCAGATAATTTACTCACAACATCCTTACGTGTACCAGTTACTCCCCTACTCATTAAATACTGATCTGTTTCCTCCTTATTTAAAGGATTAAATCTAACAGTAATACATCTTGATTTAATAGTAGGTAATAAGCTTCCCATGTTCTCACAGACTAAAATAATAATCCCATAACTAGGTGGCTCTTCAATCGTCTTAAGCATCGCATTTTGACCTTGCACATTTACTGTATCTGCTGCTTTTACAATAACAACTTTATGTTCTGCACGATAAGGCTTAATTTCCATCTCACGAATTAAATTATCTCTAATATTATCAACCTTAGTAACATTTGTATCCTTATCAATCACGATTAAATCCGGATGAGTTCCAGCATTAATCATATGACAAGAACTACATTCATTACAAGGCTTATCACCATGTTCACTCTCACACATAATAATTTTTGCAAGCTCTATTGCAAAAGTATTTTTACCTACGCCATATGGTCCTTCAAAAATATAACTATGAGACAACTGATTTTTACTAATCGCTCTATTAAAATACTCTTTAGCACCTTGATTACCTATAATATTTTGAAATGCTTCCATAACCTATCCTCTTTTATATTTCACTTTATTTCCTATTCTATAAAAAATGTTCGTGTATAATCCACGAACATTTAATTTAAGTCACAATATCTAAAACTAGTCCTTCGATTTCCCCAACACGATCTAGAATGTCCATTTGGTTCTTCTCACAACTAATTAATTCTTTTGCTAATTCATCTAATTTATCATTAACTAATCTAACAACGCCATAAACTCTATGACGCCCTCTTTTATCTAAGAAGTTCTCTCTTGAAAACTTATGAGAATTTGCTACAACTTCACCAAAGAAATTTGAAATCATACTACGATACGCCTTCATATCACGAATATCCATATGCTCTGCAATTTTCTTTCCTTGTGCAGTAATATCCTCAATCATTGCCTTAAGCTTCTCATTTAATTCTGAGTCATCCAATTTACTAAGCAGCGTAAATCGGAAGCCCTTATCAACCTTATTTTCTGTAACATTTGGCAAATCCCTCAGCTTTGGCATTTGGATTTGACTAATCTGTATATTAGCCATAGTATCCCCCATTTACATTTTTAGATTTCACTTACTAAACTCAGTTACTATACTTCTATAATAACCTACCCTATCTCTCATTTCAAATTTATACTCTCTTATTTTAATCATATCCAAGTAATATAAATTTAAACACTTTCTTACTTATTATTTCGGTTAAAGCCCAATTTATTTTAACTCTAAAATCTCTTGTGTAATTTCTTCTACACACTCTTCTAGTTCAACATTAAAGTAATATTTCTCTACACCACTATCTTTTAATTTTTCATCACTAAAGTCTGCATTATCTGCTAAAAACCTTCTACATACCTCGTTAAAGTTAGGTGTAACTTCTCTCTTCTCACGTTCAATAGCACGTTCTAATCGTATGCCATCTTCAACCGCTATATAAAGTGGCACAACATTTTCACTGCCAAAATATCTTTTTAAATTATTATAAGCTTCTAATGTTACGATTAATAAATAATTCGCTTCATCTAATTTAATCTGCCCATCATCAATTGTGCTATAATACCAATCACCAAATACAGTATGATATACTCTTTGCTCAATCACCTTATCTTCTGCTTCATATTCCTTTAAGCGATCTTCATTGATAAAGAAATACTCTACACCATCTGTTTCATTTTGACGCATTGGTCTTGTTGTATAAGTTGCAACTGGTGCTAATCCTAATGCTTTATTCGCTCTTAATCTTTTAAAAATAGTATCTTTCCCTGAACTACTTTTTCCCATTAAGCAAAATATCTTACCCATTTATTCCTCCGACCTTACTACACTATTAACTATACGATATGTAGTAATATTTCATTATCTACTACTTTTATTCCTTGTAATTTATTCTTAAATCTACGAATCATATAAATATGTTTTGCCTGTATTACTTCACCTATACATACAATTGGTATACCAGGTGGATAAAGCATAATATTTTTTGCAGACTTCTTACCATCACACTTATCTAATACTTCCCATTTCTTTTCACTATAATGAATACTTCTAGTACTTTCACCTACAACAACTTCATTATTTAAGAAACTATTAATACTCTCATATACAGGAGTATATTGTAAACATGAATCAATATATTTTAAAGCTTGTTCTAACCTATGTAAAGTTTCCCTTGTATCTGCCATAGTAGTCATTAAAATAACATATGTTTCAAGTGCAGCCTCTACAACTATACTATATTCTTTATTAAGTATTGTTGCCAATTGATATCCACTAATATTAGCATTTGCAGTTGAGATCACAACCTTACTAATATCATAAGCTTGAAGTGCTCTATCAACTAACCTAAGCATACGTAACTCTTTTAATCTTTCACGCATATGTACTAATTCATCTACATATTGTTTTTTTATTAGCACATGATGTTCTAAAATATAACAACGAATATAATCCATTAATCCCATCATCATATATGAAGGACTACTTGTTTGTACCATACGTAATGTCTCTATAATCTTTTCATAAGATATTCTGTGAGAACATATATGAATAAGCGCACTTTGTGTGAGTGCTGGTAAAGTCTTATGCATACTATTAATAACTAAATCCGCACCAAGTCTTGTACTACTAATAGGGAAACAGTTACCTAATACAAAATGTGCCCCATGAGCTTCATCTACAATAAGCACTTTATCATATTCATGTACCACTTCAGCAATCGCTTTAATATCTGAAACAATCCCTTCGTAAGTAGGACTCACAATAATAATCCCCTTAGCTCTTGGATATGCTTTAAATGCTCTTCTAACTGTTTCTGGTGTAATCTCGCCTAAAATATCATCCTTTGCTACATACTCTGGACTTATATAAATAGGTCTAATTCCACCTAATACTAAAGCACTCCATACACTATGATGTGAATTTCTGGCTACGATTAATTCATCACCTTCATTACAAGTTGCTAATATACTCGTAATAACACCAGCTGTGGAACCATTAGTTAAAAATACACTATCCATAGCACCATAAAAGTCTGCCATTAATAACATAGCCTCTTTAATAATTCCTTCAGCTTCATATAAGTTATCTAATCCCATTGCCTCAGTATTATCTAAAGATGATAAATTTAATTTATTTAAATCCGCTATACTACCAAACTTATGCCCAGGCATATGAAATGCCAATTTAGAATTGCTATACGCAATTAGTTCATTATATAAAGGTGCATTCACTTAATCACTCTTTTCTTTATAATTTAGTTACCGATATTAAAAGCAACTTTTTATATTTTAATTTATACCTTGAATTTTATATTAAATCTCTACAAGCAATTTACTTTAATTAAAATCTGTATTTCTACTATTTTAATTCTTAATTCTTAATTCCACTCGTATAAGTATATAACAATTAATGGTTCATGCCAATAATCTACTCTTATTTACTATAATCCTAATCGAGTAGAAGGATAATCATTAATTGATTATCCGACCTCTCACACCACCGTACATACCGTTCGATATACGGCGGTTCATTAAAGAATTAATGTATTAATTGATATCTCTTGGTTATACTTTTGTATCCTAAATCTTCTAGATACTTATTTCCAAGAGTTGTTATAACAATTAGGTTGTTGGATATTCTCCAGTAGCCTTTTCTTATATTCGCATATTCTCATGCTTTGTACTTAGATACTCCTAGACATTTTAGGTTTTTATACCTTGTTCGTACTTTCTTCCACTGTTTCCATATGCATGCTCTTAGTCTTCTTATTATCTCAGGACTTTCACCTGTTAGATTGCGCCCATACTGGGCACACTATAAAAAGAGGTAGTATCATAAAGTTATGATACTACCCCTTAAATTTAATCTTCAGGTATCTCTAAAATAATCTCTTTAGCAATCCCCATAAATTCCTTAGTCAATTCTTCTTCATTTCTTTGATGATATTCACACAACTTATTAAATTCAAGTTGTAATCGATCTCTACTTTCTTCAAATAACCCCTCATTAATACATGCTCTACTATATTGTCTAATCATCTCCAGATATCGTTCTGGATTAAGTTTTACTTCTTTAAGTTCTACACCTCGTTCCGTAAAAAAAGCTGACATCTTATCAATCTCTCTGGCATTATCTTGTGCCCTTCTTAAAATATTAAATCCTAGTTGACTTGTATTCATCTTGTAACATCCCCCCTATTATGTTACTAATGTATATTCAAGCTTGTCGCTTTTTATTACAAGTTTCCTTAGAATTTATATATTTTTTATTGCTTCAATACGAACCATATACTTTCCATCAGGAGAATCAATTTCTACTTCTTGACCAACTCTTTTACCATAAATCTCTTTTCCTAGCGGAGACTCAATACTAATTTTATTATTTATAACATCCATTTCCATAGTTGTTACAATTGTATAATCTACACTAAATTCATCTTCAATAAAATTAACAGTTACAATTTTACCTAATCCCACTTCATCACTAGCAGTTTTATCTTCAATAACTGTACATGTCTTAATCATTTTTTCTAAATACTTAATACGTCCTTCATTTCGTCCACGTTCTCTCTTAGCTGCCTTATACTCAAAGTTTTCACTCAAATCTCCATGCGCACGTGCTTCTTTTACTTCTTCATTTCTCTTCTTACGAACGACCACTTTTCTATATTCTATTTCTTTCTTCATCTTTTCGATATCTTGCTCTGTAAGATAATTATTCATTCCAATATACCTCTATCTTCCTTTAAGTTTTACGCGTAATTCTATCTATTACCTATTATAACTAAATTAAAAACAAAAAAGAAGCCTTACATTATTTAATGTAAGGCTTCTTGATAAATTATGAGCCACCGGGGAATCGAACCCCGGACAACTTGATTAAAAGTCAAGTGCTCTACCGACTGAGCTAGTGACCCATGCT
>NZ_BBCG01000054.1 GCF_001311925.1 Cellulosilyticum ruminicola JCM 14822
GTCTAGTTCGATTAAAACTTAAACCAAGCCTTTTCTGATGAAATACCATGTATTTCACCAACAATAGCCAAGGTTATGATTTCGCTATCAGTTAACTTGGATTCAGAATAATTACGCCTAAAACGAATGCTGTCTGGAATAATCTTATGGTAAATATCGTCAATGATAATGTAAGAAACTAAAAAGAAATCTTTTAGATTTTCGATTTTATGGACAGAATAATATTTGAGCTCTGACATATGATGTCCCCCTATTTTTGTAATGTAAGAGTAAGATATCATATGATTGGAGCTTATTCTACTTGTAAATTTAACTAGCACAACTCGTTATTTTATATACCGTTTTTGTACAATCGTTCTTATAGATTTTCTTATCCCCAAACTTCTTCTGCAATCTCTTTTACCAATGCTAATTTCGCCCATTGTTCTTTTTCTGTCAACTTATTACCAATCTCACATGAAGCAAATCCACATTGTGGACTGAGATAAAGTCTATCAAGAGGAATGTACTTAGCAGCCTCATGAATGCGTGCAATAATAGCATTTTTATCTTCTAATTCAGGTCTTTTACTTGTAATAAGTCCAAGTACAACTTTTTTATCTCCTGTTATAGCTTTTAATGGTTCAAATCCACCTGAACGTTCATCATCAAATTCTAGATAATAAGCATCTACATTTTCCCTACCAAAAAGAGGCTCTGCAATTGGATCATAAGCACCACTACTAAAATATGCAGAGTGATAATTTCCCCTACAAATATGTGTTGTAATCACTAAATCTTCTGGTTTTCCTTCAATTGCTAAGTTATTTACCTTTAATAATTTTTCTGTAATAGATTTAAGATCAGCACCTTTACCATAACGTTCTACGCTTCCTTGTGCTACTAAAACACCCCAAGTACAATCATCAAATTGTATATTCCTACATCCTGCTGCATATAAATCCGCAATAACTTGTTTATAACCTTTTGCAATATCTTCTATTAATGCTTCATCTGTAGGATAAAACTTTCTAGTTGCTTCAATATTGGCTGGAATCACCATTTGTTGGAAGAATTGCGCTGGTGCAGGCATTGTTTGTTTAGCCACTGTATTTTCATCTTCAAGGGCTTTTACAAATTTGAAGTGTTCCACAAAAGGATGATTTTCTGCAGAAAGCTTACCTGTAAGCCATGTATCATCAATTAAGGCTGGTTCTCCATGGAAAGCTACACCTTTCTCAGTTTTTTTGTGTGCAACCCCTTGAAATCCCCACATAAAATCAAGGTGCCATGTAGCTCTACGAAATTCACCATCTGTAATAACAGGATATCCTGCTTCCTTTTGTTTTGCTACAAGATCTAAAATCATTTCATCTTCTACAGCTTTTAACGCCTCAGCTGTAATTTCCCCTGCTGCAAATTCAGCTCTTGCTTTCTTTAAACTTTCTGGTCTTAAGAAACTTCCTACATAATCATAACGAAATGGTATATATTTATTTGACATATTAACGCCTCCAGTAATTATTATTTTCTCTGTTTACCTCTTATGGTCACATTATACAGCCATAAGTTTTCAAGATAAAATACATAAAAATCACTGTTAGCCATAACTTTTAGCTATATCAAAATCCCATTTTTAATACTTACTTTTTAATTATGTACCTGCTTTATACATACCTTTTGAGGGCTTCTATATAAGCTTGTCCTAAACGACTTAGATGAGATTTGTTATGTGTCACAATACCTACACACATTTCACCTTCTTCTTCTAGAGGGATTGATATAATATTTTTCCCATTTAAAGCTTCATCTATCACACCACTACAAACTGTATAGCCATTAAGCCCAATAAGCAAATTAAATAAAGTTGCCCGATCTCTCACACGAATATTTTTCCTTCTCTCCACCATACTAAAAATCTCCTCAGAATAATAAAAAGCATTATGCTCTCCTTGTTCAAACGATAAGTAGGGATAATCTTCTAATTCCTTCATTGTAACAGATTCTTTGCAGGCTAAAGGATTTTGCGCACTTATAAATATATGAGGCTGCGCCACAAATAACTTCGTAAACTTCAAGTCATGAGATTTCAAAATCTTTCTTAGAACTGTTTCATTAAAGCTATTCATATACAAAATCCCAATTTCACTTCGCATACTAGCCACATCTTCAATAATTTCATAAGTCTGGGTCTCCCTTAGAGAAAAGTCATATTTCTTACTACCATAAGCTTTAATTAAATCTACAAAAGCATTAACTGCAAAAGAATAATGCTGTGTAGATACACAAAACTCCTGTTTCATAGCCGTCTTATGAGTATACTTTTCTTCCAAAATATCCGCTTGTTCTATGACCTGTCTTGCATAAGCTAGAAACTCCTCCCCTTTCTTTGAAAGCATAATCCCTTTATTCGTTCTCTCAAATATCTGTATACCAATTTCCTTTTCTAATTCCTTAATACACTTCGTCAAACTCGGCTGCGAAATATACAACTCCCTAGCCGCATCCGTCAAAGTCCCTTTTTCCGCTGCCATAGCCACATACCTCAATTGTTGCAAAGTCACTCTTTCATCACCCAATCTTCTCATTTATATTTCCCTATTTTAAAACAATATACATAAAAACGCACTACAATCTACCATGTAGTGCGCTTTCATTTAAGTGGTTATATGCCATTAAAATTTCCCACCACTACCACCATGAATTTGTCCACTAGACTAGTATGTGTACTACTTCCACCTTTACCAAAAGCTTAATGTCATAATCTTACCTACATCTATTAAAATCCTTCCTCCATCAATGTTTTGAAGTGTTTCTTGTGATACTTCTTCAAACTTCATATACACCCCTCCTATGTATAATATTTTATTGTATTTTAACATAATTTTATTAGTATTTTAAAACTTTTATTTTGCCAAATACAATACTCAAATTTCACCAACAATATTAATCTCAAATAAGCAAAAAGAGTAGAATTCCCTAGTTAATTCTTGTGAAGCTCCTGTTACATTCTTACTACTATTAGCTATATCTATAATCATTTCTTTGAAACTTGCTGTAATTCTAAAGGTTCAAAGAAACTTATTGATAATGTATCTACCATTTGTTTACCAATGATACTTTCTTCAGCAAAACGTGAATTAGAAAACATATTAGAAATTTGCAAAATAAGACCTCCCATTAATTCTTGAGCATCACCATACACAGGCGTTACCATAAAACTAGCATATTCACCTGATATTTCGTAGTATACATAATCCATAATAACTGTATTACTTTTCCCCATTTGAAAAGCCTTGGCTAAAGATAGCTCTTTATGTTGAGAAGCATTTAAATTAATGCCTAAATTCCCCTCTTAATATTTTGTGAATCTGCTAATACTTCTATATCTGCATACCTTTCATCAAAATATGTTTCTATTTGATTTCTCTTTAAATCATTAATAGAGTATACCTGATTTGTTACAACACGGTCTACTACATTCCCTATATCCCATAAATTAATTAACCTCTCTGTCATCAATGGTACTAACGCCATTACGAAAAAGAAGCAAGGTGGGTGTACACCCTCCTTGCGCCCCTTTACCTATTACTTACCCTATAGTCGAGCCATCCTTTTGTAAGATTCTAATCTAGCTTTAGAATTTTCCTCTGCAAGCTCAAATAGTTCTTCTGCTTGTTCTGGAAACTGTTTAGCTAGTGATGAATATCTTACTTGTGCCATGATGAAATCTCTGAAGCTTTCTGTAGGCTCTTTTGAATCCAGTGTAAATGGATTTGTGCCTTCTGGTACATCTGGATTGAATCGGTATAAGTGCCAGTAACCACATTTAACTGCCTGTGCTTCATTGGCAATAGTTCTACCCATACCTTCTCTTAGACCATGATTAATACATGGTGCATAACAAATGATAATAGATGGACCATGATGTGCTTCTGCTTCTATGATAGCTTTCATAAATTGATTCTTATCTGCACCGATGGCAACTTGAGCTACATAAACATTGCCATAACTCATCATCATCATACCTAAATCTTTTTTACGAGATTTCTTACCTGATGCAGCAAATTTAGCAATAGCTGCTGTTGGTGTTGCTTTAGAAGATTGACCACCTGTATTTGAATAAACTTCTGTATCAAATACTAAGACATTAACGTCTTCTCCTGTTGCTAGTACATGATCAAGTCCGCCATAACCGATATCATATGACCAGCCATCTCCGCCAAGCATCCATACAGAACGTTTTACAAGATAATCTTCCTTAGCCTTAATTTCATCTATTAAATCTTTGATTTCACTATCTTCACAGTTCACTTTTCCCAGTACTGCTAAAACTTTTTCACTAACTGCTCTAGATACTGCACCAATTTCTTTGTTATCCAGCCATTCAAAAAAGGCTGTTTTAGCTTCTTGATTAATATTCTTAGAAACTAAAGCTTTCATAGTATCTGCAAGTTTATTACGCATTTGTTTAACGCCTAAATACATACCAAGTCCATACTCCGCATTATCTTCAAATAATGAATTAGCCCATGCTGGTCCTTGACCTTTACTATTCTTAGTATAAGGTGTACTAGGTGCTGAGCCTCCCCAAATAGAAGAACATCCTGTGGCATTAGCAATCATCATGCGATCACCAAAAAGCTGAGTTACAACTTTGATATAAGCTGGTTCACCACAACCTGCACAAGCGCCAGAGAACTCAATGAGAGGTTGTTTGAACTGACTGTTTTTCACATTATTAGCTGGTACTAAATCTTCTTTAGGCGTTACCTGTTTCATAGCAAATTCCCAGTTAACCGTTTCATTTTCAATTTGTGTATCTAGCGGTTTCATAACGAGGGCTTTATTCTTAGCAGGACAGATATCTACGCAGTTACCACATCCTGTGCAATCCATAGGACTTACTTGCATTCTATAAGTCAAACCTTCGAAGCCTTTGCCAATAGCTTTCTTAGTTACGAAACTTGCTGGTGCCTTTTCTGCTTCTTCTTCGTTCACTAAGACTGGTCTAATGGTTGCATGTGGACAAATAAATGCACATTGATTACATTCAATGCAGTTTTGTGGAATCCATTCTGGTACATTAATAGCAATACCACGTTTTTCATAAGCGGCTGTACCACATGGGAATGTACCATCTTCGATGCCCTTAAATGCACTAACCGGAAGTTTGTCACCTTCTTGAGCATTCATAGGTCTTAAAATATTTGTGATAAATTCTGGTTCATCACCTTTATTCACTTCTGTCTTGCTAGCATTTAACCAGCTATCTGGTACAGTGATTTGAAGGGCTGCATTGAAGCCGCTTTCAATAGCTACATAGTTCATATTAACGATTTTTTCACCTTTTTTACCATAAGCTTTTACTACAGCCTCTTTAAGATATTTCACTGCATCATTTTCAGGAATAATTGCAGCAAGTTTAAAGAATGCTGCTTGCATAATCATATTAACTCTGCTGCCAAGCCCTATTTCACTAGCAATCTTCGTTGCATTTACGATATAAAATTTAATATTATTTTCAGCAATATAACGTTTCATATGAGCTGGCAAATTTTTCTCAACTTGTTCTTCATCCCATATACAGTTAAGTACAAATATACCGCCTTTTTTAAGTCCTTTTAATACATCATATTGATGTACATAAGATTGATTATGACAAGCAATATAATCTGCTTCATCAATTAAATAAGGGCAGCGGATTGGCGTCTTACCAAAACGAAGATGAGACATAGTTATGCCCCCTGATTTCTTAGAATCATATGCAAAATAAGCCTGTGCATACATATCTGTATGATTACCAATGATTTTAATAGCTTGTTTATTGGCACCAACTGTACCATCTGAACCAAGTCCCCAGAATTTGCATCTAATTGTACCTGGCGCGGCAATTTTAAGGGTATCTTTGATTTCAAGAGAAGTATCTGTCACATCATCACAAATACCTACTGTAAATCTATTTTTAGGAGCTAAGCTATTTAAATTATCAAATACAGCTTTAATTTCTGTAGGTGTAGTGTCTTTTGAACCAAGTCCGAAACGTCCTCCTATAATCATTGGCGCATTTGGCATACCATAAAAAGCAGCACGTACATCTAAATATAATGGCTCACCACTTGATCCTGGCTCCTTAGTTCTATCAAGTACACAAATACGTTTAACTGTACTAGGAATAGCTGCTAATAAATGTTTTTCTGAGAATGGTCTATATAAATGAACTTTTACCACACCAAGTTTAGCCCCTTTAGCATTTAAAGCTTCTACTGTTTCTTCAATTGTTTCTGTAATAGAGCCCATGGCTACAATGACACTCTCTGCATTTGGGTCACCATAATAATTAAATAATCCATATTCTCTACCTGTTAGCTTATTAATTTCTTTTATATAATCTTCTACGATTGGTACAAGTTCTTCATAAAATTTATTACATGCTTCTCTTGTTTGGAAATAAATATCTGGATTTTGTGCTGTGCCTCTTGTCACTGGATGGTTAGGTGAAAGGGCATTGTCTCTAAAGTTCTTAAGAGCTTCTTTGTCTATAAGTTTTGCAAAGTCATCATAGTCAATGGCTTCTACTTTTTGTATCTCATGAGAAGTTCTAAAGCCGTCAAAGAAATGTACAAAAGGTACACGCCCTTTAATTGCTGCTAAATGAGCAACTGGGGCTAAGTCCATAACTTCCTGAACAGAACCTGTAGCCAGCATTGCGCAACCCGTTTGTCTTGTGGCCATAACGTCTTGATGATCCCCAAAAATATTCAAAGCTTGCGCAGCAATAGCACGGGCACTCACATGAAACACACCTGGAAGTAATTCCCCTGCTACTTTATACATATTGGGAATCATCAATAGGAGTCCTTGAGATGCTGTGAATGTAGTCGTCAAAGCACCTGCCTGTAATGACCCATGAAAAGCACCTGCTGCACCAGCTTCTGATTGCATTTCGATAACATTAACATTTTGACCAAAGATATTTCTTTTGTTATTTGCAGACCATTCATCCACTACTTCTGCCATCGTTGAAGATGGTGTAATCGGATAAATAGCCGCTACATCTGTAAATGCATATGCGACATATGCGGCAGCTGTGTTTCCATCAACAGTCATTATAGTTTTTGACATATAATCACCCCTTATAAATATTGGCACATTTATTCGGAAATATGTAAGTATTTCCCAAACACTTTGTTATGTCATAGTCTATATTACGCAGTAGATTTAATAAATATTTAATTAATTACCATTTTCTATCATTTGTACAAAGTTTTTTTTATAACATTTATATAACTTATACACTTTTTTTAGTATCTTCTTGTCCATTTGTGAAATCTGCCTGTACAAAGAAACAGGCGATAGTAAAAAACATATAAATGCTTTTTACTATCACCTGTTTCTTTTCATCTATTTTATTACAAAACTCTTATTTATTTATATCTCTTGATAAGCTTATATCTTTTTGCGCAACCTCTCACTATTCTACAGGATATCCTGCTGCTAGGCGCTTATAGTTGCTATAACGTTCTTTAGCAAATTCCTCTGTCATTTCAAATAGTTCTTCTGCTTGGTCTGGGAATTGTCCTGCAAGGGCCGCATACCTAACTTGTCCCATTAAGAAGTCTCTGAAACTTTCTGTAGGTTCTTTAGAATCTAGCACAAATGGATTCTTACCTTCTTTTTTAAGTTCTGGATTGAAGCGATATAAATGCCAGTAACCACATTTAACAGCTTGATCTTGATTAGCTGAGCTTCTACCCATACCTTCTTTAATACCATGGTTAATACATGGTGCATAAGCAATAATGATAGATGGACCTTTGTGTGCTTCTGCTTCCATAATTGCTTTCATGCATTGTTGTTTATTGGCATTCATTGCAACTTGTGCAACATAGACATTGCCATATGTCATCATCATTAAACCTAAATCTTTTTTGCGTGATTTCTTACCTGAAGCAGCAAACTTCGCAATAGCTGCTGCTGGTGTGGATTTAGAAGCTTGACCACCTGTATTAGAATAAATTTCTGTGTCATATACAAGTACGTTGATATCTTCTCCCGAAGCCATAACATGATCTAAACCGCCATAGCCAATATCATAAGCCCAGCCGTCTCCACCAACAATCCAAATAGAACGTTTTGCAAGATAATCTTGATATTTATTAATGGTATCTAGAAGCATCTTACTATTTTCATCACTGCCGCCACTTTGAACTAATCCCATAATCTTAGCACTTGCTGCTTTTGAAGCTTCACCATCCTCCATAGTAGCAAGCCACTCTCTACACGCCTCTTTAATATTTTCATCACTACTGATATTTTCAAGTTCACGAATAGTTTCTGATAACTTGTCACGCATTTGTTTAACAGCTAAGAACATACCATAGCCATATTCTGCATTATCTTCAAATAATGAATTTGCCCAAGATGGTCCTTTACCTTCATGGTTGACAGTATAAGAAGCAACTGGTGCTGATGCACTCCAAATAGATGAGCAGCCTGTAGTATTGGCAATCATCATACGCTCACCATAAAGTTGTGTAATCAGTTTAATATATGCTGTTTCACCGCATCCGGCGCAAGCACCTGAGAATTCATAGAGTGGTTGTCTAAATTGACTTCCTTTAACTGTATTAGGTGCAACAAGATCTCCTTTATACTTAATGTCTTTTACAGAGAATGCCCAGTTAGGAACTTCTACATCTACTTGTGTGGCAATAGGTTTCATTATAAGTGCTTTTTGATCTTTTTTACCTGGGCAGATATCTGCACAGTTACCACATCCTGTACAATCCATTGTATCTACTTGGATTCTAAAGCCTAATCCATCTAAACCTTTTCCTACTGCTTTTAATGTTGTATAACTTTCTGGTGCCTTACTTTGTTCCTCTTCATCTACTAAGAATGGACGAATAGACGCATGTGGACAAATAAATGAACATTGATTACATTGAATACAGTTTTCAGGAATCCATTCTGGTACTTTAATTGCTACACCACGTTTTTCATAAGCTGCTGTTCCTGTTGGGAATGTACCATCTTCAATGCCATTAAAGGCGCTGACAGGTAGTGAATTTCCTTCTTGTGCAGACATTGGACGTAAGATTTCTGTAATGAATGCTGGCTCATCTACTGAGGTTTCTGGCTTAACTTCTGCATTTTTCCAGCTATCTGGTACATTAATCTTAACAGCTGCATTAAAGCCTCTATCTATGGCATCTTGATTCATCTTAACGACCTTTTCGCCCTTCTTGCCATAGGCTTTAACAATAGCTTCTTTAAGATATTTCTTTGCTTCTTCTTCTGGAATAATATTAGCAAGTTTAAAGAATGCAGATTGCATAATCATATTAATACGATTGCCAAGACCTATTTCACCCGCAATTTCTACAGCATTTACTGTATAGAAATTAATATCATTTTCTGCGATATACTTTTTAAATTTAGCTGGAAGCTTTTCATCCACCTCTTTTTCATTCCATAAACAGTTCAGTACAAATGTACCACCCTTTTTAAGGATTTTAATCATATCATATGCATTAACATAAGACTGATTATGACATGCTAAGTAGTCTGCTTCTTGAATTAAATATGGGCTATCAATCTTATTTTTCCCAAAACGAAGGTGTGACATTGTAAGTCCACCAGACTTTTTAGAGTCATAGTCGAAATAAGCTTGAGCATACATATCTGTATGTTCACCAATGATTTTAATAGCTTGCTTATTGGCACCAACTGTACCATCTGAACCAAGTCCCCAAAACATACAGTTAATAACATCTGATGCAATCTTAAATTCACTATCTCGTTGAAGAGATGTATTGGTAACATCATCATTAATACCAAGAGTGAATCCATTTTTAGGATTTTCACTACATAGATTATCAAATACAGCTTTAATATCCCCTGGTACCGTATCTTTTGAGCCAAGTCCATAGCGTCCACCGATAATTACTTTTACTGTATCGCAGCCATAAAATGCAGCTTTAACATCTAGGTATAATGGTTCGCCAAGTGCTCCTGGTTCTTTTGTACGATCTAAGACACAAATCTTTTTGACTGTCTTAGGCACACTACCTAGTAAATGTTTTCCAGAAAATGGGCGATATAAATGAACTTCTACTACACCATATTTTTTACCTTGTTTATTGAGTTCATCTACAGTTTGTTCAATAGTTTTTGTAACAGAGCCCATAGCAATAATAATTTCTTCTGCATCCTCTGCACCATAATAGTTAAAGAGATCATAGTGTCTACCTGTTAAAGCATTCATTTTGCCAATATATTCTTCTACTATTGGAATTAAATTTTTATAGAATTTATTACTTGCTTCTCTTGTTTGGAAGTAGATATCTGAATTTTGAGCTGTACCACGAATAACTGGATGATTTGGCGAAAGTGCATTTTCTCTAAATGCTTGAAGAGCTTCTCTATCAACGAGTCCTGCAAGATCATCATAGCCTAATGCTTCTACCTTTTGAATTTCATGAGAAGTTCTAAATCCATCAAAGAAATGTACAAATGGCACGCGTCCTTTAATGGCTGCAAGATGGGCAACTGGCGCAAGATCCATGACTTCTTGAACAGAACCTGTACAAAAAAGGGCACATCCTGTTTGTCTTGTAGCCATAACATCTTGATGATCTCCAAAGATATTTAAAGCTTGGGCAGCAAGGGCACGGGCACTAACATGAAATACACCTGGAAGTAATTCACCTGCTACCTTATACATATTAGGAATCATAAGTAAAAGCCCTTGTGAAGCTGTAAAGGTAGTAGTTAATGCGCCTCCTTGAAGAGAACCATGGAATGTACCAGCAGCCCCTGCTTCAGATTGCATTTCAACGACACTTACTGTTTGGTTAAATATATTTTTTCGTCCTTTAGCTGCCCATTCATCTACAACTTCTGCCATAGTTGAGGAAGGGGTAATAGGGTAAATAGCTGCTACATCAGTATACGCATAAGCCACATATGCAGCCGCTGTATTACCATCTACAGTCATTATTGTTTTTGACATATAAATTTCTCCTTTCTACGTGTTTACTAATTAGTCAATTTCTCATTACACCCCACTAGTGTTACACATAAGATTGAAATTCATACTTTAAAACAAAAAATTTATTTACAGAATTAAATAAATTTAATTTTCTCCTGTTACATCTTAAGCATAAAATATTGTTTTTAAATTTTAAAAAAATTACAACATTTGCAAACAGGTTGCCTATGTATTGCCTGCTATTCTTAATAAAAGGAGGGAAAATTATGTCTGCTTTCTATTTCTAAAATTTTAATACTATCTTATTTAAGTACTACATAGCAAAATAAGTGTCCTCACAAAACTTATCTAGTTTTGTGAGGACACTTATTTTATTTACATCCTACGCTTTCAAAGCCTAGTACCTTTAATACTTTTTCACCTATACGACGTTCTGTTCCTTGATATGGATAACAGTGGATATGAATTGCTGGATTGAAGTTAAGTTCAATAATTGCATAATTACTATTTTCATCACTATAATCTTCAATCATCATATCTACCCCACAGAATTTAGCTTCCATAGCTTTTGCTGCTTCCACTGCTATCTTTTTAAAGCGATTTGGTATAGCATCTGTGTAATCAATACTATCTCCGCCTGTACTAATATTAGAGTTTTCTCTTAAATATACTACTTCCCCTTCTACTGGTACATAATCGAAGTTTAGATCTTTTTGTTTAAGGAATAGTTCACTACTTGCATCAAGTTTGATTTTTTCAAGTGGTGTTTTATAACCTTTTCCTCTTAAACTATCTTGATTTTTTACTTCTACAAGTTCTCTAATGCTACTTTTGCCATCACCTTTTACATTGGCTGGTACGCGATGTAAGATGCCTGCTACTTCATCGCCTATTACAAGGAAACGATATTCTTTTCCCTTTGCAAATTCTTCTACTAAAACAGTGTCATCATATTCTAATCCTATTTCTAAAGCACGTACTAAATCTTCTTCGCTACCACCTTCTGTAAAGATGCTAATCCCTGTTCCGAAGTTTGTTGATTTAGGTTTTACAACAGCAGGTCTACCTGCATATCTTCTAGCAGCAAGCTGTAAGCTCTGTCCTTTAGTTACTTCTATACCCTTTGGTACATTTACCCCATTACGTTCTAAAACCTTTTTAGTAACTGTTTTATTTTCCATCATAAGCATAGTAATATAGCTATCTTTAGATGTTTTTGTTGCTTGTTTCACATATTCTACGTGAGCGCCATCTTTCAGTTCAATGAAATTATCAAAACGATCTAATACATCCACTTTAATACCTCTTGTAATAGCATCACGCATTAAAATTTGTGTTGAAAGTTCAAGTTCTTCATAGCCTTCTAATTTATAGCGATGATTATAAGCATCTTGTGCATATGCTTTGGCAAGTTCTAATTGAGAAGCAATATACCCCTTTTCAGTAATTAAAACTTTGAGACGATAAGCTATTGTAAGTTTTACATCTTTAACTCTTTCTATAGCTTGATTAATAAGTTCCGCTTTTCCTAAACCAAGACTATTATTCATCTCTAGCATTTCTTCTAAAATTTCTAAGCCCCATGTTACTTTATCTACTTCTTGTCCATTATGAAGTAATTTAATATCTAAAAGCCCTGATTCTGCAATCATTTGTTGATTGTAATTACCTTCTTTTTGTCTCTCTTCATGACTTATTGTAGTATTTTCCTCTTTATATAAAAGATAAATCATAAATAAATGCATGAAGTCTAATTGCTCTAATGTAATTCCACCTTTAGCAAATGGGTTTTCGTCTACACTTCTTACTTCGATATATTGAATACCATCTTGATTAATAGATTCTAATAAGTTCCCATTATCTTTTGCTTTAGGTCGAATTTGACTATAGAGTTCTTTATAATTTTGAAGATGTCCATCAGCTACAAATTCATTTAAGCTATTTGTATAAGTTGCAACACTTGTATAGTCAGGGTATAAATCTAAAGTATTTTTATAGCCGCTTGTACCTAAACGATAAGACATAGCACCTTCACTGCTATAAGCTCCTTCTCCTATTTTTTTGAGTTGTTCCATATGTGCTTGCATATAAGAATCATGCATAACAGGTGTTGCTGCAATTAAATAGACCATAAGCCATCTGTATTCTAAATAATTTCTAACAACCTTTAAATATACTTCATCTTTAAAAAGTTTATACGGTTGATTTTTACCCATATTTTCATGTAACTTTTTAATAAACTCTTCCTCAAAAGAGAAATTAAAATGAATCCCTGAAATAAGCTGTTTTTTACCACCATATTTTTTGAAAAGCTTTTCGCGATAAATTCTAGCTGTTTTACAAGGTTCACAATCCTCATACTCTGCAATTGGAATTGCTTCATCTTCTGGGATATCACATGGCATAGATTGTGGCCACAAATACTCCTCTTCAATATTTAATGCTACAATATCATAAAGAGCATTTACAAAGTGATACGCTTCACTTGTACTATTAAATATCGGTGTAATAACTTCTATTTGACTTTCTGAAAAATCTGTTGTGATATATGGATTTCTAAGTTTACTTCCAAAAATAGCAGGATGCATTGTAGTTGCAAGTTTCCCTTGATTTGTTGTACGTAGTGTTTCTCTTTCAAGTCCAAAACCACCTGCTAAAATCTCTTCTGGAGTAAATAATTCTCTTATTCTCTCTAACATTTTTATGCTCCTTTTTCATAAAATTTATATCTTTTATTCTATAATCTTTACCTTATATCCTCTCTTATTAATATATTACTTACTAATAATCTTCTTATCCCTCTAAATTAACAATTACTTTTATAACAATCTACTTGTTAGTATACAGTATTTGTTGTCAAAGTAAAATTATAATTTTACTAATAAATATTTTTTTATAAAAAGTGAAACCTTTTTACAACAATGTTTATCTTTTAATATAATACTTAGATTTGAAGGAGTTATAAAATATCATCTCATTTGGTGCTTATGTAGCTATGTTCCCACAGCTTATTGCAGAACCTATTGTTACTTATAATCAAGTGGAAAAAGAACTTAATTAATTGCACCTACAGCCACCAAAGTTCTAAACTACAAATTACCGAAATATGCAACACCTTGTGATGAAGGCAATTCTATTCGTAAGTTTTATGGACAGCTAAGTGAAAATGTACATAAAGTCAATACATTAGATCATTTATTAGATAAAAATTCAGAACCAATTTATTATAAAACAAATCATCACTAGACAACTCTAGGTGCTTACTATGCTTATGTCGAATTTGCTAAAACAGCAGGTTTTATACCTCTTAGTCTAGATGATTTTAATATTATCGATGCTCACAAAGAATTTTATGGCACACTGCTTTCAAAAGCTAACTTCACTTTTGCAAAACCAGAATACCATTCAAATCTTTGAACCAAACAAAAAAGTTGCTGTAGAAGTAACCTATACTGAAACAAATACAACAACAAATGATTTATACGCTTATACACACTCAGATACAAAAGATAAATATAGCGTATTCTTAGATGGTAATCATCCAATGAACACTTCAATATCTTTGGCATGCATGAAAAGCAATTAGAAGTATAATATTTCATCCTAATCATTTCCTGTACTTTGGGTTCAACTCGTTTTAAAACCTGTTCTAAATCAACTTTTCCACAGATTTCATTTTCTATTGAAATTTTATCCCCAAATTTCACTCATTTTTTCACACTTTTATATAATTTATCAAATCTTTAGATTCATTTGTAATAATTCATAGAAACCAAGTCTTAAAATACTGTTTTTCTTTCAATTATCCAAGTTTCATAAAAGCTTTTTCCACAGCTGACAAATAGGCTTCTATACTTAGACCTTAGCTTAAGCATCTTTTTATAGCTCCTAATAATAATATTAAAATTATATATAACAAAAATTAAAACTATTTTATTTTATTCATATTGACATACTTTTTCAAACATATTACTTTTATTATCAGTTGCTACTAGTGCCGCTTCTATTGATACTTTATTAGGCACCTATGGTAAGCTTTTTGGTCGTATGAGAACTTCTATTAATTTATATGAATTACAAAATTCATCAATCCTCAATCACGTTAAATCACAATACAACAGTATTACTTTAGAAAATGAAATGAAACCAGATGCTTTGCTTGGTTCCTCACCAAGTCTTATCTCTGTTGATGAAGCTAAAAGACTCGGTTATTATATTCCTTCTGGATACACAGAAACTTATGTACCAAAAATCAACTTTGATAAAGTAGATGCTACATTAAAAATCTGCTCTGAAAATGGTATTGGCGTTCGTGCACATACACTTGTATGACATTCACAAACATCTGGTTGGAAATCTATTTACGGAAAATATGGTACAAGATCTAAATTCGTAAAAAAAAGCTTTTACTTATGCTTATGATTGTCTTAAATACTACGGACTTACAAACTCTGTAAGCTTACTTTACAATGACTACAATACATATATGGAAGTTAATGATGTGATCTCAATAATTAACTTTATTAACTCTAATGGTAAAATTTGTAGTGGTATAGGTATGCAATCTCACTTAAGTACTAAATACCCAAGTGTTGATTACTATACTGCAGCTTTAAAATCATTCGTTAATGCTGGTTTCAAAGTTCAAATTACAGAATTAGACGTTGTAAATACACCTGTTCAAGATTAAGCAACTTATCTTTACAACCTTATGAAAAATATCATTAACATCAAAAAATCAGGTGATAAAATCACAGGGTTCACTTGCTGGGGTATTTCAGATGAAATCACATGGATTAAAATTAGATTCATTAGGTTCTTCTACTTTTGGTATCTTAACAATAGTATCTAATGATAAAAAAGCATTAGACGTTTATAATTTCGGTACATCAGATGGTGCTAATGTATGTCAATGGGGTTACTAATCAACCAAAAAACAACAATGGATCAGGCTTGTAACTAATCTTAATAAATGCTAAATCCTTCATCTAAAAAAAAAGGGAATGATACAAACTATAGTGTCATTCCCTTTTTATACAATTATTATACAAAACTTTATGGTTTCTAACTCGATATTATTTTAATGTTGCATCACTAACTGTTAATCCACTACCACTACCAAGTTGACATCCAAATGTGCAGCTTGCACCATTTGATAAACTTGATTGCCAAGCTGGACCTGTAACAGTATAAGTATTACCAGATTGACTTACGATTGTTGCATTCCAAACTGATGTAATTGGACGACTTGTTGTAAATGTACAAGTCCAGTTATTTAAATCTTTACCTGTAGTATTTGTAACTGTAATATCAGCTACTGCACCACTACCCCAGTCAGATGTAATTTTAGCTGAAACTGCATCTTTAGCTGTTTGTTGTGGTTGTTCTTCTTTTTGTCCTGGTGTTGTTGTTCCTGTACTAGAACCAGAACCTTCTTGTGATTTATCGCAAGGTTCTAATACCCATACTTGGTTAGCGCCACCCCAGTAAGAATATTGTTGTACATTTGCACCAGGTGTAGTAGATTTGTCTTCTACATCTAGACCTTTAGTATCTGAAGAACATTTTGTTACGATACCATATTGACCATCTTTGTTTGTTGTTAATAATTTAAATAATTGTCCACTTTGGTTATGAACTGTATAACTTGAACGTTTGTATTATCTTCATCTTTAGCATAAGCTATATCTAAAGCATATCCTGTACCATTCTTAAATGTTACATAGCCATCTCCAACATTTTTAAGGTACCATTTTTGTCCATCTACGCCTGTTCCTTTACCAACTTCTACGTTTTGACCATCTGAACCTGTATTATTTGTTACTTGAAGATAGTTTTGAGAGTTGTTGTCTTTAATATAATACCAACCATCTTTTAATGTTGCATAATTACCAGCTGGTGTTACAGGAGTTGTTTGACCGCCTTGACTTGATGAGCTTCCACCCTTTTTGTAAAGATCTGTACGGTTAGGGCCTTGAATTTGATCAATGATTTGACCATTTGTGATATTACTATTTTTCATTTTAGCAAGTTCTGAAACAGTAACAATTGTATAACCTCTCTTAATTAATTCTGGTACGAGATATTCTACTGCTGCTGCTGTTGTATCATAAGTTTCATGCATTAAAACAATAGAACCATCTTTTACATTGTTTAATACATTGCTAATGATTTGATCTTTGCTTGCGCCATCCCAGTCTTTACTATCAATACTACATGTAACAAGTGGAGCATCAACTGAACTTGTTACAGTTCCATTTGTTGCTAAGTAAGGTGGACGAATAAGGTTAGATGCTTTGCCTGAAATGCCTTTTAAGACATTATTTACTTTCCCAATTTCATCTTTGATTTGATCTGATGACATATTTGTTAAATAAGAATGAGTATTTGTGTGGTTTGCTACCTCACATCCTAATTCATATGCACGTTGAATCTCAGATGTATTACCACCCATTGTGATGCCCCAATAGAAGAATGTACAATGCATATTGTATTTCTTCATAACATCTTGGATTCTAGTAGCTGATGAACCATTATTAACTGGACCATCATCAAAGCTAAGTGCTACTAATTTAGTACTTGGATCAATCCAAGAAACATCTGCTGTGTTTGTGTATCCTGAACTTGATACTGGATTATTGTTTCCTTGATTACTTCCTGTTGATGAACCACCTACAACAATTTCATTCTTAGTTACATTAGCACTACCACTGCTTTGGTAACCTTCAACTGTTAAAGCTGCTTCATACATTTTACCCATCTTAAGTCCCATGGCTTCCCATTTCTTAAAGTGTTCACTTAATGAAATTGTTCCACTTGTTCTCTTAGATGTACGTACACTCCAGTATTGCTTGAATGTTGTGTTACCTTCGATTGATGGTTGATTTACTCTAGTTGTTTCATATACATCATAAGTACCACCATCAACTGTGATTTGTCCTATTGGTGTTGCTCCAGGTGGTCTCCAAGTACCCCAGCTGTCTACAACGTAGTATTCAACTAAAGGACTTTTTGTCCAGCCATAAACACATAGGTATGAGTTACCATCTGGTTTATAATCACATGCATAGTCTACTGAAATGTTACCAAGTTGTTGATACGTTTTAGTAGAATCAAATTTTTTACCAATACGGAATAATGCATTACCTATACTATTCCATTGGCAACTAAATTTAGTTCCACCATTTAGTGTCATACTAGTATTTCCATAGTCTTTCCAAAGCTCGTAATCATAGCCGTCTACATTACCTGTTTTACAGTCATTAATTACTGTAGCTGCAAAAATGCAGTTTGCAGGTATCATTGAAAAACACATAGCAATTACTACTAGTAAGCCCATGATTTTCCTTTTCATATTCATACCCCCTTCCTGAGTCCTATTCTATACCTAGTTACTCTGCACAACAATCGCTTTAACCTATTATGTTGCTTTTTACCCCCTAACTTGTAGTGACAAGTTAAAAAACTTATATATTTTTACACTAATTATCTAATACATTAAGGATATCACGACCAATTAATGGTATTTTTATAATATTTTTTCTTTCAGACTTTTACAAATGTATTTTTCCACTCTGTATAGAGATACTTATAATAATTGTATGTTTTAACACTTCTGCTCTAACTCGCTTATATTGGCGTTTATTGGACGAAGTACCCATTTTCAAATATAATAACATAAACATAGACATAGATATTGCGTAGCATGTATGCACGCGTTATAAACTACAGAAGGATAACAGATATTATTGAATTTTTAAATGACATTGTACAAACACTTAATAACATCCTTTGGGGCAATCTACTTATTATTCCCTTAATTGTTTTAGGTGTTTACTTCACTGTTGGAACAGACTTTGTTCAATTTACGTATTTCAAAGAAATGCTTAGTTTACTTGGTGATGGCATTGGCAAATTGGAGCCAAAATCAGGTAGCATTTCTTCATTCCAAGCATTTTGCATTAGTACCGCTTCCCGTGTAGGTACTAGTAATATCGCTGTGTAGCTATTGCTATCGCCTTCGGTGGATCTAGCGCTGTATTTTGGATGTGGATGATTGCTCTTTTAGGTGCAGCTTCTAGCTTTAAGTACACTTGCACAAATCTACAAATCAAAGCTAATGTTTTCATAGGCTTTATGGCAATCATCAATTTAATCACTATTGCAATCTTAAGTACTCAATCTATTGCTTGTTTAAAAGATTACATTTTAATTTTTCATGTCAAAATAAAGGCTAAAGTTGTACAAATACTCTACAACTTTAGCCTTCTATCACAGTCTATTTATTCTACTTGCTTAACATATAGTCCATTTACAATAATTGCTGTATTTTTTTTACTAGCAGCAATGCAAATATCTACCGTCTCCGTCCCTTCTGGTATGATAAAAGTCTTTGTACTGCTTTGAACGCTTTTTAATTCAACTAAGCAACTTCCATCTGCCCATACTTGTACACTGTTTCTCTCCCCTAGTAAATCATAGCCAATTTCTAGTACTTTATTCTGTGGTAATCCTGTGACTCCCCATAAAGATATTCCCTTCCATGCTTTAGGTGTAATGATACGCATACTTCTATCATCTTGTATTTCTAACTGAGTAGCATTATTTACAATATGCCATACCTCTTTACTAAAGCTAGGTAATAAATTACTATCTTGAATTTGATCTACTTCTTCACTTTCATTATTTTCTTTCTCTTGATTGTCTTCTTCATTTTGAGCTTTATCTTCTTCTACCGGGATTTTTTCTTCACTTTGATCTTTTTCTTCTCCTAGAATAATTTCTTCGCCTTGATTTTTGTCTTCTTCGTTATATTCATAGGCTCCACAATCAATAATCTCTTGATAGCGCATTGCATGATTTAAATCTAGTTCTCCTGCCTCAATGTCATTATCTCCACTGTTAACACCTAGAGATTCTTTGACTAGAGTATAGTTGTCTGTTCTCATATTTTCAAATTCAGGTTTGCCATATGATACTGATGGTTCATAGCTTTCACGCCAGTTTTCAACACTCCCTATACACTCCCCTTGCATTTCAAATTTAGCTTTTTCTTCACTGTATCCACTATAATATAAATTATGGCTAAAGCTTATATTCTTTGTATAACTACTTTCAAATCGACTATTAATAAGAGGCTTATATTGATTGGTATAGAAAATATTATTTGCTACCTGTAAGCCATTTACAATAGAAATTACAAGTTCGCCGTTCTCTTCTCCATTATTAACAACCGTATTATTATAAATTTTCACATTTTCAACCTTACCACCACCAATGTAATACCCACCTACAGTAAGTCCATTTTCTATATTATTGTAAATAAGATTATTTCTTATAATAATATTTCTTGTAGGGTATTCGGAAGGTTCTTCTGCGCCAACCTCTATTCCACCTGCACAGTTATAAATAATATTTCTATCAAACAAAATATCTCTGCCACCATCTACATAAAGACCATAGCTAATTGCATTAGGGCTATTTTCATCTGAAATCACATTACCTATTGCCTCACAGTATCTAGGTTTATCTAACTCAGGAATACTACAATAGCCAAAGTTTCCCGCAAAATCTATTCCTATATTTCCTGTATTTCTTACATTATTATTGATTACGCTTATGTACTCACAGTTTCCAGCTACTGTAATTGCTTCGCACCAACCCGTATTACAATCATATACTTCATTGCCTTCTATTAAAACATTATTAATACTCTTATCTGCCCTGCTTCCATAACATATAATCCCATTAGCTCCAGAATTTGATGAAGTTGGTCTTGTGGCATATAAATCATGAATTTTATTATCCTTAATAATAATATGATTTTCACCATTACCTAAATAAAAACCATAGGTCCATTTATTTACATTATTTCTAAGTTCCAAGCCCTCTATATGAATATATGATTGCCCGCCAAGATTAATCATTATTTCTTTATTACACTCACTATAGTCTAGTATAACTTCTTCTCCAAGATAGTTACAAATCTTAATATATTCATTTTCTTTACCCGACTTTCGCAATGTAATAGCTTCTGTATATACGCCTCCTCGGATATAGAGTGTTTGACCTGGACTAATATTACTTAATGCCTTTTTAAAACTTGCATAAGGCTTCTCAATACTACCATCCCCTTGTATATCATCTCCCTCTAATGATACAAAAATAGCATCCCCCTCTATGCATTCTCCGCTTATTTTTTGTACCACTGCTATCTCTTGAACCAGTTTATCAATAGTACTTCCTAAACATAAATTCGACATCAATGCTACTATTAAACACATCCATATTAATCTATAGTTGTTTAAAATACTCATGTCCCTATCTCCTTTAACTATATATCTCCCCCGATAATACATAGTATTTTAAATTTTCCATTTAAAATTATATATTTCTTAAACAATTTTAATCAATGTAAATCCTTGCATTACATATTTAACCATTTTTGCAATAGACATAATATTTTGCACCACTTAATTTAATTAAAAAGCGCCTAATTTAATAAAAAAAGAGACCTATGTCTCAAACATAAGTCTCTTTTTTAACTTAGAAATAAATTATTTACCAAGTACCTTATTTACAGCTTCGATAATACGTTCTGCTTGGAATGGTTTAACGATAAAATCTCTAGCTCCTGCTTGAATAGATTCTAATACCATTGCTTGTTGTCCCATTGCTGAACACATAACGATTTTAGCATTTGCATCGATTTCTTTAATTTTTTTAACAGCTGCAATACCATCAAGTTCTGGCATTGTGATATCCATAAGCATAAGGTCTGGCATGTGTTCTTTGTAAGCTTCGATAGCTTTTAAACCATTTTCAGCTTCAGCTACTACATCAAATCCATTTTTAACTAAAATATCTTTTAACATCATTCTCATGAATGCTGCATCATCTACTACTACAATTCTATTTGCCATTTTGTTTTCCCTCTATTTATATATGTTATAGTTTAGTTTGAGCTAAATTTACAATTAATTCTTTTGTAAATTAGTGTCTTTTACCCCTTCTACTGATTTAGTCGCTGTGACTACTGCTTCTTTCGCAAAGTATTCTTCAACCTCTTCATATCCTAATACACGAACATTTGGAGTCGTAATTGATACTTTACGATTGTTTAAAATTGTAAATAATGTACTTGCCGCAGTACCCATACAAATATTACTTACTTCACCTAAAATATCTTGTTCTCTTATAGATATTTTAGTACTTAAATTATTATTATTCATCTTATTTAACCCTTTACATTAAACTCCTCTGTCATATACAATTGTAATAAGTCACATTTTACCATGTTTTATGTATTTTAGAAATAAGAGATAATAAAATTATTAAAAAACTTTTTCTTTAAAAAAATCGGCAACAATTTCCACTTTCTACATGGAAAAATTATATTTGGTATATTTTTTTATTGCTTCACTACTAAAATGTATACATATGCTGCTTCTTTCTTAGAAATCTCAAATTTCTTAAGTATTTCGTAAGCCTCACGCGCTTTTACTTCACATTCTACCATTTCTTTATTTCTTGTATACATAACAATAAGTGCTTCATCTTTTAATACCTCTAAAGCCTTATTAAAGAAATCATGATAAAGCATCATCATTTCATCTTCACTCTTGCGTCCTGTTTGCGCAGGCATATTTGTAAAGATTTCATCAAATAAATAACCATGTTTAAAATCAAAGAAATTACGATTAATGAAGTTAATTGTCATATGTGCTGCTCTTGAATTAATAATGGCTTTATCGATAGCTTGCCCGAAACTATCTATACCGTACATTGGTGTCGCTGGTGCAAGTTTATTACGTTCAATAAGCATTGTTCCTACGCCACAAAATGGATCTAAAACCTGTGCATTTTTTACAAGGTAAGGTTCTGCCAGCTTGCTTACAAGCGCCGCTGTAACTGGCGAAATACTAGCTGCTACAGCTTCTTTTCTATAACTGAAACGTTCATCTTTGATTGTGTAAAGTTTAATAAGGACATTAAATACGCTTTCTTTACTTTCGATTAAACGAATTTCAAATTCATAGTTAGAAGTTGAGTTAATAAGAGCTCTACCTGATTTTTCTTCTAACTGGCTTGCAATCTTCTTAGTAAGGTCACTTTTCTTATCAAGTAACATTTTACTTTTAACTTCTAATCTAAAGTAGTAAGGATTTTTTCCTTCGTGTCTTTCATTTAAAAACTCTAATAAACCACCTTTACAAAGGGCTTGTGCAATTGCTGCCGGTTCCATTTCTACTGTAGGTACATTTCTCAGTCTAAAAAGCATCTCTGTATACGTACGAATATTTAAGATCTCATCTAAATCTCTTGTACGTACCATTACACCTGCATTAAACGCTTTAGCATTTCCATTTTTAATTTGATCTAATGTCACTTCTCTATAATTACGATTTGTTAAAAGAATTAAATCTGAAATAACATTATACCCTATGAATTTGTGCATTCTTGGCTTTTCTACTTTTAAAAGCATCTCTGTTAAAGCACGTTTTTCTTCATTGATATGTTTCATACTTGTTTCTTCAAATTCACCAGTTGTAAGGTACTCTAAACGCGCCTTAAGCTTATCACTTAAATCACTATAATCATAGCCTTTAAGGGCTTCTAAGTAGTCTACCTTAATAAATAATTTATCTTCACGTTCATAAGCTGAGTAAAGTTTGCTTCTAAATTCAGGTGCCTTTAATTCACCCATAATTAAAGCTACATTTTTGCGCGTTTTCGTATCTTCATTTTCTAAAAGGTCCTCAAGTAATGAATAATCTCCTCCTAAGAAATATTGAAACGCAAGGAGATTATTTTTATCCTTTAAAAGCTTTTTAAGCTCGATTAAATTTTTACGTACATCTTGTCCATCAGCAATTTTATTATATATTTCTCTTAGCATCTTTTTTGCTACCTAAAATATGGTCAAAGTCTTGCCCTGACCCATTACCTAGCAGCATCTCCTTTTCTAGTGTTCTTCTCATTACACTAACATTTTTTATCACTTTAAGCAAGCATAATCCCCTGAAAGATTAATATCTCACCACTTCTCATTACTCAAAATAAAAAACATCTCCAAGATTAAATGGTGAATATCTTGGAGATGTTTTATCTATTTTTAAATGAGGAAATTTAATTTAGTTTATTTTAGAATTATCTACTTCTCGTTATATGGGATTATTGTAAACGCTGTAATTACATTCTTTCGTGGAATGTACGGCTGATAACGTCTAACTGTTGTTCTCTTGTTAATTTAACGAAGTTACAGCGTATCCAGATACACGAATTGTAAGTTGTGGGTATTTTTCTGGGTGATCCATAGCATCTAATAATACGTCTTTGTGAAGTACGTTTACGTTGATGTGTTGACCTGTTTGGTGGAAGTAACCATCTAAAATACCAACCATG
>NZ_BBCG01000055.1 GCF_001311925.1 Cellulosilyticum ruminicola JCM 14822
TCTAACACCTATTCTGATATTAGATTTTGTGAAGATGTAATAGATGCTCTTGGTAAAGTGCCACAAGTCAATGTATTAGTAGATGGTGCTTACTATTCTTATGAAATGGATCAAAAAGGCCAAAAAACAAGGGATTATGTTAAAATCAAGTCAATTAGTAGGAAAAGCACCAGCACAGGAGAAATTACCATATAGTTCTTTTGAAGTAGATGAAGAAACGCAAAAAATAGTCTTATGCCCTAATAAGGAAATACCACAAATGAGCTATTTTAATAAAAATAGCCATACAGCAAAATTTAAGAACGAACAATGTGAAAATTGTCCACTACGTAATTAATGCCCGAGCAAAAAAGAAAAAAAGGATATAGTGTTAAGTTTAGCAATAAAAGTTATAGTAACAGTAAGATTCGTGAATTAATGCAAACAAAAGAATATACAAAGTGGATGCCATGCCAGTTCGTGGCCTTTTGCGCTCAAAAATAGTGTTTGGCTTCAAAATTGGAGCATATAACTTTAATAAACTGCTCAGATACCTTAAGAAAAAAGGTATCTTAACTTCGGATACAATTTTAAGTATAGCGATATTACATTTATTGGTAAAAATTAAGTGCAATAGAAGATGTAAATAAATGTAACTACAATAAGACTTCAAAAACGTTAGTTTTTGGGATCTAATCGTTATGAAAGAAATGGAATTAAAAACTAAAAATTTTTAATTTAATGACTTTGATATAATGCTTTACTTTTAGAAATTTATCGTTTATAGTAATATAAAGCTAACAATTAAATAAGAGTAGATAGAGGTTGCGAACTTTAAGAGTATATTTGCCGAGTTAAGCACATTGAAGCAAATAGAAAGGAAATTTCGCCGAAACTTATAGTTAATGCTTTAAGACTATAGTGTTGGGGTTATATAAAATATATATAACACTGTCACAAACTTGTTTTGTGGAGGGCTATCACCGAGAACGGGTTAAATAAAGCACTATTTTAGATGCTTGTAAAGAGTTTAACAAAAGTCTTGAGTGATGCGCTCAAGACTTTTTTGTTAGACTTATAAAAATAGAATGGAGACAACATATGGATGCAATTAGTGTAGGAATTTTATCAATTATTCCACCGGTTATAGCGATTGTATTAGCACTTGTAACAAAAGAGGTTATTTCATCGCTTATGGTGGGCATTTTATCAGGAACATTTATTTATGCTTTTAGTACAGGGGGCGGTGTAGTTAAGGCAATAGATGTAACTTTTGCATTAATGGCAGAAAAATTAGGAGCAAATGCTTCAATTATTTTATTCTTAGGATTTTTAGGTGCCTTAGTAGCAGTTATTACTATGGCAGGAGGTTCAAAAGCTTATGGTGAATGGGCTAGCCAAAAAATTAAATCTAAAAGAGGTGCACAGCTTGGGACATCTGTTTTAGGTATTTTAATTTTTATTGATGATTATTTTAACTGTTTAACAATTGGAACGGTTATGAGACCAGTAGCTGATAGATTTAAAATTTCACGTGCTAAGCTTGCTTATATTATTGATGCAACAGCAGCACCAATTTGTATTATTGCACCTATTTCATCATGGGCAGCATCAGTTATGTCACAAATGAGTGGATTAGATGTAAATGGTGTACCACTTAATGGAATGGAAACATTTATGGCAACAATTCCATTTAACCTTTATGCGATTTTAACGCTTATTATGGTTGTTATACTCTGTTGCACAGATGTTGAATTTGGGCCAATGGCTAAATTTGAAGAGGAAGCTAGAAATGGTAATGCAGAAACAGTAGTGATACAAGGTGAAGATGATGAACTTTCAAAAATGAAAATTTCACCAAAAGGTCGTGTATATGATTTACTTATTCCAATTGTTACATTAATTATTTTTGCAATACTTGCAATGTTATATGTAGGTGGTTACTTTAATGGTGGCATGACACTTGCAGAAGGCTTTGGAAATACAGATGCAGGTCCAGCCTTAGCAATGGCTGGGTTTGGGGCTTTAATTGTAGCCTTTTTACTTTTTGTACCACGTAAGGTTGTTTCTTTCAAAGATTTTATGGAGGGAATTGGTATAGGGGTTAAATCAATGGTAGGTGCATTTATCATTTTAACACTTGCCTGGACAATTAGTGGTGTATGTCGTGACTTACTTAATACTGGAGATTATGTAGGAAGTTTAGTAAAAGCTTCAAATATGGCACCAGCACTTATTCCAGCTATTATTTTCATTGTAGCAGGAGCTTGCTTTTGCGATGGGAACTTCATGGGGAACATTTGGCGTACTTATTCCTATTGTTGTAATGATTTGTAGTGCAGTTGCACCACATCTTGTGACAATTTCTATTGCAGCAACACTTGCAGGAGCTGTATTTGGAGATCACTGTTCACCAATTTCAGATACAACTATTCTTTCTTCAACAGGTGCTGGATGCAGACATATTGAACACGTTTCATCTCAAATTCCATATACATTAGTTGTGGCAGTTGCTTGTTTTGTAGGATATATTGTAGCTGGATTTACAACTAATCTATGGCTTACATTAGGGAGTTCAATATTAGTACTTGGCATTATTTTATTTGCATTTTATAAAAGAACAAAAAGATAATTTTTATATAATAATAGAAAAGGAGTCAGCTAAAAGCCAATGTCATTAAGTTAAGACATTGATTCTAAGATTTTTTAAAATAACCAAGTACTTATTATAGGTACTTGGTTATTTTTGTGCGAAAAAAGTTTGACAAAATATAGAAAATTTGCAGCGAAGCCTCCTCGTTGAGGAGGTGTTGTGATGAATACACACGCAAATGAACTAAAAAATTGTTTAATAGAAATTATAAAAGAAATGAGTAGCAACCCTCAGGAATTTTCTACTCTGGAAAAAGGTTGTTTTATGCGTCAAAGAAAGTTTGACTTTGAAACACTTATACGTTTAATTTTATCTTTGGGAAGCAACAGTTTAGGGCATAAAATTGGAGAGTTTTTTGAATACAGTGATGGTTTTCCTACTGCATCAGCCTTTGTTCAGCAACGTAAAAAGCTAACTTATAAAGCTTTTGAATATTTATTTCATGAGTTTATTAAACGAAATGATTATTCCACTACTTTATTTCAAGGCTAGCATCTAATCCTTATGAAGATAATGTGATAGGAAAAAATCATGTATTAACATTACATTTAAATGCTGCTTTTGATGTAGAAACTAAACAGTTTGTAGATGCAGTTGTTCAAAAAGGAATCAAAGAAAATGAGTGTAGTGCGGCTTGTGAGCTTGTAGATAAGCTTTTAGAAAAGTATCCCGTTATCATTATGGCTGATCGTGGATATGAGAACTATAATCTATTCGTTCATATTGAAGAACGACTTTTTGATTATATCATCAGAATCAAGGATGTTAAAAGTAACGGTATACTATCAGGCTTAGATTTGCCTGATACGGAAACATTTGATGTTACAAAAACGCATTGTTATTACAAGGCACTCTACTGGTTCAGCAGCAGTAAATCCTAAAAAATACAAGTATTTTACAAAGCAAAGTCGTTTTGACTTTATTGAAAATAGTAAATGTCCTGATTACGAAATGACAATACGATTTGTGAGATTTAAAATAATAGATGATAGTTATGAAGCAATTGCTACAAGTCTCTCTGAAGATAGATTTAGTGTAGAAGAGCTAAAAGAAATTTATAGAAAAAGATGGGCAATAGAAACTTATTTTACAGGAAATTTATGCTCATTTGGTGATGTATAACTTCAGTATGTCTATTACATTAAAAATGCTATTAAAAGAAAAAGGCAAAGAAAAAGACCTAAAGCACCACCTTCAGGTCTTTTTCACGCAGGCTACAAAAATTTGTCTGCACTTTTTTAAGCTCAGAAAATTGGAGCCAACATATGATATAGAAGCTACAATACGGCGATTTCTTCTTCTCGTAAGACCAAATCGTCAAAGGCAGCGAGTAGCTGTCAGTACTACTGTAGTTTCATTCAATTATAGATTATCATAAATCTAGAAAAATACAACTTTTTCACTCCGCTTTTTACAACGGAGTATTTAGTGTGGGCAAAATAGAAAATCATAAAAATAAACCAAGAATGAAACAGTATTATTTTACTGAAACATTCTTGATTTATAATTAATCATTAAGAAAGATAGCTAACTTAATGACATTGAGCTAAAAGCTGACTCTTTTTTATGAGAGGAGATTTTAGCATAAATCATTAAGGATTATGACAAAATAAATATAATTGACAAAATAATTTTATATAGAGGATAGTAATTATGAAAAAAAGTGAAGTAAAAACGCCTCAAAAACTAAAACGTGAGTTAGGGCTTGGGGCAGTAACTGCTATTGTTGTAGGAAATATGATGGGGTCAGGTGTTTTTACATCACCTCAAACTTTAGTACAGGTTGCAAATCCATATACCAATATGGCAGCATAGGTGATTACAGGAATTAGTTCTATATTATTAGCATTATGCTTTGCAAATTTAGGAACATTATATTCAGAAACAGGTGGACCTGTTGTTTATGTTGAAAAGGCTTATGGTAAATTTATGGGCTTCTTAGTGGCATGGACATTTTGGATTGGCTCTTTCTTGGATTGGAAATGCGGCAATTATTCGTTATATTACTGTATTTATTCCTGAGATTGCAACGAATGATTTAGTTTCTTTCTTAGTATCATCAGCCTTTTTATGGATTTTTACACTTATTAACTATAGAGGCGTTAAAGGTGGTGGATATGTAGGCATTATCAGCACGGTTTTAAAAATTGCAGTAATTGTTGTATTTGTAATCATTGCAATTATTGGATTTGATTCAGCGTATTTAAATACGTATTCTTTGGAAGCTGTAAGAGGATCAGGAAGCCTTCCAGCAGCTATTGCAGTAACTTTATGGTCATTTATTGGTTTTGAGAGTGCATCGATTTCAGGAGGAGAAATTAAAGACCTAGAAGTGAATATTAGAAAAAGTACATTATTAGGGACATTATTTGTATCGATTATTCATTTAATTATTTCTATTTTATCAATGGGAAGTCTGCCACAAGCGGAACTTGTCAATGCAAGTGCACCACTTGCAGCTAGTATTAATGAAATTACTGGTGCAACTTGGGGGGGCAGCTTCATTGCGTTAGGGATTATTATTTCGGTTACAGGCGCACTTTCAGGTTGGACTTTAACAACGGCGCGTTTATCATTTGCGGCGGGGAAAGATGGGTTATTCCCAAGTTTCTTTGCGGCAATACATCCACGTTATCAAACACCATATGTCTCATTACTTATTACAGGGGCATGTACAAACATTATTTTAATTTTAAACTATGTTTCTTCATTAACAACAGCTTTTGATTTTATGGTGAATTTAGCAACACTTTCATTTATTCCAGCTTATGCTTTAACAGCTGGTGCGGAGATTATCTTAACTTTAAAAGAAAGACCAGTGAATATTTTAAGCTTTACTTGGAAGAACATTCGATTTTTACTTGCTTTTGCTTATGCGATTTATATTGTATATGGTTCAGGGACAAATTCAGCAATGTGGATTTTTATCCTTATGTTTTTAGGGATTCCTTTCTATATTTATCAACAAGCAAGTCAAGGTGGTATGAAACTATAAACCGAATAATTTTCGAGTAAAACTAGAAAAAGTTCGGAAAAACACTTGCCATGTTAACCGATATATGTTATTATTTTACATGTTGAAAATAACTAGAAAGAGTGACGAGATGGTTGAAAGATATTTTAAACTAAAAGAGAATAATACAACAATTAAAACAGAAGTTGTAGCAGGGCTTACAACATTTATGACAATGGCATATATTTTGATTGTAAATCCATCCATTTTATCAGCAGCTGGTATGGATCAAGGTGCTGTATTTACAGCCACTGCTTTATCAGCAGTGGTAGCAACAATGCTTATGGGAGTTTATGCGAAATTACCATTTGCACAAGCACCAGGTATGGGGCTTAATGCTTTCTTTGCTTATACGGTAGTCTTAGGGATGGGTTATACATTTGAGTTTGCATTAACAGCAGTTTTATTAGAAGGGATTATCTTCATTTTATTAACAGCTTTTAATGTAAGAGAAGCAATTGTAGATGCGATTCCAGATAATATTAAAAAAGCGATTTCAGTAGGGATTGGTTTATTTATTGCCCTTGTTGGTTTAGAAGGTGCAGGTATTGTCGTACATCCAGAAGATGGCAGTACAATTTTAGCACTTGGTAATATTTTAGCAGGGCCAGGACTTTTAGCAATTATTGGACTTGTGATTACAAGTATTTTACTTGTTAGAAATGTAAAAGGGGCATTATTTATTGGAATGTTACTTACGGCAGCAGTGGGAATTCCAATGGGTGTCATTAGTTTACCAACACAAATTTTGAGTATGCCACCTTCACTTGCGCCAACTTTCCTTAAATTTGAATGGCATAACATTTTCTCTATTGATATGGTGATTGTATTATTTACATTATTATTCATGGATATGTTTGATACAATTGGTACATTAGTAGGAGTAGCTACAAAGGCTAAAATGTTAGATGAAAATGGTAAAGTACCAAATATCAAAAAAGCATTATTTGCAGATGCAGTGGGAACAACTGTAGGAGCTTGTCTTGGAACAAGTACAGTAAGTACTTTCGTAGAGAGTGCTTCAGGTGTAGCAGAAGGCGGTAGAACAGGTTTAACAGCAGTAACAACATCTATTATGTTTGCGATTGCTTTATTCTTTGCGCCAGTATTTGGTGTTATTACGTCAGCAGTAACAGCAGCTGTTTTAATCTTAGTTGGACTCTTTATGATGGAGCCAATTAAAGAAATTAATTTAGAAGATTTTACAGAAGCTATTCCAGCTTTTTTAACAATATTAATGATGCCATTTGCTTATTCGATTTCAGATGGCATTGTATTTGGTGTAGTTTCATACATTATCTTAAAACTAGCATCAGGTAGATATAAAGAAATTAATTTTGTAACATATATTGTAGGATTTATCTTTATTTTAAAATTCTTTATTCACTAATAGATTGATTAGAAGAGAGGTCAAAGAAATCATTTGTGATTTCTTTGACCTCTTTTGCGTATGTTAATTAATAACTTGTTTTTTAGGAGTATCAAATATATATCCATAAAATACCTGAATAGAAAACAGAACTTCACAAATACTAAGGAAAATAAATTTAAGGAGATTGATATGAGAAAAGGAAAAGCAAAATCTTATGGTGATGTACTAACACAAAAATTTGTACATGCATTAGAAAATCTTTTATATGAAAAAGAAAAACATTAAATAGACTAAATAAGTAGAAGAGCAGTATTTCAAAAGGTGAAGTACTGCTGTTCTTTCGTATTGAAAAAATAATGATACAATAAAAATACATAATATAAAAGCAAAGGAAAAGATATGAATAAAAGACATTATGAGATAATATTGTATTACGAAGAAAATAATACTGTAGATGAAAGCATAAAAAATGAATGGAACACAAGTTTACAAAGAATAGGTGAAACACTGGATTTGGATATAACTCTTAACGCTGAGAATGAAAAACAAATTTGTTTTACGTGATGGTGCCAGAAGCAATTGATTTAAATAAAGCTTTACGTAGTGTGCAAAAGAAACTAAAAAAGTATACGGCCTATATCAGAAGGTGAAGGATCCTTATATCATAAGCTTTTCTAATAGTTGTGCCAAAGAAGATGGGCGTCTTAATAAAATGATTAAGGAAATTCGTGATGTAGGTTATTATGACTTACATGAGTTTATGGATGAGGATTTAACAAAATTTAAGTTGTATTTAGGTGAACATCGATTAGGAATGATTGAGATAGAGAATCATATTTATGTGGTAGATATAGCTAATTTACAACATAAAATCAATCTGAATTGTTTTGAATACACGAAAAAACACCAATATGGCTGTTGTTGTGGCAGTCCATGTGAAATGAGCAGCCATAATCTTAAAAAGTTTGAATGTCATGAAGCGGCTATTGGAAAAGAAGTAGAAGCATTAAATTCAGAGGAATATAAGCACATCAAGTAAACAGGAGGATTTATTGATTTAGATGGCCATATTAATAAAGGAGAACTTAACCGTATTACAAATTGGCTTAGTACAAATATTCATCAATATGGGGCTTCTAAATTACCGATTGAAATCATAAAAGCTAGCTGTCAAGAGGATATTAATATTTAGCTACTCCTTCAATACTTTGAATCAAAGTATAAAGATTTATATCTTTTATAATTTAAAGAGTGAGTAATAAATAAGACGTTTTGTTTTATATAAAATCATAGAAATAACGTTTATGATAACATAAATTTGCAACGTGCAAATGGGTCATGAACGTTATTTTTATATTTAGCAAAGAGAAAAAATAAATAAAAATGTTTAAAATAGACATAAAATATTATATAATACTTTAAAATTATATTCTAATGTATTGATTTTCTTAAAGATATCGTATATACTTACTTTATTAATTTATTACTTTATCATAGTAAAGTGAGGGTGAACAATGAAGAATTATACATTGCATATTCCAGAAGGTGTAAAAGATTATATTGGACCAGAGGCGGCCCTTAAAGATAAAATTCAAGAACAAATAAAAGAAGCATTTCGTAGCTATAGCTATGATTTAATCGAAACACCTACTTTTGAGTATTTAAATGTGTTTACAGTAGGTGAGGGAGAATATCAACAACCTAGATTATATCATTTAATTAGTCGACAAGGAGAAATGATGGCGCTTAGAAGTGATATGACACGTGCTATTGCGAGAGTAGTATGCACACAAAAAAGTAATACATCACTACCACAACGTTACGGTTATATTGCAAGCAGTTTTCGCTATCCAGCACGTTATCAAGGTAAGCTCCATGAATTTACACAAGCAGGAATCGAGCTTATTGGAAAGAACTGTTTAGAAGCAGATGCAGAAATTATTAAAGTAGCTATCGCAGCAATTAAACAAGCAGGGCTTAAAGATTTTAGTATTCATATTGGAAGTAGCCAATTCTTAGAAAACATGTTAAGCGACCTTGGACTTAGTGAAGGGGTAAGATCACAAGTATATGAAGCGATTGAACGTAAGGATGGCGTAAAACTTAAAAATATTTTAGAACTTGCACAAATCGATGAAGAAACTTTAAAACTTTTATTAGAGCTTACACAATGTGCAGGTAGTATCGAACTTTTAGCTTCTATAAAAGATAGAATGACTTCACAGCGTGCAAAGAAAGCATTAGGGGATTTAGAAGATTTATATGAGATTATAAAAGAGTATGGTGTAAGCGAACATGTTTTATTTGATTTTAGTTTATTATCTTATGGAAAATATTACACAGGCATGATGTTCCAAATTTTCTGTGAAGGCATTGGTAGCGCTTTAGCTGAAGGCGGACGTTATGATCGTTTATTGAATGAATTTGGTAGAGATTTACCTGCTGTTGGAGTAGGAATTGATATTAACTTATTAATGCAACGTTTAATGCAAATTGAGCCACTTGAAGAAGTCCAAACAAACCGTAGTTTAATTGTTTCCTATGCTAATACAAGAAAAGTAAGTATTCAAGTGGGTGAAGAACTTCGCAAACAAGGTATGATTATTGAAAATAGTTTCTTCGATAGTTTTGAAGAAGCTCTAAACTATGCAAAAGAAAAGAAAATAGGTGGTATTTTACACTTCATTGAAGGTGCTAGCATTGAAATATATAATGTGGCAACAGGTCAAGTTGATGTTAAATCAGTAGATGAATTAATGTAGTATTAGTGATTAAAGGAAAATGGAGGGGTAGTATGGAACAAGTAACATTTGCACTTGCTAAAGGAAGATTAGCTAAAAAAGCAATGGAGTTATTAAAAGAGTTAGGGATTACATGTAAGGAAATGGAAGGAGAAAGCAGAAAATTACTTTTTACAAGTGATGATGGAAAATATCGTTTCTTCTTATCAAAAGCTTCGGATGTACCTACTTATGTAGATTATGGGGTTGCAGATATAGGAATCGTAGGAAAAGATACGATTTTAGAAGAGAACCGTTCTGTATATGAAGTTTTAGATTTAGAGTTTGGAAAATGTAAAATGGCAGTAGCAGGTAAACCTGAAATGAAAGAACTCTTAGAGTCAGGAAAATTCATTCGTGTGGCGACAAAATATCCAGCCATTGCAAAAAGTTATTTTGAAAAGTTCCATCGTCCGGTAGAAATTATTAAATTAAATGGTTCTGTTGAATTAGGACCTATTGTAGGTCTTTCAGACGTTATCGTAGATATTGTAGAAAGTGGTAAAACATTGGAAGAAAATGGTCTTGTTGTATTAGCAGATATTGAACCACTTTCAGCAAGATGTATCGTAAATACTGCAAGTATGAAAGTAAAACATGATGCAATTCGTAATTTACTTAATAATATTGAAGACTTAAGGAGGAGAGAAAATGCTTAGAATTATTGACAACCAAACAGCAAAACAAGAGTTTTTAGATATTCTTAAAGTACGTGGAAACATGGATACAAGTAATTATGCCCTTGCAACAAAAGAAATCGTAGAAGCTGTGCGTACTAAAGGAGATGCAGCATTATTTGAATATACTGCTAAATGGGACCATCCATCTATTACACCAGCTAATGTACGTGTCACAAAAGAAGAAATGATAGCAGCTTTTGAAGGATTAGACAAAGATTTACAAGAAGCTATGCTTTTATCTGCAAAACGCATTGAAGCTTTCCATGAGAAACAAAAACAAAATACATGGTTAGATATTAAAGATAATGGTGAAATCTTAGGGCAACGTGTCACACCTCTTGAAATTGCAGGTGTTTATGTACCAGGTGGTAAAGCGGCATATCCTTCTTCAGTACTTATGAATGTCATTCCAGCTAAAGTGGCAGGTGTTAAACGTATTGTGATGACAACACCAGCTTCTAAAGATGGCTCTTTAACACAAGAGGTTTTAGCAGCAGCTTATATCGCAGGTGTAGATGAAGTATATAAAATTGGTGGCGCACAAGCTATTGCAGCTTTAGCTTATGGAACAGAGACAATTCCTAAAGTAGATAAAATTGTAGGACCTGGGAATATCTATGTAGCCATTGCAAAACGTGAAGTATTTGGTCATGTAAGCATTGATTCTATAGCTGGACCTAGTGAAATTTTAATTGTAGCAGATGAAACAGCTAATCCAACTTATGTAGCAGCGGACTTACTTTCACAAGCAGAACATGATGAACTTGCTTCAGCTGTACTTATTACAACAAGTAAAGCACTTGCTGAAAAAGTGGTAGTTAAAGTTAATGAATTTGTAGCACAGATGCCTCGAAAAGCTATTTTAACTGAATCACTTCAACACTACTGTGCAGCAATTATTGTGTCAAATATTGAAGAAGCTTGTGATTTATCAAATCAAATCGCACCAGAACACTTAGAACTTGCTGTAGGCGCGCCATTTGAAGTTTTAACTAAGATTACAAATGCAGGTGCTATTTTCTTAGGTCACTACACACCAGAGCCTGTAGGGGATTATATGGCAGGTCCTAACCATGTCTTACCAACAAGTGGTACAGCAAGATTCTTCTCACCACTTGGTGTAGATGATTTTGTGAAGAAAAGTAGTATCCTTTCATTTACACGTGATGCCTTATTACCAATTGGAGAAGGCATTGTGAAATTTGCCGAAAGTGAAAGACTGTTTGCTCACGCACTTTCAGTTAAAGTTAGAATGGATGAAGAGGTGAAATAATGCGATTTTTGAGACCTAGATTTCAAGAAATGAAACCTTATCACAGTGCCTATGTGACAGAAGGTGTGATTTTAAATGCTAATGAAAGCCCTTATACAGCTCCAGAAGGATTAGTAGCACATATGAAGAATTGGTTAGAAACGCAAATGCTTAGTTGTCGTTACCCTGATACAGATAGCTTAAAATTAGGCAGTGCCATTGCAAAACATCTTGGTGTAGCAGTAGAAAATGTGGTATGTGGCGTAGGTTCAGATGAGCTTATCGATTGTATCTTAAGCAGTACGATTGAAGATCAAGATAAGGTTTTAATGCCTTATCCTTCATTTAGTATGTATGCACAATTTAGTGTTTTAAATAGTGCAAGTCTTATTAAAGTACCTTTAAATGCAGATTTTACTTATAATGTAGAAGCATTTATTGAAGCCATTCAAAAAGAAAAGCCTAAAGTTATTTTTATTTGTAATCCAAACAATCCAACGGGTTGCATTATGAAGGTAGAAGATATTAAACGTATCTTAGAAGTTGCTGAAGGGCTTGTTGTTTTAGATGAAGCTTATGCAGAATTTGATGATTGTAAGGAAAGTGGTATTTCACTTATTAACGAATATAGTAACCTTATCGTTTTAAAAACATTCTCTAAAGCTTATGCTTTAGCAGGTGCTCGTGTAGGATATGGTGTTGCCTGCACAGATGTGATTGATTTAATTAATACCGTAAGAGTACCTTATAATTTAAGCATCTTTTCTCAAGAAGCTGCTTACTGGGCTATTGAAAATACAGATCTTTATAAAGAAAACATTAAAAAAATTATTGATGAACGTGATGTGTTAAATCAAGGACTTGTAGTGTTAGGGATTACAACTTATCCTTCACACGCCAATTTTATTTGGTGTGAGCTTAAAGATGGTATTTTTGAAGGGTTAGCTAAAGAGCAAATTTATATTCGTAAAATGTTAGTAAATGAAAAGCCTTATTACCGTATTACAGTAGGAAGACCAGAAGAAAATCAAATCCTTCTTAAAGCATTAGGAAAATTAATTTAACATAATGCATTAAGGTTAGTAAGGATAGAGGCGGGAGGCAGATTATGAGAAAATCGGAGATTGAAAGAAATACAGCAGAAACAAAGATTAAATTAAGCTTAGATTTAGATGGTGAAGGGAAAGTACAAATTCAAACAGGAATTGGCTTTTTTGATCATATGCTTACCCATATTGGCAAACATTCGTTAAGTGATTTGGCAGTATGTGCAGATGGGGATTTAGAAGTAGATTGTCATCATACGGTAGAGGATGTAGGAATTGTGTTAGGGCAAGCTATTAAACAAGCATTAGGGACAAAAGAAGGCATCAACCGTTACGGGCAAGCCATTATCCCAATGGATGAAGCACTTATTTTATGTGCTGTAGATTTATCAGGACGTCCTTATATTGATGTAGATACACCTTTTACAACAGACCGCATTGGCGACTTTGATACAGAAATGGTAGAAGAATTCTTTAGAGCAGTTGGTGTAAATGCAGGAATGAATCTCCATATTCAAGTACTCCGTGGTAAAAATAATCATCATATTGTAGAGGGAATGTGTAAAGCATTTGCGAAAGCACTTTTACAAGCAGTTACTTTTAATTCTCGTATTAAAGGTGTAGCTTCTACAAAAGGCATGCTTGAAGGATAAAGGAGGCAGGAAGATGGATATTGCAATCATAGATTATGGCATGGGGAATTTAAAGAGTGTACAAAAAGCTTTTACAGCTTTAGGATTTGATGCAGATATTACAAATAATCGTGAAGATATTAAAAATGCACATAAAGTTGTATTACCAGGTGTAGGAGCTTTCCGTGATGCTATCAACCAGCTCAATGAAACAGGAATGACACAGGCGATACAAGAGGCTGTAAAATCAGGAAAACCTTTTTTAGGTATTTGTTTAGGAATGCAGCTTTTATTTGATAAAAGTTATGAATATGGTGAATATGAAGGGCTTAAAATTTTACCAGGTGAGATTATTAAATTTAAGGAAGAAGATATGCGTCTTTCAAATGGTGAAATGCTTAAAGTGCCACATATGGGTTGGAATACATTAGAATTTACTAAAAAAGAGCCGTTATTTGCAGGTTTAAAAGATGAAAGTAGTGTGTACTTTGTACATTCATATTATTTACAAACAACAGCGGATATTGTAAGCAGTTATACAAACTATGGTACACGTATTGCTGTATCAGCACAAAAAGATAATGTATTTGCAACACAGTTCCATCCAGAAAAAAGTGGGGATGTAGGACTTCAAATTTTAAGGAACTTCGGAGGATTAAAAGGATGAAACTTTACCCAGCAATCGATTTAAAAGCAGGACAATGTGTACGCCTATTACAAGGTGATTATAATGAAGTAACAGTATATGGAAATAATCCGGCTGAAATGGCTAAGAAATGGCAAGACCTAGGTGGTGCTTATCTTCACATCGTAGATTTAGATGGTGCAAAAGCCGGTGAAAGCCAAAATGGGCAAGCTGTAGAAGCTATTGTAAAAGCTATTGATATTCCTATTGAATTAGGAGGCGGTATTCGTAGCCTCGAACAAATCAAAGCTCAATTAGATCGCGGTGTAGACCGTGTAATCTTAGGAAGTGCGGCTATTAAAAATCGTTCACTTGTTAAGGAGGCTATTGAAACTTTTGGAGCAGAGCGCATTGTAGTTGGTGTAGATGCTAAAAATGGGCAAGTTGCTATTGAAGGTTGGTTAGAAGTAACAGATACAACAGCTTTAAGTTTTTGTAAAGAATTAGAGACAATGGGTGTTCAAACTGTGATTTATACAGACATTGCAAAAGATGGTATGATGCAAGGTCCTAATATTGAAGAAACTAAAAAATTAGTAGATGAAACTAATTTACAAATTGTGGCTTCTGGTGGCGTGTCTTGTATGCAAGATCTTGAAAATTTAGAAGCAATTCATGTACATGGTGCAATTATTGGGAAAGCCCTTTATGTAGGGGCTATTGACTTAGAAGAAGCAGCCAAACGTTTTAGCTAGGAGGTAGATAAAATGCTTAGTAAACGTATTATTCCTTGTTTAGATGTAAAGGGTGGCCGTGTTGTAAAGGGCGTTAATTTTGTTAACTTAATTGATGCAGGGGACCCGGTTAAAATTGCTAAAGCTTATAGCGACGCAGGCGCAGATGAAGTTGTATTCCTTGATATTACAGCCTCATCAGATGAAAGAAATATTATTTTAGATGTTGTTGAAAAAACAGCACAAGAAGTATTTATTCCTCTTACTGTAGGTGGAGGCGTAAGAAGTCTTGAAGATATCCGTAACATCTTAAGTGCAGGTGCAGATAAAATAGGAATGAATTCTGCTGCTATTAAAGATCCTAGCCTTATTAATAAGGGCGCAGAACGTTTTGGTAATCAATGTATTGTTGTAGCTATTGATGCTAAACGTAAATTAGATGGTAGTGGTTTTGAAGTATATATTCATGGCGGGCGTATTCCTACAAGTATTGATGCTGTAGAATGGGCCATTGAAGCTGAAAAACGTGGTGCAGGAGAAATTCTTTTAACAAGTATGGATGCAGATGGCACTAAGAAGGGGTATGATTTAGCATTAACACGTGCAGTAAGTGAAGCGGTTAATATTCCTGTTGTTGCATCAGGTGGGGCTGGAAATAAATCACACTTCTTAGAAGCTTTTGAAGAAGGTAAAGCAGATGCGGCACTTGCAGCTTCTTTATTCCACTTTAAAGAATTAGAAATCAAAGATTTAAAAGCTTATTTAAGAGAAAATCATATTCCTGTTCGTTTATAAGAAGTGAAGGAGATAAATTAAGGAGGTAGATATGGATTATTCAGAATTTATAAAGGCTGTTAAGTTTGATGAAAAAGGGCTTGTTCCTGTCATTGTACAAGACGTAGATTCCAAAAAAGTAAGAATGCTAGCTTATATGAATGAAGAAGCCCTTGGCAAAACTTTAGAAACAGGTAAAGTGCATTACTTTAGTCGTAGCAGACAATCTCTTTGGTTAAAAGGTGAAACTTCTTCACATTACCAATATTTAAAAAGCATAAGTGTTGATTGCGATGGGGATACGCTTTTAGTTCAAATAGAACAAGCTGGTGGTATTTCATGTCATACAGGAAATGAAACTTGTTTCTACCGTGAATTAAAGATGGAATCGTAGAGACGGAAGAAATTATTGAAAAATAAAGACTAGAATATAGCGTTTCGTTTATAAATTATATAGGGAGTTTTAATTAAAGGTACAAAGTAAGGGGTGTTTTACAAGATACCATTAATTAAAACTCCTTTTTATATTTAAGAAAATCTTAAAAATTTATATGGTTAATTTACATAAAAATACGCTATAATATAAATGAATTTATAGACGTAAGGAGTAACAAGATGCGTAAACCTAAGGTTTGTATTATTTTTACAGGTGGAACAATCTCAATGACTGTTGATGATGAAATTGGTGCAGCAATTCCTACATTATCAGGCGAACAAATATTATCAATGGTTTATAATATTGATAAATTAGCGGATATTGAAGTGATTAATTTCGCTGAGATTCCAGGTCCACATATGACGATTAATAAACTATTAGAATTAAAAACATTAATTATTAACAAATTAAATGAGGAAGATGTAACAGGTATAATTGTTACCCATGGTACAGATACATTAGAAGAAACGGCATATTTCCTTGATTTAACGATTCAACATGAAAAGCCAGTTGTAGTGGTTGGTGCTATGCGTAATAGCTCAGAACTTGGTTATGATGGTTCGAGTAATTTAGCAGCAGCAGTATGTACAGCTATTTCACCTAAGGCTGTAGGAAAAGGTGTACTTGTTGTATTAAATAATGAAGTCAATGCGGCAGCAGAAGTGACAAAGACAAACACATTGTCATTAAATACATTCCAATCACCTTATGGACCTTTAGGCATTATTGATACAAATGATTTTATTGTGTATCGTGACATTGCTTATCGCCAACATATTGAAACAGATATTGTAGAACGCAAGGTTGATTTAATTAAAGCAGTAATTGATATGGATGAACGCTTTATCCGTAGCAGTGTAGATTTTGGTGCTGTGGGAATTATTATTGAAGCCATGGGTAGAGGAAATGTATCTCCTAAAATGTTAGAAGGTATTCGTTATGCCATTGAGAAAGACGTTGTAGTTGTTATTGTTTCAAGATGCCATTCAGGTCGTGTATTTGAAAGTTATGGCTATGCTGGAGGTGGTAAGGAGCTTTCTGATTTAGGCGTGATTATGGGTGGAGATATGCGAGGACCTAAAGCAAGACTTAAACTTATGTTAGCTTTAGGAAAGACTAAAGATTTAGAGCAAATTCGTAAATTATTTAAAGAAGAGAGCTGTGCTATTTAAAATTAAATAAATAATAGTGAAATGTGCATTTATATTTATTGTGTAAATGCACATTTTTGTTATATAAATTCAATTAATATTAAATAAATTCAAAATAAATTAAAGGAAAATACATAACGAGACAAAATTTTAAACATTATGGAAAAAAGTATATAAATAATTATAAAATGCGTTATAATAAAAATGCATATATGCATAGTGTAAAAAAATGGTTGTGAAATACGCAAAAAAGTTGCACAAACTTAAGGAGGTATACAAGTACAAAATTAGTTATTTTACAATAAAAAGGGGGAAATTAACATGAAGAAAACAATGAGAAATAAGTTGGCAACAGTAGTTTTAGCTGTTACAACAACATTTGTAATGAGCATAGGTGGCGTAATATATGCTGCAGATGCAACATTAATTAATACTTATGGCAATATGTTTGGGAAGATAGGGGCTTCAGCTGAATACAGTGAATTATGTAATTCAAGTGTTCAAAATTATTTCAAAGGAAAATATAATAGTACAACACTTGGAAACCACATGAAACCAGACTTCATTTTATCAAACTGGTCACCTAAAATGATTTCTGTACAACAAGCAAAAAGTATGGGATATTATATTCCAAGCAACTATAAAGAAAGTACAGTACCACAACTTAATTTTAATGAAGTAGACAATGCTTTAAAAATTTGTGCTGAGCAAGGATTAGGACTTCGTGGACATACATTATTATGGCATTCTCAAACACCAGATTGGTTCTTTAGATCAGGTTATAACAAAAATGCTGGTTATGTTAGTCAAGAAGTAATGGATGCACGTACAGAAATGTATATTAAAACAGTTATGAATCATGTACATAAACATCAATATGGTAAAGTAGTTTATGCATGGGACGTTGTTAATGAATACTTACATGCATCAGATACATCAGGATGGGTTAAAATCTATGGTAAACCAAGTCCATATGCTGGATTTATTAAACGTGCTTTTAGATATGCACATGAAGCACTTGTAGGACTCGGCTTAGATAAATCAGTAAGCTTATTCTATAATGATTATAATACATACTTAGAAGCAGATGATGTTGTTAAATTAATTAACAATATCAACTCAGATGGTAAGATTTGTAATGGTATAGGTATGCAATCTCATTTAGGTACAGATTTCCCAAGTGTAAGTTTTTATGCACAGGCATTAAATAAATTTGCACAAGCTGGTTTTGAAATTCAAATTACAGAATTAGATGTTACAAATACCTCTGAAGACGTACAATCTAAATATTTATATGATTTATTTACAGAAATCATTAAAACGAAAAAATCTGGCGGTAATATCACAGGTATTACATTATGGGGACTTCATGATGGTGCAACTTGGATTCCAGGTAAAAATCCATTAATCTTCAAAGATTTAAATACACCTAAAAAATCTTACTACTCAATTTTACAAGCTTATAAAGATCAAGTAGGTGCACCAACAGATCAAAAAGATCCAACACCAACTCAACCAACAGAAGTAAAACCAAATGCAAATTATGCAACATTAAAAGATGGTTGGTATTATATTAAAGGTGTTGGTTCAAATAAATATCTTCAAGTAGCAGACAATAAAGGCGGAGATGCAGTTAACGTAGAAATTGGAACAGGTACAGGGGTTGCAGGACAAAAATGGTATCTAACAAATACAAAAGATGGTTATGTAACATTAAAGAATGGTCAAGGTTATACACTTGATGTTGTTTATGGCAAAGATGAAGATAAAACAAATATCCAAACATATACAGCAAATGGTATGTCAGCACAAGAATTTAAACTTTTACCTACTTCAAAATCAGGTGAATATGGTATTGTTACAAAATGTTCAACAGACGTTAGAGGATTAGATGTTGAAAATAAAGGTACAACAGATGGTTCAAACGTTATTCAATACGGTTACTATGGTGCAGCTAATCAAACATGGATATTCGAGCCTTGTAGTACAGAGCCAACACAAGAGCCAACGCAAGAGCCAACACAACAACCAAGCGGTAATGCAGTAACAGGTAAAGTAACTTCAGATTGGGGAAGCGGTGCAGTAGCTGATATTACAGTTACAAATACAACAAATAGTGATTTAAATAACTGGACAGTTACATTTACATCATCTCGCCCAATTACATCTGTATGGAATGCAACAATTGTAAGTCAAAGTGGTAATACTTACACTATTTCAGGCCCTACATGGCAAGCAGGTCTTGCAAAAGGTGCAAGCTATACATTTGGTTGTCAACTTGATGGCAGTGGTGATTTAACATTTTCAAATGTTACTTTAAAATAATTTTTTAGGGGGACAGAGCAATGAGTAAGAGTATCCGTTCATTATATAAATTAGCAAGAAATACAGGGGCATTTTTAGCATTATCAGGAATGGTTTTACAAGCACCAGTTATGACTTATGCAGCAGATGGTGCTAGTGCATTTAATAATGTAGCATTAACAAAAGCTTATAAAGGTTTAAATGAAAATAACCCTATTGCAACGCAAAAATACAGCGCTGACCCAGGGGTAATGGTTTATGGGGATACTGTATATGTGTATGCAACAAGTGATCAAGTTTTATACAAAAATGGTAGTATTCAAGAAAATACATATGGTCATATTAATACACTTCATTGTTTTTCTTCTAAGGATTTAGTAAACTGGACTGACCATGGTGTTATTCAAGCTGCTGGACAAAATGGCGTTGCTAAATGGGCTGGTTGCTCATGGGCACCTTGTGCAACTTATAAGAAAATCAATGGGCAAGATAAATTTTTCCTTTATTTTGCAAACAATGCAAGTGGTATAGGTGTACTTGAAGCTGATAGTCCAACAGGGCCTTGGAGAGATCCTATTGGAAAAGCACTTATTGCAAATTGTCCAGGTGTAACATGGCTCTTTGACCCAGCAGTTTTTGTAGATGACGATGGTACTGGATATCTCTATTTCGGTGGAGGAATACCTAATAATCAATATGCGCATCCTAAAACAGCACGTGTTGTAAAATTAGGTGCAAATATGACAAGTTTAGCAGGTTCACCTGTTGTAATTGATGCACCATATTTATTTGAAGACTCAGGAATTAATAAGATTGGCAATAAATATTATTACTCTTATTGTTCAAATTTTAATACAGGTGGTTCAGAATTTGGTGGTGGATGTATTGAATATATGGTAAGTAATAGCCCAATGGGACCATTTACATATGCTGGAGAAGTATTCAAAAATCCTGGTACATATTTTACTAACTCAGGCGGTAATAACCATCATACGATTTTTAAATTTAAAGATGAGTACTACATTGCATATCATACAAGAACTTTGGAAATGGCACAGTTTGGTAAAAACTATGGTTACCGTAGTACACACATTGATAAATTAACAGTGAATAATGGTAATTTATCAAATGTTAAAGGTACAAAAACAGGGGTATCACAAGTAAGTTATATTAATCCATATAATAAAGTTCAAGCTGAAACAATGGCAATTCAAGCTGGTGTTAATGTAAGCGGAACAGGCGATACAAAAGTTACAGATATTAATAGAGGAGATTGGATTGGGGTAAAAGGTGTAAACTTCTCTGATGGTTTATCTAAAATTACTGTTTCAGCTTCATCAAATACAGGTGGTTTCATAAAAGTATGTACAGGTAGTCCTTCAGGTCAAACACTTGGTTATATTGAAGTACCTAATACAAATGGTGCATACAAAGAAGTGACAGGTACACTTTCAAATGTAACAGGTGTTAAAGATTTATATTTTGTATTTAGTAATAACATGTCACTTGATTATTGGAAAGCAACTAGTCAAATAGGTCAAGTAACACCAGAAACAACACAACCAGATCAACCAGCAAAAGATACAACTATCACAAATTATGCAACATTAAAAGATGGTTGGTACTATATTAAGGGTATTGAATCAAATAAATACCTTCAAGTAACAAATAATAAAGGTGGCGATGGTGTTAATGTAGAAATTGGAACAGGTACGGGTGTTGCAGGACAAAAATGGTACTTAAAGAATACACAAAATGGTTATGTAACATTAAAGAATGGTCAAGGCTATACACTAGATGTTGTCTATGGTAAAGATGAAGATAAGACAAATATTCAAACATATACAGCAAATGGTATGTCAGCACAAGAATTTAAAATAGTACCTACTTCTAAATCAGGTGAATATGGTATTGTTACAAGATGTTCAACGGATGTTAGAGGTTTAGATGTTGAAAATAAAGGTACAACAGATGGTTCAAATGTTATTCAATATGGTTACTATGGTGCAGCTAACCAAACGTGGGCATTTGAATCTTGTGATGGTACTACAAAACAAGAAGAGTCTACAACAAGACCAGAAACATCACCAACAAGTGGTAATGTAGTAACAGGTAAAGTTACGTCAGATTGGGGAAGTGGTGCAGTAGCAGACATTACAGTTACAAATACAACAAATAACGATTTAAATAACTGGACATGTACATTTACGACATCTCGCCCAATTGCATCTGTTTGGAATGCAACAATTGTAAGTCAAACAGGTAATACCTACACTATTTCAGGACCAACATGGCAAGTAGGCCTTGCAAAAGGTGCAAGTTATACATTTGGTTGCCAACTTGAAGGTAGTGGTGAACTTAACTTTACAAATGTTTCTTTAAAATAATAGGATGAACGAAATGCAAGAATCCTAGGTAGTGATACCTAGGATTCTTCTGCGTATATAGGGTGTACTTTATGAAATACTGAAACAATGTTATAATAGGCATTATGAATTATGCTAAATCTTATTTATGAATTAGATTTTAGTTTTATAAGGAGAAACATACATGGGAAAAACATTAGTATTAGCAGAAAAACCTAGTGTAGGGAAGGATATTGCCCGCGTTTTAAAATGTCATAAACAAAATGGGAGCTTTATAGAAGGAGATAAATATGTTGTCACTTGGGCAATGGGGCACTTAGTTGGGCTTTCAGATCCAGAAGCTTATGGAAATCAATATAAAACTTGGTCAATGGACACTTTACCAATGCTACCACCAAAAATGAAGTTAACTGTTCTAAAAGGAACAGGTAAACAATATCAAGTTGTTAAAACACAACTTCAAAGAAAAGATATTACAGAAATTATTATTGCAACAGATGCTGGCCGTGAAGGGGAGCTTGTGGCTAGATGGATTATTGATAAAGTAGGAGTTAAAAAGCCAATTAAACGTTTATGGATTTCATCTGTTACTGATAAAGCCATTTTAGAAGGGTTCAAAAATTTAAAACCTGGCAGCCAGTATGAGAATTTATATCGCGCTGCAGTATGTCGTGCAGAAGGAGATTGGCTTGTAGGGCTTAATGTGACACGTGCATTAACTTGTAAATATAATGCCCAGCTTTCAGCAGGACGCGTACAATCTGCTACACTTGCTATGATAGTAGCACGTGAAGAAGCTATTAAAAAATTTGTGCCACAACCTTATTTTACAGTAAGTGCAAAAGCAATAAGCGAAGCAGGCAAAACATTTACACTGAGTTATAAAGCGAAAGATCAAAAAGTCTTAAAAGATGAAAGTAAAGTAGATGCACTTATTCAAAAGATTGAACAAGGTGAAGCGATTATTTCAGAGCTTTCACAAAGTGATAAAAAACAATATGTACCTGGACTTTATAATTTAACAGAACTTCAAAGAGATGCTAATAAATTATTTGGTTTTAGTCCAAAGCAAACATTATCTATCGTGCAACGTTTATATGAAAATTATAAAGTATTAACTTATCCAAGAACGGATTCAAGATATATTTCAGAAGACATAGTACCAACTTTAAAAGAACGTCTAAAAGCAGTATCTATTGGACCATATCGCACATTTGCAAGTGAAATAATTAATAAAGGTTTTAAAGTAAGTAAAAATTTCGTAGATAATAGTAAGGTTTCAGATCATCATGCCATTATTCCAACAGAAGAAAGTCCACAATTAATGAAACTGAGCAGTGAAGAACGTAAGATTTATGATCTTGTAGTAAAATGTTTCTTAAGTGTTTTAATGTGTCCAGCAGAATATACACAAATGAATGTGACTGTAGAAGTAGCAGGAGAAAGCTTTATTGCAAAAGGAAAAAATATTAAAGAAAAAGGTTGGAAAGCATTATATGATCAAAATTTTGATGAAGATTGTGATGAAGAAGTAAAAAATCAAAGTTTACCATCTCTTGTAAAAGGGGAAAAAATTCAACTTCAAAGTGTAGTTAAAACAAAATGCTTTACAAAAGCGCCAGCACATTTTAATGAAGCAACACTTCTTTCAGCTATGGAAAAGCCTTATTTATATGTAAATGTAGGGCAAAAAGCAGCAAAAACATTGGGAGAAACAGGGGGGATTGGGACAGTAGCTACACGAGCAGATATTATTGAGAAACTTTATAATATGTTCTATATTGAGAAAAATGGTAAGGATATTATACCAACTTCAAAAGGTAGACAACTTATTGAACTTGTACCAGCAGATTTAAAATCACCACTTTTAACAGCTAAATGGGAAAATGAGTTAGAGCTTATTAGTAAGGGAAAACAAAATCCTAAGACATTTATGGAAAATATCCGTACTTATAGTAGTGAACTTGTAAAAGATGTTAAAGGTTCATCGGATAAGTATGTCCATGATAATATGACAGGAAAACGTTGCCCAAATTGTGGAAAGTTTTTATTAGACGTTAAAGGTAAGCAGGGTAAAATGTACGTATGCCAAGATAGGGCATGTGGCTATAAAGAAACAGTAAGTAAATTTACAAATACACGTTGTCCACAATGTCATAAGAAATTAGAATTACGTGGGCAAGGTGAAGGACAAATTTATGTATGTACAACTTGTACATTTAGAGAAAAATTAAGTGTTTTCAATAAAAAGTATCGTAGTAATAATCAAAAGGTTGATAAACGTTCTGTTCAAAAATATTTAAAACAACAGCAACAAGAGGATGAAGGTAACTTTGCATTTGCAGAAGCACTTGCAAAACTTAATAAATAAATGTGTGATGTGAAAAAGGCTATTTACGGATTGACGTAAATAGCCTTTTTAA
>NZ_BBCG01000056.1 GCF_001311925.1 Cellulosilyticum ruminicola JCM 14822
ATTATACAGTTTTTTATAGGACTCTGTTCCTATAAATGGTGAACTTATAAATCGTGGATTATCTTTTATCTTTAGTTTTCCTATATAGCCACTTGATGTACTTGTACACCAATTAGAACCCATTTCACATGAACATTTGCAACAAATATGTGGACATAAAATGCGTATTGTACCATTATCCCGCCATAAACGTATGGATGATTCATAGCACATACTAGCTGTCCTTCAAGGTTTATACCTTGTGGCGATGTTTTTGTGTTTCTCCAATTGATAGGAATAATACCTTGACCATTATATTTTTGAGGGCCTGATAAAATTCAGATTTATCATAGCCTGCATCCATTTAGTAGTATGAAGGTTTAAATATTTCTTCATAATCTTCCTTTAATTTTTGTACAAGTGGCTCTGCCATATCCATATCTGCTACATTAGCTGGAGTAATCATGTACGATAATGTAATACCACTAGCAGTATCAACTAATGCATGCATTTTCCAACCAAACCATTTAATAAAGTTACCATTAGTATCAAGTTTACCTCCCCTGTTAGGAAAAGTTACATTTTCAGAATAGCCTTTAGGAACTCGTCTTGAAAAGATTCAGGGTATATTTCAAGAAAAAATGTAAAATCAATAAAAGTCAATATAGCCTCAAGTTTAGTAAGAGGTTTCAATTCGTAAAATTCGTCTAAAATAATTAAAGATTGTTGTCAATACATATTTAACAGTTTACTCCTTTCGATGTGGATTATTTGCTTAAAATGTATATCGAATCGGGGTAGACTGTTTTATATGCAATATAAACATTGTAAAATCAAGGGATAAAAATTATGAAATTATCTCAATTAATTTTTCTAAATAATTTTAATAGAAGAATTAATGTATTTTGCATTGAAATAAGCAATAAAATTTACTATTATATAATAGACGTATTAAGGTTTGTTGGTGTCTAAATACCTTATACATAAAAATTTTATGGTGGTGAATATTTATGAGAAAGAGATTTTTAGCAGTTGCCTTATGCAGTATGTTATCTATGGGAGCATTCGTTGGTTGCGGTAGTGCTCAAACAGCTACAACACAAAAATTTGAACCAATTGAAACAGAGTTTAAGGTTGGTATGGTTACAGACTCTGGTACAATTGATGACCGTTCTTTCAATCAAGGTTCTTGGGAAGGAATTCAAGGAACAGTATCTGATTCAAAAAAAACAAAGTACATAAAACCTGCTGGCACATCTGAAAGTGATTACTTAAAAGAAATTATAAATCTCTATGATGGTGGTTTCAAATTCATCGTAGCTCCTGGCTTCAAATTTGAAACAGCTATCTTCAAAGCACAAAAGGACTATTCTGATGCAAAATTTGTACTCTTAGACGGTACCCCAAATGATGGTCAAGGAAATTATATTGTTGGACCAAACACAGTAGCAATCTCATTTGCTGAACAAGAATCTGGATTTTTAGCTGGTGTAGCTGCTGCAGTAGAATTAAAAGAATCTAACTTCGGCTTCATTGGTGGTATGGAAATTCCTGCTGTTCAAAGATTTAACTGGGGATTCCAACAAGGTATAGCTTATGCAAATGAAAATTTAAATACAAACATTACTCTAGATGAATCAAACATTCTTTATCAAGGATCATTTGATGATAAAGCTGGTGGACAACAAGTTGCAGCTCAAATGTATGATAAAGGTGTAAATGTAATCTTCACTGCTGCTGGTGGTACTGGTGTTGGTGCAATCACTGAAGCAAAACAACGTGCAACAAATGGTGATACAAATGCTTGGGTTATCGGTGTTGACGTTGACCAATACAACGATGGTATTTATGATACTGAAAATAACAAATCTGTTATTCTTACATCTGCTATGAAATATATCGATCAAGCAACTCATGATATGATTGTTGCTGAACAAAACGGTAATTTCCCAGGTGGTCAATCTTTAATACTTGATGTTACAAATGATGGTGTAGGTATTCCAGCAGAAAATCCTAACTTAACAGAAGACACACTCAAAACAGTAAATGATATTTATAGCAAAATTAAATCTGGTGAAATCACTATCGCCGATAACAATGATGATGGTGCTTTCGTTAAATAATTAGGTAGTACGTTATTTTATTAAACTTGTTTGTATATTTATAATATGATATAATAGCTTTTAAGCGCTTGTTTAAGAGCTACTTGTTTGAATAAAAAAGGCGGATAATCCGTCTTTTTTAATATATACCTTATAAATAACTCATAATGTTATATAATATAGTAAAGGAGACCAACTATGAAAAGTCAAGTAAAAAATTAGCTAAGATTTTTATGTTTAATTTTACCTAAAAATGGGTAACTTTAATAAAGCTATTAAAAGCCCTTAAAAGTAATACTATTGTAAAAATATTATTCTAGATTAAATGATATATTATCGGTCAGCATTTTATAAATAATACGGACTAGTTTGCCAGCACAATGACCTAAGGCATTATAATGACTACGTCCTTCACTCATTTTTTGTCATAGTAGTACTTAAATTTTTTATTATTTTTGACAGCATTATGTGCTACATTAACCAGTGCGAAACGTAAAGGTTTTGAACTATGTTAGACATTCTTGTGTTATTGGTACTAAAGTTTTCTGACTGATATGCTGCATGGTCTAACCCAGCAAATGCTAATAGCTTACTAGAAGAAGAAAAGCACGTAATATCGCCAATTTTACCTAAAATCATGCCACCATTTATAGCATTAATGCTAGGAATGGTCATGATAACGGAATCTACAGGATTTAGAATATGAGCCATTTCAGATTCCACTTTATCAATTTTGCTATCCAGTAATTCAATTTGTTCAATAGATTGAGTTATTTGAATAGATATAGAACTGTCATTAGAGCCGACAGACTTTTGTGCTAGAACTCTTAAATTTACCGCTGTATCCTTTTTAAAATGGCCATGTGAGGCGAGTTGAAGCAGATGAGTTAAATGAGTCAAATGCATAGAAGCAACAGTTTTTGCAGATGGAGACTCTTTCAGAAGAGCGTAACAGGTATCCATATGAATGCCTGATTTGAAGAAGTATTGTAGTTCTGGAAAAGACTGATCTACATAAGACATCAGCTGTATTTTAAGACGCGTACGTTGTTTGATGAGTTTTTGTCTAAAACGTCCTAGGTTCTTTAGATGAAGTAAATCGATAGCATAAGAAGTAAAGAACCTATGAGAATACATTAATAGAGTTTTAGCAATGATGAGGGTATCAACCTTATCAGTTTTCGTTTTGCGAATGTTATTTTTACGCATAGTAGATGTTTGAATAGGGTTGATGACACAAACCTTATTGTTATTTGAAACAAGAAATTCAACAAGGTTGTTGTCATAATGAGCCTTTGATTCAAGACCTATGATGAGGCTGTCTTTCTCAAAGGAATTGAGTTTGGAAATCAGCTTTTGGAAGCCATCATAGTCATTTGTAAATTTAAACGGTTGAAGTATTATTTCAACATCAGAAGATAGATCTGAGGCGAAATGATTGAATTTGGCAATATCAATGTCAACATAAATCATAGGAATATCTCCCTTCATAAGTGTTGATACTGTGACACTACACAGACATTTATCATCATAGACTTGATTGAGATAAGTACTTATAGGCAATAAAATAGCCTAGGCACATCCAGCTATAAATGATTCAGATAAAGTTGTGGCAATACACTCCTTTAAGTAGTCGAACCACAGAAAAACAATCTAAAGTCTACAGCATCTGAATGTATTATAATCACAAATCAAAAGAAAGGAAAAGTATGTGTATTTGCTTCTAAATACATCATACAAGGCGAAAATATGGATTATGTAGTAGAAATGTTAAATATTAGAAAAGAGTTCCCAGGAATCGTGGCGAATGATAATATTACACTTCAACTTAAACGCGGCGAAGTACATGCCCTCCTTGGAGAAAATGGTGCTGGTAAATCGACTCTTATGGGAATGCTGTTCGGTATGTATCAACCAACTAGTGGTATAATCAAGATTAATGGCTCAGAAGTGAAAATCACAAACCCTAATGTTGCAAACGACTTAGGCATTGGGATGGTACACCAACACTTTAAGCTTGTGCACAATTTTACAACTACTGAAAATATTATTTTAGGGCTTGAACCTAAAAAAGGCTTAACAGTTGACATTAAGTCAGCTGCCAAACGTGTAGAGGAACTTTCTAAACGTTATGGTTTAAATGTAGATCCATATGCAAAAATCGAAGATATTTCTGTAGGTATGCAACAACGTGTGGAGATTTTAAAAATGCTCTATCGTAATGCTGATATTCTTATTTTTGATGAACCTACAGCTGTACTTACTCCTCAAGAAATCACAGATTTACTTGAAATTATGAGAAACCTTATTAAACAAGGTAAATCAATTATTTTAATTACACACAAACTTAAAGAAATTAAGGCAATCGCTAACCGTTGTTCTGTTATCCGTCGTGGTAAATACATCGGTACAGTAGATGTTAAAGACACTACTGAAGCAGATATGGCACAAATGATGGTAGGTCGTCCTGTTACTTTCAAAGTAGCAAAGAAACCTAGCGTGCCTAAAGAAACTATTTTAAAAATAGAAAACTTATCTGTTTTAAATAACAAAAAAACACTTGGACTTAAAAACTTCTCTCTTGAAGTAAAAGCTGGTGAAATCGTCGGTATTGCTGGTGTAGAAGGCAATGGACAAACAGAACTCATTGAAGCCATTACTGGTCTTCGTAAACTTGAATCAGGTAAGATTTCAGTTGGTAGTACAGATATTACTAACTACTCTATCCGCAAACGTACATTAGAAGGAATTGGACATATTCCTGAGGACCGTCACAAACATGGTCTCGTACTTGACTATACAATAGAAGACAATATGGTTTTACAAGTTTATAAACAACAACCATTTTCTAAATTTGGCTTCCTTAACCGTAAAGCAATTCACGATTACTCAGAAAAAATTATTAAAGCTTTTGACGTACGTTCTGGTGAAGGTGGTGCTTCTTTAGCACGTTCACTTTCAGGTGGTAACCAACAAAAAGGAGTTATCGGACGTGAAATGGAACGTGAACCACAATTACTTATAGCAGTTCAACCAACACGTGGTCTTGACGTAGGATCTATTGAATATATTCATAAAAGACTTATCGAACATCGTGATGCTGGACATGCTGTACTTCTCGTTTCACTTGAACTTGATGAAGTTATGAACGTATCTGACCGTATTGCTGTTGTTAACAACGGTGATCTTATCGGCATTGTTAATGCTGCTGATACAAATGAAAATGAAATTGGCCTTATGATGGCAGGTGTGAAAGGAGATTCTAACCATGAATAAAAAAGGGCTTATATCTATTATAGCTGTCTTTTTAGGACTTATTGCCGGTGCTCTTTTAATGCTTGTAACAGGCCATAATCCGATTGAAGGTTTCATCTACCTTATTCAAGGTGGTACTCTTTCTCTTGAGCGTATCGGAAATACAATTGCAACTGCTACTCCACTTATTTTAACTGGTCTTTCTGTTGCTTTTGGTTTTAGAACTGGTCTTTTCAACATTGGGACACCTGGACAAATGTTAGCTGGTGGTCTTTGTGCGACTATCTTTTGTCTTACAGTAGAACTTCCTCGTCCAGCTATGCTTACTTGTATTATTTTAATCGCCTTCATTGGTGGTGCCCTTTGGGCTTTCATTCCAGGACTTTTAAAAGCTGTTTTTAATGTACATGAAGTAGTTTCATGTATCATGATGAACTGGGTAGCTTACTGGATTGTTTATTATGTTATTAAAGATAACTTCCCAAATGGTACAGTTTCAACTGAATCTCGTGCGATTGTAGATAGCAGCACACTACGTGCACCTTGGCTTTCAAGTCTTTTCGGTAATTCATATATTAACTTAGGTATTTTTGTCGCAATTATTGCTGTAATCATTATTGCAATTATCTTAGATAAAACAAGTTTTGGGTATGAACTTAAAGCTGTAGGTTTCAATACACATGCTGCGCAATACGCTGGTATTTCAGTTAATAAAAATGTTATCCTCTCTCTTATGATTGCAGGGGGACTCGCTGGTCTTGCTGGTCTCACACAATATGCAGGTAACGCAACAAACATGCAAATTGGTATCATGCCATCTCAAGGTTTCGATGGAATTGCAGTTTCATTATTAGGTAACAATACACCTATTGGTGCACTTCTTTCAGCTTTATTCTTCGGTCTTCTTTATGCTGGTCGTGGATTCATGAGCGTTATGACAGATGTTCCACCTGAAATTGCAGATACAATTATTGCAACAATCATCTACTTCGCAGCAACAAGTATTATCGTAGAGCGTTTCTTAAATAAACTAGCTGCTAAGAAAAAAGCCAAACTAGCTGCTCAAGTTGAAAAAGTAGAACCTATCACTCCAGTAGCACCAATTATCGATACTAATGTAAAAAATACAGAAGCTAAAAATGAGGATACAGTAGGTTTATTCCCACCTCAAGACGCTTCAGAAGAAGAGAAAGGAGGCGAATAATCATGTGGGCTATTATTGAGCAAATTTTTCCTTATGCAATCGCCTATACAATTCCACTTTTAATCGTTGCCCTTGGTGGCCTTTTCTGTGAACGTAGTGGTATTGTTAATATCGGGCTTGAAGGTCTTATGATTATGGGTTCTTTCGCAAGTGGTATTACAATTTACTTCTTACAAGCAAGCTTCCCAGGTCAAACATGGACTATTTTTGTCGGGTTACTTGTAGCCCTTATCGTGGGTGCATTATTCTCACTCCTTCACGCATTTGCAAGTATTAACTTACAAGCAGACCAGACAATCAGTGGTACAGCAATTAACCTTATTGCTGTTGCCCTTACTGTTTTCTTAGCTAGAAATATTACAGGTAGTGGTAATATCGTACTTAGAACAACATTAGCGAAAAAGAATATTACAATTTTAAAAGATATCCCTGTTATTGGGGCATTATTCTTCACTAACACTTACTCAACAACATGGATTGTACTTGCAATTCTCATTGTATTTACCTTCCTTCTTTATAAGACTTCTTTCGGTCTTCGTCTTCGTGCTTGTGGTGAACATCCACATGCAGCTGACGCAGCAGGTGTTAATGTAGGACGTATGCGCTATATCGGTGTGCTTTTATCAGGAGCCTTTGCTGGACTTGGTGGTGGTATCTTCCTCGTTACTTTCTCTGGAGAATTTAACGGAAGTGTATCAGGATTCGGGTTCTTAGCATTAGCTGCTCTTATCTTCGGGCAATGGAAACCATTAGGTATCCTTGGTTCAACATTATTCTTCGGTTTTGCAAGTACAATTTCAAACGTATCACAAGTTATTCCAGAACTTGCTACAATTCCACCTGTATACTTAAAAATCTTCCCTTATATCGTAACACTCATCGCACTTGTAATTTTCTCAAAATCTTCACAAGCACCAAAAGCTGCAGGGGAAACATTTGACCCAGGTAAACGTTAATCTAATATAGATTAATAAAAAAAGAAGTAACGCAATCTTGCACAATGTCATTAAGTTAACATTATTGTGTTAGAAACATACTCTTTATAAAAAAGAAGTTGAAGATTCATTTCTTCAACTTCTTTTTTATTTTTAGGCACTACAAACAGAAAGATTTGCATCTGTCTTAAAATTTCTATTCAATTATAAAAATTTATGCCACCCTATAATCGAAAACGTAATTCATAGAATTTAGTAGTTTCAGATTTCTTGTTTTTAAGTAGTAAATAATCAAACAGTTGATTTAACTCGAATAAGAAAGACGCATACTTTCTCTCGAATGTGAGCCATACTGTTATACTGTTGAAAGATTCATAATCTCTATCAGCAATAACGAGAGCTTTAGGAATTGTAAAACAATCGACCATTTTTTGTAAAGCATTATGTTCATTTTTGTATTATTACATCATGATAAATAAACGCTTCGGGCTTTATCTTTTTTCTCTGCTGAACAAATGCAAAAGACGTTGACTTCTCTGCAGATGATCTAATAATTCATTTGTAAGGTTTCCACTCCCCATTCCAACAATTGTAGCTAAAACCTTATTCATGGGCAATTTTCTTGTGCATAAAAAAATCACAATTTGGATTAGTACAATAATCATGCGGATTATTACTTATCTTTTGGATTTCATTTAATAAAAGCTTTTAATTTGGTTTCATATATATCCCCTTGTAACTAAGTTTCCTTTAATTACAAGGGCCGCTCGCACTACCTTTATATTCAGTCAGTAATGCGAGCGACTACACATTTTTTTAGACTTGTCAATCTTTTTTGTCATCTTAACTTAATGACATTGAATCTTATAATGACTTCTTTTTTATCTTTTCTTAACTAATTTTGAACGTGTATTAGATTGTTTCATTCCGCCTTGTTGTTTACCCTTAACTAATGCTATTTTACCATTAATTGATTTTGCATGTGATTCTTTACCTCTTGCTTTACCTTGGTTATTTCCTCTGCTTTGTCTAGTTTTCCCATTATTGGATCTGCTATTTGATGATTTGCCACCTTTAGCGTCTTTTCTAAAGCTATCTTTTCCGCCGCCATTACCACGTCTATAACGGTCTTCCTTTGGACGAATTAAGCATTTTGGACCATAACCAATGAGATCTTCTCTACCAGCTAACATAAGGGCATCATATACGATATCATATTTAGCTGGATTACGATATTGAAGTAAAGCACGTTGCATTGCTTTTTCTTGTTTTGTTTTTGGTACATATACTGGTTCCATTGTCCTTGGATCTAATCCTGTATAGAACATAGCTGTTGAAAGTGTACCTGGTGTTGGGTAAAAATCTTGTACTTGTTCTGGTTGATAATGAATATCTCTTAAATATTCAGCAAGTTGAATCGCATCTTTTAATGTACTACCTGGGTGGCTTGACATTAAGTATGGAATAATATATTGCTTTTTACCAAGATTTTCATTGATTTTATAGAATTTATCACAAAACTCATCAAATACTTTACCTGATGGTTTACCCATGTATTTAAGGACATTAGGTGAAATATGCTCTGGGGCAATTTTTAATTGTCCACTTACATGATGCTCAATAAGTTCTTTGAAGAATTCATCATTGTGTTTATCTGCCATAACATAGTCATAACGAATACCTGAGCGAATGAAGGCTTTTTTAACACCTGGTACACTTCTTACTTTACGAAGTAATTGTAAGTATTCACTATGGTCTACATGCATTGCTTTACATGGATTTGGTGTTAAACATTCTTTGTGTTTACATGCCCCATGTTCAAATTGTTTCTTACATGCTGGTCCTCTAAAGTTGGCTGTTGGACCACCTACGTCATGAATATAACCTTTGAAGCCTTTCATATGTGTAATCTCTACGGCTTCATCTACAAGAGAATCTTGACTTCTAGCTGTTACAACTCTTCCTTGGTGCATTGTAATCGCACAGAAGTTACAGTGTCCGAAACATCCTCTAGAACTTACTAAACTAAATTGAACTTCTTCAATGGCTGGAATCCCACCATCTTTTTCATAAATAGGGTGATATGTTCTCATATATGGCAGGCCATATACTTCATCAAGTTCTGCTGTGTCTAATGGAATCTCTGGTTTATTTTGTACCACATATTTACCATTATGCTCTTGAACAAGTGTTTCACCTCTTGCGTGGTCTTGTTCATTTTCTTGAATCGCATACGCCTCAGCATATTTTACTTTATCTTCACTTACTTCTTTAAAAGAAGGAAGTAATCTATATTCATAAACTTCTTCTAAACTGTCTGCTATATAACATGTCCCATCTAAATAACGAATATATTTTGCATTTAAACCATCATTTAAAGCATCGGCTACATTCACAATTTGTTTTTCACCCATACCATAAATTAAAAGATCCGCACCACTATCAATTAAAATAGATTTACGTACTTGATTTGACCAGTAATCATAATGTGCAAAACGACGTAAACTTGCTTCAATCCCACCAATAACGATATTTACATCTTTATAAGCTTCACGGATTTTATTACAATATACGATTGTTGCACGGTCTGGACGAAGTCCCATTTTACCGCCTGGAGAATACATATCTCTTTCTCTTTGACGTTTACTTACTGTATAGTGATTAACCATTGGGTCCATGTTCCCACCATTCACAAGAAAGGCAAGTCTAGGACGCCCTAGTTTCATAAAGTCTTCAGTTGTTTTCCAGTTAGGTTGTGCAATAATCCCTACTTTATATCCTGCATATTCAAGTACTCTTGAGATAATAGCTGTTCCAAAGCTGTGATGATCTACATAAGCATCAGCTGTTACAAGAACAAAGTCACATTGCTCCCAACCTCTTTTTTCCATGTCCTCACGGGAAATAGGTAAGAAATCTTTTTCTATCATTAAGTCACCTGCTTGTCATCTTTAATTTTACGTTACTTTATCGATTATAACACTTTCTGTATAGTTTTTGATAGTATCTATTTAGTTTTTACAATAATTACTTTATTCTTACTATTTTCTGATATCACTATTCAATATGTCGACGCTTTTTACGAAAAAGTGAAATATGTAAAAAGGGCATGAACGTTGATTCATTCATGCCCCTTTACATATTAAGGTCATTTTACTATTTTTTTCGTAATTACCAATCTATTTTAAAATATCCATCCCCAATTGTGCGAAGCTTTGAAGCACTAAGAAAACTTTAATATCCATTTTTACATCACTTGCTAAAAGTGCTTTTGCATCTTCTTTTGTAAGTAACATTGGCTCAATATCTTCATCAGCTTCTAGTCCATCTTTTGAAAGACTACCTTTACAACTGCAATATACAAGTGCACCTGACTCTTCTGTCATGCCAGCTGAGAAATATGCCTTTGGATTACTTTTATTCTCATAAATTTGTACAAGGTCAAGTCCTGTTTCTTCTTTAAGTTCTCTAGTCACTGCTGCATATGGCTCCTCATCACCATCTACGAGGCCAGCTGGAAGTTCATAGACATAATCATTAAGTGGTACTCTAAATTGTTTAATGACTACTAACTTTTCTTCTTCATGTAAGGCAAGTATTACAACGGCATCTACTTTTTCTTCTTTTTCCCCGTTATACTGTGCACTTAATGTAGCCTCATCTTTACGTGATGCGATAATCCATTTTTTATCTTCGTTGAATTTGTTTTTATACTTTGCTTCGTAAAGACTTAAAAACTTTGTTGCTTTTAATAATTCCAAACTTTGAATTCTACCTTTTTTCATTGACTTTCCCTTCTATTCTTACAATTATTCTATTGTTGCAATTACATCGTCATATGTTTCAACTTTTAATTCTTCCTTCCATTTTTCAAGTTGATCTGTAATAAGTTTATTTTGTTTTTCTTTGAGACAAGCTGCCGATGCTTCTTCTTTTACATCTTCAAATGGTTTGACTACATCTTCTTTTTGAATACCCTCTGCTTTAATGAGATGCCACCCAAATTGTGTTTTAACTGGTTCAGAAACTTTTCCTTCACCTAACTTCTTAGCAGCTGCCATGAAATCTTGATCATAATTTTGTGTATTGTATGGGATAAATCCTAAAGAACCGCCATTATCTTTTGTGCCATCTGTACCATATTTACCTGCAAGGTCCGCAAAACTTGTACCACCATCATATTCTGTCTTAACTTTCTTAGCTTCTTCTTCTGTTTTAACTAAAATATGTGAAATAGTCGCACCTGCTTGATTTGAATAATCCGCAACATGATCTTTGTAATATTGTTTTACTTCATCATCTGTTACTTTAGCGTCCTTCCCTAAATATGTATTCATATTTTGTGCTGTAAGTGCTGTTTTTATTTCTTTCTTTAAATCCTCTTCTGTCATTTGACTTGCTTCTAATTCTTTTTTGAATTCTTCTTCACTTCCATAATTTGCTTTTTGCTGCTCAAAAGCTTTATTAATATCTTCTTCTTTAGGAAGTTGACCTAATTCTTCAGCTTTTAACTCTGCTATTTTCATATTAATAATATTACCAACTAAATATTCTTTAAGTTGTTTCATATATTCTTTACCATTATCTGTAGTTAAAAAATCTTCTCCATAACTCATCAGAAGATATGCTTTTTGATAATTTAATTGAACATCTAATTCACTTCTTAATATTTCTGTATCACCAATTTTAGCAATAGCTACATCCTCTTTTTGTGCATTATCATCACTTTTAGTTTCATCTTTTGTCTGATCCTTTGTTTGTTCAGCTGTACTATTTGTAGCTGCTGTTTCAGCTGCTTGCTTACCACAGCCAATCATATTTGTACCTACTATACAAATTAATCCAAATACTGCAATTTTCTTTATTAAACTCATTGTTTCAGCCCCTCTTTAGTTAAGTGTATAATATATCTAATTAGTCATATTTTAACACAATTTTTAGTTAATATCCACATATCAGCCTACACTTCGTGCATTATTTTAGTACGTTTGATGCTTAAAATTTATTTAAGTATAGGCATAAAAATAGGAGCATAGCATCTTAACCATACTCCTATTTTTCTTGACTATGCTTCTATTGGATGTAAATTTTTAAGTGAAAAATCTAAGATTGGTGCGGAATGTGTTAATGCCCCACATGATACATAATCTACACCAATTTCACCAATTGCTTTTAAACGTTCTTTATTAACATTACCTGAACATTCTGTTTCAGCTCTGCCATCTATAATTTTAACAGCTTGTGCCATTGTTTCTAAGCTCATATTATCAAGCATAATAATATCTGCCCCTGCATCAATTGCTTCTAAAACTTGTTCTAAGCTCTCTGTTTCTACTTCAATTTTACGTACAAATGGTGCATAATCTTTGCAAAGTTTTACAGCTTCTTTAATACTGCCTGCTGCACCAATGTGATTATCTTTAATTAAAATACCATCAGTTAAGTTGTAGCGATGATTTGTGCCACCTCCAACCTTTACAGCGTATTTTTCAAAAAGACGCATACCAGGAGTTGTTTTACGTGTATCTAAAAGCTTTGTTTTGCTGCCTTTAAGCTCTTTGACTAAATCATTTGTAAAGCTAGCAATTCCGCTCATACGTTGTAAGTAATTAAGTGCTGTACGTTCTCCAATTAAAAGAACGCGTATATCCCCTTGTAATACTGCGATGATGTCTCCTTTTTGAACTTCATCCCCGTCTTGATATGTACTTGTTACTGTGATGTCTCCTAAAAGTTCAAATGTACGTTTAAATACACCAAGCCCTGCTAGAATACCTGATTCTTTACAAATAAGCTGTGCTTCACCTAATTTAGGCTGACGCATAATCGCCATTGTTGTAACATCTTCACTTGTAACATCCTCTTTGATTGCAGCTAAAATATGCTCATCCACATTTGTATTTTTCATGACACCATCTAACATAAAAGTCTTCATCCTCTCTTTTGATTGTCTCTAGAAGTAAATGTTTATACTTTTCTTCAACTAATTCTACATCTAAACATTCATTATATTCTATATTTTCTTCACTTACAACTTGCATTATCTTACTTTGACGTATAATTTCTTCAGCAGCTCTTTTAGCAAATACAAGACCTTCAAGTAAAGAATTACTCGCAAGGCGGTTTGCACCATGTACGCCTGTGCAACTTGTTTCACCTACTGCAAATAAATTATTTAATGAAGTACGTCCATTTAAATCTACTTTAATACCTCCCATAAAATAATGTTGAGCAGGTGTAACTGGTACTAAATCTCTGGCAAGATCATATCCTTCTTCTTCACATGCTTTGCTAATGTTAGGGAATCTTGCTTTAATATAGTCAGCATCTAAATGTTTAAGACTTAAATAAACATGGTCTGTACCTTCTTTTTGCATCTCATTACTAATAATGCCTGAAACCACATCTCTTGGTAAAAGTTCATCTACAAATCTTTCACCCTTACTATTCACAAGATAAGCCCCTTCCCCTCTTACTGCTTCAGAGATTAAGAAACGTCTGCCATCTTTTTGACTATATAAAGTTGTAGGATGGATTTGAATATAATGAATATCTTTCACTGTAATATCATTTTTAATGGCAATTGCTACGCCATCTCCTGTAATATGTCTAAAGTTCGTACTATGGATAAAGAGTCCACCGATTCCACCTGTGGCTAAAACAACATATGGTGCTTTTATTGTTTTTTGTGCATCTTCACAATTTACAACAACACCTTTTACCTTTTTGCTATCTTTTATAATATCTAAAAGTGTACAATATGGTACTAATTCTACATTTGTTTTTTCTTTAACAGCAGCTAATAACTTACTTGTTATTTCTCTGCCTGTAATATCTTTATGATGTAAAATACGATTGGTACTATGTGCAGCTTCTTTTGTGTAAACTAGTTTGCCATCTACCTTGTCAAAATCCACATGATAATGAATGAGTTCATTAATTACTTCTCTAGAAGATTGAATCATTGTTGCTACTGCTATCTTATCATTTTCAAAACGGCCTGCACGCATTGTATCTGCTACATAACTTTTAAAGTCATCTTGGTCTTTCAAAACGCAAATACCACCTTGTGCTAAATAAGAATTACTTTGATCTAAAGCATCCTTTGTAATCATTAAAATATTACATGTTTCAGGTAAATGTAGGGCACAAAAAAGACCTGCAACACCTGTTCCTACTATTATGACATCATATTGCTTCTTCATATTAATTTGCCAGTGCATGCATATTCTCCAATGCACTTTTCGCCCTTTCTATTAGATTTCCTTCAAGATGAATAGGATTTCTTTCTGTTGCTAATGCTTCATATACATCTTCTATACTGATACGTTTCATGTTAGGGCAGAATTGTCTATGTCCTACTGAATAAAACTTCTTATTAGGATTTGCAAGCTTAAGTTGATGTAAAATCCCCATTTCAGTACAAATGATAAATTCTTTTTTATCACTCTCAGTTGCATATTTTAAAATTCCTGAAGTACTGCCTACATAGTCAGCCATATCTACGATTTCTGTTTTGCATTCTGGATGCACTAAAATTTCTGCTTCAGGTCTTACGCGCTTAGCTTCTAGCACAGCTTCTTGTGTAATGCTTGTATGTACATGACAAAAACCATCATTAAAGATAAAGTTTTTATCTGGTAATTTCTTTGAAATATAACGTCCTAAATGTTCATCAGGTACAAAGAATATATTTTTTTGTGGTAACTTACTTACAATAGTATATGCATTAGCTGATGTTACCACTACATCAGCTAATGCTTTAATTTCTGTTGTAGAATTAATATAACAAACGACTGCCACATCCTCATATTGGCTTCTTACTTCACGAATACGTGCTACTTCTGCCATATGTGCCATTGGGCAATCTGCTAATTCTTCTGCCATAATTACTGTTTTTTCAGGGTTTAAAATCTTTGCGCTTTCTCCCATGAAGCGTACCCCACAAAATATAATAAGCTCTTCAGGTCTCATCATACAGACCTTACTTAAATAATATGAGTCTCCTATATAGTCTGCTAAGTCCTGTATATCATCATCTACATAATAATGTGCCACAATAAGTGCATTTTTTTCCTGCTTTAACTTTTTAATTTTTTCTATGAGTTGCTCTTTTTCCATAGCGTTTGTCTCACCTTTCTAGTTTCCTCTTTTAAACTAATATAGCACTTTTGTTTTAATTAATCAATACATGTGTCTTTACACATGCTATCAATTTCTAAATTCATAAAAAAACAAGCTATCACATAATTTTAATCATCATGTGATGGCTTGTTTTTAATAACTAAACTGCTACTTCTCTTTGACTATTTAATTTTTCTTCTACAAGTTTAATTAACTTTGCCCTATCTTCTAGGCGATTCACTACATCAAATTGATCCATATCAATAATTAATATATCACTTGCATGATAATATTTCATTACCCATTCGTCATAGCCTGACCATAACTTATGATAATAAGCTTTTAAATGCTCATCTAATTCATAGCTTCTGCCTCTTTTCATAATACGGCTAAGCACTGTTTCAAATGAGCCTTTTAAGTAAATCATTAAATCTGGTGCTTTTTTAGGAAGCTCATCAAGTTCTTCCATCATATTATTTAAAAGGCCATTATATACATCAAATTCTAAATCTGAGATACGCCCTAACTCATTATTAACTTTTGCAAAATACCAATCTTCATAAATACTACGATCAAGTACATTATTGTTATTTCTAAAAGCACGTTTAATGCATTTAAAACGTGCATCTAAAAAATGAAGTTGTAATAAAAATGGATAACGATATTTTTCAATCTCTTCATCTGTTGCTGTATAAAATAATGGAAGTATTGGGTTATCATCCACACTCTCATAAAATACTTCTGAATCAAAATGTTCACCTAAAATTTCTGCTACGCTTGTTTTTCCTAAGCCGATCATACCGCCAATAACTAGCAACATCTTCACCTTTCCTTCCATTAAGCATCATTTATGTCTTCTTATTTTGTCAACTTATTCAATCATAAGTGTTTATGGAACGCTTGTCAACATCATAAAATAAAAAGAGAATGCTAAAGCATTCTCTTTTTATTAGATGTATTTATAAATGTTTAATATTTTAAAATTTATATAGCACATTAACATTGCCTGCATCAAGAATTGTTTCACGCATAAAACCTTGTGCTTCATAAGTGCAATCATAGTAACTCATACTTGAACCTGAATGTATTTCTACTAAAATATGTGGCATTTCATTTTGATCATAGTCTATATAAACTGTATAATTTAAACCACCATTTTGAATATAAGTACATCCAACTAAAGGATAAATTATATCTCCCTTACGTGCAACAAGAGCCCATTCTTGACCATCATCTAAAACAAATCCACCATTTTCGTCAACTTCAGCTGCTGCATAAAGCTCAATATCTACATTGCCATCAGCTGTTTCTAATGTATATGCACTTCCTAAATTTAATCCCTCTAAGAAATCTACTTCTGAAACTGCTTCAATAGGTACTTTATTTGAAATAACTTGCTCCTCACCAGCTTGCGTTTTTGTTTCTTCTGGCACATTCTCTTCTGCTGGCTTTTCTCCTGATGCCTCATTTATTTTGTTTCCTTCTGTCACCTGATTTGTAGTATTTGTACCATTTGTGTTACACCCTGATATAAGCATAGCCATTGATACGCTTAATACTAACATACTCATCCATTTTTTCATGACGTACTCCTCCTAAAACCATAGTTGTCAATTCTATGTGAATTATAATCTATGATTTGATATTACCATCATTTAGTAAAACTTGCAAATAAGTTCATATAAATCTTTGATGTTTTGAATACCTGCTACTTCAGAAAGCGGTACTTTCACTTCATAGGTGTTTGTTAAATACATTCCTAAACTAAAAATACCTAAAGAATCTATTCCTAAATCATCATATAAATGTGTTGTTTCATTAAGTTCTTCTGGTTCCACCCCTATATAATTACTTACCTCTACTTTAAATGACTCTAAATTTAACGTATTCATTCCTGTACTCCCCCTAACAGTTCTTCTAATTTATTTTTACCTATTTCTCGTAACGCAATATAATCTACTTTTCCGACACCTTTATTCTTAGGAATTTCTTCTATAAACTCTACTTGGTCTGGCAACATATAATAAGGTAGTATTTCTTTACAATGTTTCTTAATCTCTCTTAAACTCACTTTTTCGCCTTGGTCACGTACTATAAATGCCCAAATCATTTCACCATATAAAGGATGTGGTATACCTACCACTCCACACCCAGCTATACCTTTAATTTTATTAATACAATTTTCTACCATAATTGGTGAAACTGACTTCCCGCCACGTTTAATAAAGTTCTTGCGTCTACCAAATAAAGTTATACCTCTTTCATCTTCTCGTCTTGCAATATCTCCTGTCTTAAACCATCCATCTTGGAAATAAATTTCACTTTCTTCTACATTATTAGCATAACCTTGTACTACATTATTTCCCTTTATGTAAATCTCACCCACTTCACCAATTCCTACAACTTGTCCTTCATCATTTCTGACTTCTATGACATTATTGGCTTCTTTAGGTAAATATAAATAATGTAATTTATCCAGATTTTCTCTTACATCAATAGCATTAACCATATACACATTACAGGTTTCTACAAGTCCATAACCGTTACTAAAGTATTTAAGTGCCTTCATATTTTCCCTTAAACGTTTAATAAGTCCTACAGAACAAAAATCCATGCCCATACTAACTGTCTCTAATAACTGTAAGTCATGTTTTGGTATTTGACCACTTTGAAGTAAGAGTTCAAAATAAGCTGGTGGTGCTGTGATTTTAGTTGCTTTAAGCTTATCGGCAAGATCTAAAAAATGTGCTGGTGACAAATCTTCTGAATACATTAATGTTTCGCCTGCAAACATTAAACCAATCATTACAAGTACCACAGAAGTTGAAATTGGAAAGGCTACTAAATTTCTAGCATCTTTACTATTTTTACCTTCTGTCACTTCACTCAGTGCTCTTACAGCATTGATTTCTTCTCCAATATTTCCTTGTAACATATACACCATTTTTGCTACACCCGTTGTCCCTGATGAAGAACCAACCATTAATGTTAAGTCTATTTCATTTTCATCTACAATGTAGTCATCTACATTAATCTTCTTATATAACGGTAAGCTAAAACTATAAGTACCTATATCATTTTCATCGATAGTTGCAATTGTATAATTTGCTTCTACCCTTTTCATACATTCTACTATTCCCTCAAGTTCTTTCCCTGTGGTGATCACAAATTGTACACCACGTTCTTTAAAAAGTGTTGCCTTAGTATAGTTAGGTAATATTGATGTTAAAGGCACTGCGCATGCACCTATTTGAGAAATTGCTATAAATAGTGGAATAATATCAATATTATTTACCATTGTATAACCTACACGCATTCCTTTCTTTACGCCTAAATCTACAAGGTTTCTAATTAAATGTCTCACATGTTTTTTTAATCCACCAACTGTTAGTTCAGCTTCATTAAATCGAATTGCAACGTGGGTGTCGTCATTTCGCTTACAGTATAAATTATATTGTGCATTAAAACTTATCATATAGTTCTCCCCTTAATAGTTAATATATTTAAATTGTATTTTACCAATATCATGTGGTATTTCTTTAACAACTTCCACTTTATCTGGTACTTTATATGCGCTTATTTTTCCCTTACTAAACTTTAAGATTTCCCCTCTGCTAATTTGCTCATTTGCTATGGTTTGTATATAAGCCACAATGGCTTCTCCCAATAGTTCATCAATCTGTTTAACAACTGCAACAGCTTCAATACCTGGATGTGTAAGCAAAAACTTTTCCACTTCTTCTGCATAAACTAGATTGGCCCCTCGCTTAATAATCCGCTTATATCGTCCTACGAAACGAATATACTGCTGATTTTCTCTTATCACCATATCTCCTGTCTTGAAATATCTTTTTCCATTAATTATGCAAAAGCTATTTTTATTTTCTATCTCATTTTTATAGTAACCTTTAATTACACCTGCTGTATAAACTACTAGCTCACCTATTTCTCCTATAGATACTTCCTCATTATTTAAATCTACTACTTTTGCTGTTGTAAATGGTAATTCTCTAAAATGATTACAATCTACTGCCCAGTCTTTTTTAGAATCCCATATGACCATTGTAGCTGTTTCAGAAGAACCAATAATATTGATTACTCTAATTCCTAGCTCTTTTGAAATATACTCTACAATCTCTTGTGTGAGTATTTCTCCCGCAAAATAACATAATCTCACACTAGAGAAGTCCCTTCTTTTTATATCCGGCCTAGAAATAAGGATTTTAGCTAGTGTCGTCGTAAGCTGAATGATAGTTACCTTTTTACTTTCTATGATATCTAAAAAGTTAGCTGGATTAAACTCCGACTCATAAATAACCATTCCACCTTTTAATACAGTCTGCAGACCCATACCAAAACCACCTTGATGGTAAAGCGGCATTCCTAATAGCATTATATCTTCACATGTAATCTCTAAATAATCGGACATATCTATAAGTGCTCTATAAAATCCTTTATAGGGAACTTCTAGTATTTTAGGATTGCCAGTACTTCCTGATGTACATGCTAATGATAATATATCTGCCTCATCAGGCTCATAATCTGTAGTTTTTCCCTCTATAGCTAACGATATAAATTCTTCTAAAGATAGAAATTCTTCAGGTATTTCATAATTAGTCTGCCATACAATTACTGTCTTTAAGCTATTTTTCATATGTTTAATAGATTGCATATGTGACATAATCTTATTACTTCGATATTTAGGTGCAATAATACATAATTTCATCTCTGTATATTCTATTAAATGCTCCAATTCCCATATTCCACTTTGTGGATCAATAGGTATAGGATACGCACCTATTTTTACTGCTGCCCAAAAGAAGCTATACCATACTGTTGAATTCGGTACCATAATACCAATCTTGTCACCTTTCCCTATTCCCAAATAACACATTTTCAGACTAATCTGTGTTACTTGTTCAAAAAACTCCTCATACGTTAGTGTCTCTTTTTCAACTTGTATTAAGACTTTCTGTTTATCCTTTATACCTTCAAATCTTCGTAAAAAATTTTCTTCCATCTTCATATTCTATTCTCCAATCTCTTTCTATCTTAGAGAACTTATTTAAATTGTTCTACTGCCCAATCTGCTATAGCATGTTTTAACCAATGCATCTGTTCTCCTACTGGCATTGTATGTAATCTCGTTTCACCATTACTAAACACTGGTTCTTCTTCTACTCTAATCATTTCTTTATGGCCTTTTGCTTTATCATACAATTTTGTAACTGCCTCTTGAGGCATCCAATTTTCATACATACTCTCAACTAATAAATAAGAGCATGCTACAGCCCCTTCTTCTAATGCTTTCATTTCATTCATTAATGCAGCATATTCTAAGTCTCTTTGATAATTCGTCCATTTACTATTAATCATCCATCTTGGAATTTTAGTATCATCAACTTGTGTCATAAAAAGTGGAAATAAATTAATACAACACTTTATCTCTGTATTATGTGCTGATGCAAAATACGCATAGCCCCCACCCATGCATAGTCCACAACAACCTATACGCGCTGCATCAATATATGCTATATTTTTAAGCCACTCAAATACAGTCTTAAAACTTTGTTCTAGATTATCAAATCCCGTTTTTATAGATTCTTTGAACAAACTATTTCCTGTACCTGGCCCATCCCAAGCAAGTGCAACTATTCCCCTAGCTGCAAATTCTCTTGCAAGCGTATTTAATTCTTCCTTGCAGCTACCTTCTCCAGGAAATAATATCATACAAGGGTACTTCTCCTTTACTACCTTTGGTAAGTGTAAATATCCTACCAGCTTCTTATCTTCTTTAAATGGAATAGCTACTTTCTCTACTTTACCTGAAAGATACTTCGTATACTTTTCATAGTCTCTTTCAAACCTTTCATAAATGGCTTTTTTAAAATCAATTTCATTGCTATTAATCAAAAACTGTGCATAATCAAACTGCACTACATATTTTCTAAAAGTTTTTGCACTACGTAAATTTCCTTTCTCCTCTGCCTCTTCTGCCCTTTTACGAAACTTCTGTGCACGAGTTTCCCACAGCTCTACCCATTTTTGTTCAAGCGTTAGTACATTTAATAGTGGAACCTCTTCTAATGTTTTAAAAAACGTGTTCTAATTCTATGGGATTCATCCCGTAAATAAAAAGTCTTGCAATAACTGGCTGCATCATATCTTTTAATGACCATGCCACTTTATTTCCCCCTTTCCCATTTTTAGATTATTTATATATTTTATCATATTCAAAATTATAAGTCATCTTATAATAAAAAAGAGTATTCACTTTAACGTAAATACTCTTTTAGTTGCAATAAATCATAACATCTTATAGGATATTGTAATTTATTGTGCTTTATAAGCATAAGTGGAATTACTAATCTACGACAGGCTTCTACATAAATTAATAAATTTTTATCCTCACTTGCTATGACTTGCTGTATTTGGTTTTCTATGAGTTTATTTTCAAAAGTCTCAAGTCTTATATCATCCTTTGATGTCCATAAGACTTCATCTTCTATATGTTTGAACATCCTTCTAAGCTTACGATTGTCTACTACAAGAATCGGACGTCCACACACTTTAAGATAACTTTTAAGTTCGCTCTGATCTACTATCACTTGTACTTTTTCATATTGTTTATGGATTTCGTCTATCAGTAAAGGTTCTTCATAACGAATATATTTTACCTGATACTTTCCACATACCTCAATCAGCAGTTTTGAAAAGCCACCACCCATCTCATAACTATGGTCAATCACAAGATGTATTTCATTTTTATTGATAAACACTTCCATCTCCGCTTGATTTAAAGGTTTAGAAAGTGCTTTAGATGTATAGCTTAGCGGCATATCACGTTTATAATCTGTGATAGTCGTTAATTTATAAGACTTCTTTAAAACATTAAGGTAGCTGCAAATTTGATAGCTTCTTGGGCCACCACCAATAATCCAAATCATATTTTTCTTCTTTCTACTTTATTTTATAACATAATTTTTATTAAGCAAAGATAGTCATAATACATCCCATAAGGACTCCAAGAAGCGCACCTAACCAAATAATTGCCTTAAGTTCTTTATTCATGATATCTAAAATCATACGTTCAAGCTCTAATGAATCATATTCTGCAATACGGTCTTCTACAACTTTTGCAATATTAATTGTACCAAGTACATCACCTAATTTTTTACGTACAATGTAATCATATGATTTTAAAACAATGCTTTTAATAAGTTCACTATAAAGTGCACCTTTATTCATTACATCACCAACTGTACTTTGAAAAAGGGCCTCTGATTTATTTTCTACACCTTTTCTAATCATAGCTTCACTTTCAGTAGCAATCATTTCATCAATAACTGGTACAATTTTTGCACCAAGGCTCTCAAGCATACTTGCATTAATAAACATAGATAAAGCCCCTAATGAAAATTTACCTTCTTTAAAAGCTTCAATACCTTTATCTACTACAATTTGCCCAATGCCCATTTTAGTCACTTCATCGTAAATAGCTGCCGTGATTTTTTCTTCTGCTTCTACTTTAAAGTAAGTTGTACGTTCTTTTGTCACAAGACGATTTAATAGATTCTCAAACGTCTCTTCATTATACGCGTTATTTTTAATAAATTGATCTACCTTATTTTCTATACCCTTACAAATTTCTTCTTTTAAAAGTACTTTTGCAAGTACTTCTTCATTTAAAAGTTCTTCACTAATCACTTTCCCTACACTTTTTGCAATACGTATTTTCTCTTTAGGAATAATACCTGGTGTGAATGGTAATTGCTTTCCAAATACATAAACTGGTCTTAATGGTCTAAATAACATTTTAATAGCAATTCCATTTGTAATGTAACCAATAACACCACCTAATATAGGTGTAAATAACATATTCCAACTCATCTTACTTCTCCACTTCTTATATTTATTTTTATATATTTTACATTATTTTTCTTATTTTGACCAGTAAGTAACTGTAGATTTACGGATTATATGCCCTCAAAAAACGCAGTTTTTTGCAAAAGTCAATTACCTATCAAATATAAAAGGGGTAAGCCATTGTGTAAATTATATTTCACATTACCTTACCTCTATAATTATTCTAAATATTACCATAAAATAAAAAAATGGAGAAGCCATTCCCTCACCAAGGTATCTCCTCCAAATCTAAACATCCTAGAAAGGACTAGGACACTACGGACAAAAGTATTACAACTACAATGTATTTCTTATAATGCTACTCATA
>NZ_BBCG01000057.1 GCF_001311925.1 Cellulosilyticum ruminicola JCM 14822
TTTAAAAAAGCAGTAACTTTCAATTATAGGGTAGCATAAAAATAGGTATTTATCAATTTTTTAGACACAATAAGTATTCTGTCTATTTGCCATGCTTAAAATTATACATTTAGATAGAATTTAAGCTATAAAAAAGGTCATCTACTAATATTTAACTATTCGTAGATGACCTTTTTATATAATATCACTTAACTAAATGACATTGCCTTAATAAGTTAACTTATTGAGGGGTAGTTTGCTTATGCTTCAACTCTTTCTGTATTTACTTTAAAATCTTCATTGTTTCTAAGATAATTCTTTTCATAACGTAAATATAATAAATACGCGATTAAAGCAAAGAGTAATGGTCCACCACCTGCAAAAATAGTATCTGATAATTTACCATTCATAGCAGGTTCAATGATAGAAAAGATGTTTGCCATACCAACTACCACTGTTACAACAATTGTAGCAACGAGTGCACCTGTAGAAGTTTTATAAATTTCAAAAGGCTTTTTGATACTTTCTTTTTTCTTAAAGAAAATAAAAGCAATTGATAAGAACATATAAGGAATTGTCATAGCCACATTAGTCATTGTAACAAGTTTATTGAAGAATGCTGATGCATTATCTCCTCCAAATGACACTAAAAGAATCAATACTGCAACAATGCCACCTTGTACCATCATAGCATTAAAAGGCATCCCATCTTTTATTTCAACAAGCTTCTCTGGAAGTAAATGTTTTGGACATCCTTCGATGAGTTGTTTAAGTGGTGAATAGATTAATGTAAAGAAAGCACCTGTTAATGCACAGAACATTGATAAACCTGTTATTCTTGCAAAAATACGTCCCATAAGAAGTGCCGCTTCATCTGCCAAGCCAAATGCATTTCCTAAACTATAACCTAAATGATTCATCGTAACATAAGTAACATTAGCTGTATTAACTGTATCAGATGCAAGAATCTCAGACCAGTTTGTAAAACAACCAATTGAGAAAATACCTACTGAGTAACCAATTGAAATAATAATTGCTGATATCGCTACTCCTTTAGGGAAAGTCTTCTCTGCATTATGAGTTTGGTCAACTAATCCACCTACAGCTTCAATTCCACCAAATGCAAAAATAGCATAAGTAAAGAATGAAAGTACAGAAATAAATGATACATAATTTGGATTAGGCGAAGCTAAAAAATGGCTTCTTTCTTCTATGATAGGTTGTGCAAACTGACCACCCTTCATAAATAGAACTACAAATCCACCACCTATTAAAAGTACATTTAAGAGCATAATCGCACTCCCACCAATAGAAGTTACCTTTTGAATCGCGCTAACCCCTTTTGAAGATACAAAAGTAACTACGATAATTAATAACACACCTAAAATTCCAAGAACTTGTGTACTATTAAGTCCCCAAATGCCTAATGAACCTGTACGGTCTTCTCCAAATATTGCATTTGAAAGTGGGATCCAGATTGTTGATGAAACATTCACTTGCCAAACAAGATATGATGCATACCACATAAATGTTCCAATAAATGCATATTTAGTTCCTACAGCAGATTCCATCCATGAGAAAATACCACCCTTTTCTTGCTTATAAGCTGCACCATATTCTGCCATCATAAACGCATAAGGTAAAAAGAATGCAATCGCACCTAGATATACCATGGAATGGCACTATATCCCATTAAGAAGAATGCGCGAGGCATATTCCCAAAACCATATACAGATGTAAAAATCATCAGTACTAGCGAAGTTAAAGTCAATTTTTTGCTTGTTTGTCTAGACATATAATTTCCTCCTAAATTCTAAAAGTAATACATATAAATACGTACTTGATTTATGTAATTTATCATTTAATAACCGCTATAGCTCTAATAGCTTTTGCTTATAAAATCTAATATATCATCACCAAGCAATATTTTATGTTAACAAGTCTTCATTAAATATGATAAACTACTTTTATCAATTTAGCAAAACATTTCCTAATATTTTTATGAATTTATATAACTAACTCAAACTTCGCACATAGATTCTATGTATACACCTTGAAAATTCAATAACTGGTGGTTATTCAGTTGTCAATGGTCGTTGGATTACACTGCTCGCAATTTTGTTTTCAAGACCGCTGGTAGTGCATCCATAAATGGATGCTACCAATTCATCGATTTTTTCATCAGATATATCAATCTGATCAACAATCAGTATTCTAAACATTTGGAGCATCATTTGAAAAGCCTGTATCCATGTGATATCAGCCATTTCATCAGAAAAGTATAAAAAGAGTTCTCCCATAAATCGAAAATCGTTTGTTTCTCGATTTTCAAGTGAAAGCATCATATATCTTGTAAAAACAATTGCAATATGAGCAGTCATTGCATCATAGAATATAGATCTACATTCTTTGCTTAGATTAATAGAACGCTATTAACAGGAAGGACAGTGCCTTCCATCTGACCAACCTAAAGTCAGCATGTGAAATCCAACTTATAACAACGCTTTGCATGATTATACGTTTTTGCAAGAAGTTCCACTTTATTTGAACGATTGCATTCAAACATGGAATCATCAATAATCAATACATTTGCACGATTCTCAGAATCAAGTGGAACAATAGCGTCTTTGATGATTCGTGTAGAAAGAATTGTTGTGCAACAAATCCAGTTGACTTAGAGCATTTTCATAAATCAATACACCGTATCCTTCCCAAAATCAGGAGTGTCTTTTCCAATCAAAAGATTCATATACATGCTTCTATTAGAAAAGATCAAAAGAAACAAATACTGAAAGATAAGAGTTGATGAAATACCTTTTTTCTTATACGCATTAGTAGCTTTTAATGCAGAATAAAGATGAAATCGGGAAAATTTTTCTAATAGATTTTGAAATCTGTTTATCATTTTAGTTGTCTTGTGTTATACTTTTATATATAGCATGAGCCTCCGGTTAGATGATTGTTTTAGCAACTCAATTATATCAAAACCATATGGTTTCATGCTATTTTTATGCCCGTTATTATTGAATTTTCAAGGTGCATATACACTTATTCAAGTGCGAAGTTTGAGTCAATAATAATAAGTAGCCTAATTCATTTTATCCTTAATCAAAATATAAAACGGAGTACATACTTTTTTTAAAGTCTCTTGTCTATCAATCCCTAGCATGCTTTTGTGTAAATATTCTGAATTATTAACATTCGTTATCTCCCCTATCATGAGGGAACATATTTAGGCCTAAAAAGTACCTAAAAACACATTAAAAGGCTTAGAGCAACTAATCGCTCCAAGCCTTGATATAACTAGATTTTATTTAGACAGCTTCACTACCGTCTCAACGTGAGGAGTCTGAGGGAACATGTCAACACACATTACTTTATCTACGCTATAGCCTGCTTCTTGTAAGATTGGTAAGTCTCTTACAAGTGATGTTGGTTTACATGAGATGTAAAGTAATTCTTTAGCACCGAAGTTGATGATTTTGGGGATTGCTTTTGGATGTATCCCATCTCTTGGTGGATCAAGTACGATAATATCTGGTGAATCTATTAATTTATCTACTTCTACAAGTACATCACCAGCGATGAATTCGCAGTTATCAAGACCATTGAAAGCTGCATTTTCTTTAGCTTTTTCAATAGCTTCAGCTACGATTTCAATACCGTATACTTTTTGTGCACGTGTTGCCATGATTTGTGTAATTGTACCTGTCCCACAGTAAAGGTCAAATACAGTTTTATTGTTCATATCATCAATTAAATCAAGGGCGTTTTTGTAAAGTACTTCTGCCCCTAATGTATTTGTTTGGAAGAATGAAAATGGTGAAATTTTGAATTGTAATCCTAAAATTTCTTCACGGATTGTATCTGTCCCATCTAAAATCATTACTTTTTCTGGTTTAATCGCATCTGCTAAGTTATCTGTGTAAGTATGGATAATCCCTGCAATTTTCCCATTAAGCTCTAAACCTTTAAGTTCTTCTACTAAATTTTCAAATGTATGATCCATTTGTGTAGATGTTACAATGTTAATTAAGATTTCTCCAAATGTTTTTGAACGTCTTATAACAAGGTAACGCATGAACCCTGTGTGCTGTAATTTTTTATAATATGGTAAGTTGTTTGCTTTACAGTACTCTAAAACGTGTACTAAGATTTTACTGAAGTCTTCATCTACAAGTTTACAGCCATCTACTGTAAGAATATCGTAAGTACTGTTTTTACGATGCATCCCAAGTGTCATTGGACCATCTTTTACTTCATCCCCAAAGCTGAATTCCATTTTATTACGGTAACCGTAACTTTCTGGACTGCCAATGACTCCAAGATCTTCATAACCTGTGATTTTAGCATTTTCAAGTAATTCTTTTACTTGGTCATGTTTTAATTTGATTTGCTCTTCATAAACAAGTTGTTGTGATGTACAACCACCGCATCTACCGAAGTATTCACATGGTGCATCAATGAAGTATGCTGGTGTTTCTAATACTTCAAGAAGCTGCGCTTCCCAATTTCCTTTTTTTCTTTTATGAAGTCTTGCACGAACTTTTTGTCCTTTGAAAGTTCCTGTTACAAAAATTGGTTCTTTATCTAAATAGAGTACTCCCTTATTCGGAAATACGGCATGTTCAATCACGCCTTCTACAATTTGTTTTCTTTTAGGCATTTTTATGCTCCTTCATTGTAAATTACTGTCTCTTTATCAAGAAATATTGTTACATATTCACTAGAGTTTTGCAAGCCTTTTAACGATTCTCCTTGCTTTACCTATGTCTAACATTTTACCTTGATAAAAATTATTGCACTATTGTATAATATTCGTCAGCTGCCCACAGAACACTACATTACGTTTGTCAAATCATCAAACCAATTATATGTAAACAGCAGCGTCAAACCTTTCGTTTAGAAACATTACTTGATAGTTATTTTGAAATCTTAAATGAAGATCTTGAAGCTATTAAACCTAGTGTCACCAACAATAAAGGAACTATACTTAATATTAATTAGTTTAGGTAGTTTATGCTTTGTAAGTGATATGGTATTAGCTGCTGGTACACTGATAGCATGTCATGTTTATTACGCCAAAATCTTAATGAAAAAAGTGGCCATTAGGCCAATGTCATTAAGTTAAACTTAAGACATTATTCAAAGCAAGGATATTTGATTACAATAGTTTCAAATATCCTTGCTTTACTTTTTGTATTTCGATTTATCATTATTTTATGGCACAACAAATAGACAGATTGCTCATCTGTCTAAAAAATATATAATTATGTATGGTTACGCTACTCGACATAGAAAACTAACTGTTGCTTAAGTTTTGACTTTCCGAGAGTCTCGACGTCTATCTAGGTCTTACTGGTAATGTATACTTTTCGATAAGCTTAATCACATCTAGTGGACTTATTTGTCGTTTCTTTCGTAGGTATTCCCTGCAAATATAAATGGCAATAGTAAAGTTCACCTGTTTTGTTTTATTGGATACATCACTTTGCTCAATAACATACATAGTAATTAGTTCACAATAGTTATATAGCGTTAATCTAGGAAAAATTTCTTGTTTTATATAGTCCACTTTTTTAGCGTGGAAACTTGTTAATCCAATGGCATACTTTAATTCTCTAAAGGATATTTCAATTTCTCATCTTAAATGATATATTTCTTTGAGCTTTTCTGATGGAAATCTAAATCTATCAAGATTTGTAACTACTAATTCATAGGAATCCTCAGATATCTTAAATCTTGCAATACTCAGATTGCTTCCATCACAAGCAATCAACCGGTATCCATCATATAACTTAGTTGAATGTTGACTTTTGCCATTGTAGATCCACCTGAATTCATAGTAATCCCAATCAAAGTTCTAAAATCAATCTTTCTATTTCTAGTAAAATCTACACTAGGGTTTCTAAGAAAAAGCGAAGGATTATCAGCTAAATCCGATATCACATTTTCTAAGGATAAAGTTAAGTTATTAATATAATCTGACATACTATTTCCTCCTTGTAATCAAGATATTTCTTAATTACAAGGGCCGCTTTCGCTATCAAAGATTTGGATAGCAAAAGCGGCCACACATTATGAGCTATATGTCAAGAATTTTTTACAAAATAAAAAGACCCTTATATTATTTCTGATATAAAGGTCTTAAATCGTCATCTTAACTTAATGACATTGTCCATTAGGCCACTTTTTTTATGATTAATTGTTTTCTTCTTTTTCATTTTCTGCTGCTTCAGCTGCTTTTTTAGCTTCCTCAGCTTTTGATTTTTGAATAAAGCTTCCTAATTCTAAAATAGCTTCATCCCATGTTTTTAAATGTTTTTTTGTTCTTGATCTGACATATTGTGCCTCCTTTACTTCTTGTATTAGAATACTACAAGCTTCTAGAGGGTGCAATATGTTCTTTATATGCTGACATACTGGATAAAAATAAAAATTTTTTACAACTCTTCTATATATAAGTATTTTGTCTTTATATATCTAATAATTTCTCTATGAGCTCTAATGTCTCTATTTCAAGTGCTGTATTAAATCCGTCTGCTTTCAAAGCTTGTAATTTATCTTGTACTTCATAAAGTCCCCAGAAAAATTCCCATTGCTTTTTGCCTTCTTGATATTGTTTCACAACTTCAGCTTTTTCTACCTTAGCTTGTTCCAATGTAATGTAGTCTGCATCATATTGTCTATACAGACCTCTTGCAGCAATATAGTAACATTGCTCATGCATTGCTAAACCATCTGGCATAATTCCATTACCTTTTGCAAGTCGATCAAGTTCCTTAATGTCCACCGTATTGCCTCCATTTTTATCAGTATTAAATATTTTTTCATTTCTTAGTATACCATAATATCGATTTTCATTACACATTTTACATAAACTTTGTAAGGCATTTGCTTGTATTGACACCCTCTTAAGTTCATTATATGCTTAATCTATGATACGTTACTTTACTACTAAGGAGATTAGATATGTCCCAAATAAAATTATTAAATACAGAGGAAATTACATGCCTTTATAATACACATATGAAAATTGACTTTCCACCAGATGAACTTAAACCATTAGAAATCATCTTAAGTCTTATTCAAAAAGGTGTATATGAATGTCTCGGATTATTTGAAGCAAAGACACTCAAAGCTTATGCCTTCATTGCACGTGAAAAAGATGGGCAGATTTATTTACTAGACTACTTAGCTGTATGTGAGATTTATCGAAATCAAGGCTATGGTAGCCACTTTTTAGCCCTCCTTAAAACATATTATCCAAATGCACAAGGACTTATTATTGAGGTTGAAAGTTTACGTACAGCTCATGATACAAAAGATTTTCAGATGCGTACAAGGCGCCTTAATTTTTATAAGCGCAATGGCCTTATGCAAACAGACGTAACAACTAACTGCTTTAATGTAGAATTTACAATTCTCTATCTACCAATTACGTGCCCTTATGAACATGAATTCATTTATAAACATTTAGCCTGTATTTACAAAACCATCTTTCCTGCTCACCTTTATGAGGCTAATGTTCGTTTTTTATAATATATAAAAAGTTTTATAGCATATTAAAAAATCCCATAATAAGCCTTAGACTTATTATGGATTTTTATTCAATAAATTTTATAAAGTTACGGCATAGGCCACATATTCATGACTATATACATAACCTAATTTCTCTGCAAGTCCTACAGATTTTAAATTAGCGGCATCCCAACTTGGATAAAGGCCTCTTTCTAAACATGTTAAAATAAGTTTTGCCCCGCAAGCTGTAGCAAGTCCTTTTTGTCTAAAGGCTTCTTTTGTATAAATCTCAATTTCAATCCCACCTTTATACACTGTATAAGATGAAGCTCCACATACTGGTTCTCCTTTATAACACACCATAAACCCTAAACCCCTTTGGGCATAATCATCCCAATCTACAAAATGATCACAAAAGCCTCTTGACCACTGTTCTTGCTTACTTGCTTCATAATAATGTGCATCAATTGGTACAATCGTATAATCTGTTGGTAAAGCTTTTATAAACCCTTTTAATTTCTCACAGTCAAAATGCTCTTGATGCTTTTTAAATGCATAGCGTATAATACGCATGGCTTTTTCACCATATACTTCTTTTATATGTCTGCACCAAGCTTCATTTTGTGGCACTAAAATTATATTGGGCTTATAATAGCGAGTTGGTAAATAAGTTGTAAGTGCCTTAGCCTCTTTAGAATCCGCATCTCCTAGTAAGAACCCAAAGTCTGCAATCACAATCTTAACCGCACTTTCGCCTTCATCACAGCAAGCTTCCCCCATAGAACCATCTAAACATGACCAAATAAGGGTTTCTTCAATCTGTTCACATAAGCCTTCGATTTTATACATTTCCTCTTTTGCAATACGTTTCATTAACTTCCCCCTCGTTAATATAATATTCTCTCGGAATCTCTAAGCCAATAAAATCAAGGCTTTTAGATTCCTTTTTTATTAAAATCTCCCACTTTTACCAATAAACACTTGACATTAACCTCAAAAAATACAGCGCTACACGCCCTTGCTGATAAGCATATTTTTGTTCCGGCCACACCGGTGATGTTTATTGATTGGAGGCGATTTTTTGTTACCTATTATTTCAGGCGGTCATTCCGCCTATCAAACTTTGTTCTTGAAAATCTTTGTAAATACTATCCTGATTCTATTCCTCGTTCTACTTGGGAGATCATTGGTCGCTTTTGGAAGCTTGATCTATCCTTTACTGATGAATTTTTGAAAGATAAATACTCTAAATTCGGTCCTAAGCCACGTATCCCTTCTTGCATGCAACACTCTTATCTTTTATCCATTGCTTTTAAGGTTACTTCAATAACTGCTTGGGCTACTCAGCTTAAGCTCAATCCTTTATACTCCATTTTAAGTGGTTTCCAAGTCGATGATACTCCTGGTGTTGGTACATTTTATGACTTTTTTAAACGTTTATGGGATTTAGCTGAATAGTATTTACTTTTCAATGTTCAGTGCCAACTAACTGTTGGCATGATCACTCAAAATTCCGAGAGATCATATATATTTTTAAATTCTTTCTAATGTAAAAATACCCATATGATATATAATTCCCTGCTGCTTAGCAAAAGGCCACTCCATTTGTGTAAATCCCAAAAGGTCGACTTCCTGCCTAGCCACACGCTGTTTAAAATCTATAACGCCTTGTACTGCACCTTGTACCGCACCATGACGTCCGACTCTTTCTATTTCATATCCTATAATTAATCGGCACTGAGTACCTATAAGTAAAGCCTGATTAAAACGTTTTACTACATCTGTATTCATCATCATTATTCTTTGACGTACACTATTTTCTTCTTGACCTAGTGTTTGTAAAATGCTTTGCCAAATCCAATCTAACATAGAAATCAGCTGACTATGAATCCCTATTACAACTGTATTCGCATAGAGCTTAAATTGAAGAGGTACTGATATAATCTTTGCCTCTAATCTTTCTAATGCATCTAGTGCAACTTGACTTAGCTCTGATAAAGAAGTTGCTAATCCCTTTTCGCGGACTTTAGACACTAAAATATCTGCAAACTGACGATAATCATCAGAACTAATCCCTACAAAGTCAGCTACTTCTAAAATAATACGGCTTTCATTTTGAAGTCCTTGATATTTAATTCCTGCTTTCATAGCCTCTAAATCCATATCCACAAGAATCACCTTTTCAAAATGTGCAAGTAATGTTTTTAAATCCACATCATTACAACGCCCTGCTCCAAATAATGCAATTTCTTTTTTATTTTCACAATGTACAACAATATATTCTGTTACTCCACTGCGATAGTCTGCCCACTTTTCCCATGCGCCCTCAATCACTTGTAGTTTTAATAATTGGTCATATATATTCATCTTAAACTCCTTTTGGCCTATTTATACACGACGATTTTTGCCACAATAAGGACAATACTCAAAATCACTTTGTAACATACTGCCACAATGTTTACATATACGACTTTCTTCTTCCTTATGACTAAAATACATTGTTTCTAAGTCAACTTGTCCTGCAAGAATATGCATAGCTACTTGCTCTGAAATTTCAACTTGTGCACCACAACTATGCTTTAAATAATATTTCACATGCCATTTAAAAAGTGGTATAAAAAATAATCTAAAGCACTCATAGGCTTTAATTAGCTCAATTTCGCCCATTTGCTCACATGTATGGCATTTATTAGGCTTCTTTAATAACACCCTGAGCATAGGTACAATATCCATTATAAAAATCATGTATTTTACTCCTTATGTGCTTCTTTATACTTTCCTATTATAAAAGAATTATACCCCTATCAAAAGTCATTTAGCTTATATACTGTTTTATGCCCCTTGCTGCTTATAATTTTTTAATAGGAAAAATAAATAGAGCTGCCCCTCTTCCTCTGGGCATATATAATCATATACAGCACCTACTAATTGAAGCTTCTGCTCTTTAATATAGTTTAACCCGATTTCAAAAGCTTTCATCATATTGCTTTCTACTTTTACATAAACATATTCATAAGCTGGAGATGTCCATTTTACCCAGCCTTCTGGTGTTACTGCATTATCTTCTACTTCTACCCCTGCTAAATAAAGCCCTTTTGAAAAATTCTCTTCCCAAGGTTTAAAACTTCTTGTAAAATCACTCATAAGTCCCCAAATTCCCACTGGTGTCCCTACTTCATTTTTCTTAGCAAATTCTGCTACTTCATTAAAGTTACCATTGGCTTCTTGCATAAAGCTTCTATGAAATCAGGACTATCATTGGTAGATCCCTCTTTACCAATAACAGAAAAAGCTCCTTTTGTACAATGTCTAATTTCCATTTTTCATCACCTCATATATCTTTATATAATATTAACACTATTCATTCTTTTTAACCATCATTTTTTGTAGTATAGCTGATGTAATATACTTTGACCAGAAAACTTTTTAAAAGCTCTTCAAGAATTAAAAATAATACAATGAAAGCACTTATTACACCACCTATTGATTTAAGCATTTTACAAGATGCGCCTTTTATCTGTACTACAGAAGGTGAATATAATGTAGATCTTATCCGTCAAATTTGTGAAACGGCAAACTTTAGTCCCCATATACTTTTAGAAGTTAAAACCCTAGAAACAGCTTTTCCCTTATTTTATCTGGTCTAGGTCTTTCTTTCATACCAGACACTAGAATAAATACCACACTCTACGAACATCAAATCGCCTTAGTTTCAAGACACAATGGCTATTTTTCTAAAATTGCCTTAGAATATAATCTACTTCTTAAAAATCTGATTAGTATTGGAACATGGAGGATTACAAATGACCATTAGAGAAAATTAGGAAATAAAGCTTATGAAAAACTATTAGCTGCTACCCTTTATAATAGAGGCAGCATCCAATGTACTTGCTAGGCTTAAAGGAAATCTCCCTATACATATGGTAACTTTGGGCGGCTCCATTACAGAGGGCCTTACTCAAACCCATGCTGTTGAAAATCTATATGGCCATCTCATAAGAAATTTTCTAATGTATAACCTTTATAACACACCACAAAACATTAACTTCTTAAATTTAGGCATTATCTGTAGTTATCCTTTATTAGGACTTTTTCTTACCGAAAGCCATATTAGACCTTTTAAACCTGATTTTATCATTGTTAAGTTTGTCCTTAATGAATCCATTGCAATTCTAGACAAGCAAAAAAGCAACACAAAGCTTCCTCTCTCTTTGTGTTGCTTTAAACACATAACATTTTTAGATGTTCATAAACTTAAGCAAATTAGTCAAATCAACTTAACACTTGTCCATATCTCACATCCTCTTTTTCAAGTAGCACTTGCACCAACTCATTTAACTGATTGTTCTGAATACTACCTTGATTTTTCACTAGAATGTCATATACTCACTATTTTATTCTTACAAGATCAATCTCCTACTTTTGCAACAGTTACCGTCTGCGTAGATGACTTAGAAACTTGCTATTTACAGGGGTATTCTCAGTTTGTAAATCATTATCCTTGTCCTATGAGCGTCATTGCTGATTCAAATCCTAAGTTGCATAGGATTACACTTAGAATAACAGATACAGATGTATCTAAAGAGTTTTATTTACTTGGTATTGCTTATTGCAAGTAACCTACCATCCATAACTGTTTCAATATAAGATGTCAATTTACGTGCTGCCTTTTCATGTGTCTTTTCTGTTGGATGATAATCTGTACCCCAACCATCATTATAAGCTTGTACAGCAAACTTCATACTTGTAACCTTTTCATCCCCTGTTTGAGCTACATATTTTTCTACTGCTTCTTTCACACATGGATATAAATCATCACCCATGATCCCTAAAGTACAAAAGATTGTAGCATCTGGATTCTTTTCACGTACCATTTTAATAAAGTCTACGTAGCCTTCTGTAAATTCAGCTTGTTTACTTGCGTCATTACCACAATAACTTGAATCATTTGTGCCTAAATTAATTACGATAACTTCTGGTTGTACTTCAAAACTCCAAGGTACTGTTGCTACTTCTAATTCACTATTGAAATAACCATATGAAAAACCTATTTTATCATAATAAGGTGCTACTAATTGATTTGTATTTTTTTGTCCTGAAGTATAACCAGAAATGATGCCATACCCACTATAACTTACAAAGTTGTAATCTGCATCTAAGTTTTGAGCTGTTTTATAAGCATAAGTCTTAGTTGCATTTTCTGTAGCTGTTGTAAAGCCGCCACCTACACCTTCATGATCTACACCATAACCACATGTAATAGAATCTCCAATGAATTCAATGCGATGGGCTTTAGCTTCTGTTGGCTTAATAGATGCTGTTGAAGTCACATCAAGTGAAGCAATCCCAAATGTTGAATTAGCTGATTCAGAAAGTTTCACAATACGTACAGTTGCCTTTTGTATTGTATCACTATTTAAAATATCAATAGTCTGTTTTTCTTTTGTAATGATTTCATCTGCTACTAATTTATCATTTACAAAACGCCTACTCTAGCGTGACTCGTTTGCGCCCATGATGTAGTTGCCACATTATCCCCTAAAATAGTTACACTTGCTTTTGTGCCTTCAACTGTGTATTCTACGCCAGAAGCAGATTCTGCAAGCCATAAAGCATCTTTATAGTAATAAGATCTACCAAGTATCTTTACATTTTCAGCTGTTGCTTCAAAGTGACGTTCTTGTAAATCTTTTACATCCCCTACTAGTGTTATCACTGGTTCTTTTTGTTCTTCTTCTGAGTCTTGTTTTTGTTCCTCTTTTATAACTGAATCAATGGCATCTGCCCCATCTTTATAAACTAAAGAAGAAACAGTAATAGGCTCTGAAATAGAAAGTACATAAAGTTTATCAAGAGCTGCAAAATTTGTGCCATAAACAGTTGACATTGCTGCATAATCAAATTTTGCATAATATGTATCTTTATCTAAAATCCCTTCTTCGCTTGGTTCCACAGTTTCCCAACCTGCACCACCAGACCAACTTTGAAGTACAAGCTGCACATCACTTTGATCACCTGTATAAGTTAAATAAAAATACCCATCTTCCTGAATAACACTACCATCGAATGTGCCACCATTTTTAACAGTGTTTGTTGCTAATGCAAATTGCCATCTTCCTATATCTTCTTTTCCCTCAAAAACAGTAATGTTACTTGCGCAAAGTGGCATTGAACCTAAACCGAAAATTGTACTACTGGCCATTGTCATAGCAAGAGCCAATACTTTAAATTTTGACATAGCTTTCATTTAATCACTCCTATTTTTTAGAATTTTCTTTTCCTTATAGTTATATCTTAGCATTAGCTTACCCTATAAACAAATAGTTATATCCATATACATCCTATAATCCGCAACTTATAAGAAGCTTATTTCATTAAAAAACTTTTTTCATAAGTTATAGGCGATTTCAACGAATGTTGTATCGTCCTCATTATGTTCAATGACATAAACCGTCTCAATGCGTGCTACAAAGTTATTTTGTAACCTTTTCACGTCTTCATAAGCACCATCTAGTGTTTCTTTATTAGGTAACTTCCCTAATGTCATATGTGGAATATAAGGTAGTGAGCTTTTAAACTCTCTTAAAAGGCCATCGTATAAGATGTTATTTAGCTCAAAAATCTCTTCTCGTCCTCTAATAATATTTAAAAACAAATAGTTTTCAAAAGCATTACTTGCCATAGAAATTCCTTTTAACTCTAGTTCAAAAGGTTCAATGCGGCTTAAAAGTTTTTTAATCCAGTTTTCTAATTCTCTTGTACTAAATGTACTGTTAAAAGGTGCAACTAAAGTAATATGGGCATTTATAGCATGCGCTAATGGGTCGTATTTTTCTCTAATATTCTCCACCATTTCTAAGCCTCTAAACTGCGGTATTAACACAATGCTTCTTCGTTTCATGACCAATCCCCCTGTATCTTTCAAATATTATATTTATCTATTTGTACCCTTATTTTAAAAATATCTTATTTCCTTAATTGTACTCTTTTTGTTAATTTTTAACAACAAAAAAGACTCGTCCTTTTTTGACAAGTCTCCTTTATAATACATTTCTATATTCCTATTTTTTACAATGTTAAACTAAATTATTGTAACTTTGCTACAACCTCTTCATTTTCTTCTTTTAAGGGATGCCCTATATTATAGGCTTCTCCTTGAAAACGGTATAAATCTTTACATATGGCCACATGCCTATTCACTTCTATTTCTTGCACCTTTTGAGACTTTGCATAAATTACAATATAAAAAGCCTCATCTGTATAATATATGTCCACCACACGTAAGGAATGTCTATTTTCAACTATTGTCGCTAATGAAAGCTGTCTTCTTAATTCCTTCTATAGCACCCTCTATAGCATATAAACGATGAATACATGCAGAATCATATATAGCTTTAATCTTTAAGCCAAACAGCTTTGCTTCCTAATTCTTTAAGTGTTTCATATGATGTAATGCCTATTGCATTTAATTGTTCTTCTACTACTTTACCGATATTCGATATTTTTTCAAATTCTCCCATCTTATATCTCTTTTGATCTGCTTCTTACATATTTTTAGCTTATTTTAATTATAAGCATTTTTATTTTTATATTAATTCTAAATATTCTATTTTATAATTAACAAAAAACACCTTTACCATACACTTTGGTATGATAAAGGTGTTTTTTATTTTAAACTATCTTGGCATTGAACCACTTACTAATTTACCATCATAGAATACAGCAACTTTAGTTGCATCATTATATGAGAAGTCATTGCTTTGATCCATGCTAGACCAGTTATTATTTGCTGTACGTGTTGCCATTTCCATTTTACCTAAGTTATTAAGTTTATTCTCTGAATCAAATGTAAATTCAATATAGCTATTTGCTGTTTCTGTAGCTGTATCCATTTTTACAATTTCACTTGTGATATTGTTTGTGATGGCTACATACCAAGGTGCACATGAATATTGGAGAGATGCATTATCAATCCAACATGTTTGACCGATTGTTAAATCTTCTGCTGTGAAGTAATAACGAATAACAAGTTTTGATAAATCAAATTCACTCTCATCAGTTACTTGTAATTTGAAAGTATTATTTAAGATACTTGCAACTTCTGTACCACCTGATACTAACTCAACTTGAATTGCACCTTCTGCTACAGGTACATTTTCTTCAACAACCATTTGTACTTCTACTGGATCTCCTGCACTAAATTCAAAGCCAAGCACATAGCTACCATCTTCTAAACTCATAAGATAGCTTGCTGATAATGTAATACCTGTTTCTGTTACAGCATAATTGTCATCAGCTAAAACTATCCCATTAAGTTTAACAGCTTTTAATGTATTACCATTAAGTGTAATTGCAAGTTCTACATCAGCAGGTGTTTCACCACTTTCTGAATCTGCATATTTATCAAAAGTTACTTTTGTAGGTGTAACTTCTGAGTTTTTCTCAACTGAGTTTGTTACTTTTACTTCAAGAACTGCATTTTCACCTTCATTAAATACAAATGTTAAGGCACATTTACCTCTTGCTAATGTATCTAAATATGTACTATTGAAAATCACTTCATCATCTACTACTGTATAATCTTCGCCTTCTACTAATGTCGTTTCCTCATTTAAAATAGCTATTAATGTATTACCTTTTAAATTCATTGTAACTTTAACATCTGCGGCTTCTGCTTTATCAAATACAGTGCTTGCTGAGATTACTTCTGAATTTTGAATTGTATTTGTTACTGCAATTGTAAGCATACGACTAACACCTGCGCCAAATACAAATGTTAAGTTTGTTCTACCTACTTCTAATCCCATTAAATAGTCTTCTGTAAATACAACTTCATCATCTACTACTGTATAATCTTTACCTTCTACTAATGTTGTTTCCCCATTTACAATAGCTGCTAATGTATTGCCATTTAATGTCATAGCTACTTTTACTTCGCTTGGTGTTTTCTTTTCAAATGTAGCAGTTGATGGTGCAATCATTGCATTTGATACACTACCGATAGGTGATGTATCACCAATTGCAATATTGATTACTGGACTTACACCTGCATTATAAGCTAATGTTAATTGTGCTCTACCTTTTTCAAGTGTTGCTACATAAGATTTTGAAACTGTTAACGTATTATCTACAAGTGTATAATCTACACCTTCAATTAAAGCTTCATTGCCATTTTTAACAGCTACAAGCTCATTATCTTTTGGATCTAATGTAAATGTTAAATCAGCTTGTTTGCTTGGATTTTTATCAAAAACAACTGCTGTTGGTGCCACTGAAGCTGATAACTTTGATTCTGGTCCATAAATACCTAATTCAAAGATTGAATAACCCCATGTGTAACCAAATTTTTGTGTACAATATACTCTTACATAACGTGTAGATTCATCTACTGCGATTTCTTCTACGCCGCCTTTACCATTATATGTTCTATAAGCTTCTTTCCAAGTTTTTGCATCATCTGATACTTGGATTTGATATTGTGTTGCGTAAGCTGCTTCCCAATTAATTAGCACTTTATCAATATCTTTTTTCTCACCTAAGTCTACGCATACCCAATCTGTTTGTGAATTTGAATCAGATGCCCATCTTGAATCCATATTGCCATCTGTTACATTTTCACCTGCATATAGTACGCTTTCTTTACTTGAATAAGTTACGACTTTGCCTTGAGCAAGGTTACCTGCTGGTAATGGCTCAGATGGCTTACTTGCTGGAAGTCCTGTGAGCATTGAAGCTGGTTTAACAGCAAGATTTGCAAGGGCATATTCATCTTCAAATACCATTTCTTTTGCCCAGTCTTGCATCGTATCAAACATACCATCTGTAGTCATATCAAGGAATGTTTGAGGATTGTTACCTGGTCCCCATGACCAAATTAAATAACCAATTTCATATTTTGCGCAGTATTCCATAATTGTTTTATAAGGAATTTGTCCTTGACTTGTTTCTTCCCATTGATTTGCGAATTCACCAACAACAAGTGGTAATTCCATATCTTTAGTTTCTGTAAGTTCATCAATAACTTCTTGTTTTGTATGTCCATACATATAAGGCCACCATAAGTGAGCTGAGAACATTAAGTTATGATCTGGATCAGCTTCTAAAATAGTTGGTCCACATGCTTGAAGTTTATTAATGTCTTGTCCCCAAGAACTACCATCAATTAATAATGGTACATGAATATCTGCTTCACGCATTCTTGTTACAGCTTTTGTATATTCTTTTGTAAATGTGGCATCAGAGATACTCCCATCTCCTACTTCATTACCAATATTAATGAGTAGGTACTCTTGATGCTTCTTAATCACTGCAACTGTAGCTGGATCTACCCACCAGTCTACTAAACTTTGTAATTGACTCATGTTACCTGTAGCATCATGAAGTTCAACAATAGGAATCATATGTTCAGCACGACAATTTGTAATAGCTTTATCTAATTCTTCAGCTGTACCGTCTTTCATTGTCCATACGATTCTAACGCAGTTTGCGCCTGTTTTGGCAATTTCAGAAAAGGCTGGATCCCCATCCTTATCCATCCAAACAACCATTTTATTGATTCCATATAAAATAGTCTTTTCACCTTGTGAGTCATAAAGGAATCTTCCTTCAACTCTAAAGCCAGGATGTGTGCTATCTGTTGCTGCAAATAAATTAGTACTACTACCTACAATAACAGATAAAAACAGCACGAAAAACATACCTAAAAAATTCTGTTTTTTCATTGTACATCTCTCCCCTTATAGATTTTCTTGCAACATATATCATACCCTTTTCTATAGAGTGCTACAATAAAAGGCACCTAACATGTTGTAATTAGATGCCTCTTGTGAGATATTATGTACTTATCTGTCATATTCTTTTATTTTCATTAATTTTTATGACACCACTTATTTTTAATGTAGCGCCCCGGATGATTATAATTAATAACCTTTGCATAGTTACCTACAGCCGTGGCATTTTCTGGGATATCCTTAGTCACCACGCTACCTGCACCAATAGTAACATTGCTACCTATTTTAACATCTTCTACAATGCATACACTAGGCCCCACATAAACATTATCTCCTATTGTTGCCGCTTGCCCTTCATTAGCCCCAATTGTTGTAAATTGAGATAAATTACAGTTATCCCCTATAACCGCCGTCTCATTAATAATCACGGGGCCATTGTGGGCAATATATAAACCATAGCCAATTTGTGCTTGTGGACTAATTTGCAGATAACGTTTTCCTTGAAGACGATGCCAAATATAACCTATACCTTTTATAATACCCTGTGCATGACACATACGTAACGCCATTTGATAGCGAAATATTCTATTGGTAAAAAAGCTTTCAAGAATGTTAGCTTTTTAGTATTACCATAATAACGATATAAATCACTTTGTATATATTCTTTAATATCTGTTTTCATTTCTATATCTCCCCTTTTATCTATTCTTCTTTTCTAATAATAATCCTGTTATTTTCTTGTTCATAATACGCTCCCTTGTTTTAATCGACTATACAATACTTCTTTTCCTTTTTGAGATACTGGAATGACCGTTAATATTTGATTGTCCATTTAAACTGCATACCCCTGATTAATAAATTTATATAAAATACTATAGCCCACAAAGTACCTATTTCCTACATTTCTTTCATTCTTGTTTTCATCTTATTAAAAGTAATCTAGTATTATGTTCTTATGGCATTTTTATGTTATTAAAATTTTCAAACCCTTAAGTATTATTGTATCATATTCTTCTTTCTAAATAACACTATAAAAGTGCCATGAAATCACTTTAGATTTCATGGCACTTGCTTATTAATTATTCATTTTTTATTTTGTATATTTATCAGCGTGGAATATTGCCCCTACAAAATTATTGATACCGCTACGTATAGCTATTGAATTATGATCAGCACCACCCACTGTATACCAAATATGATTGGTGTTATTACGCTCTAAAATCTTATGATAAGATTCAGGAAATCCGCCTACAACCTCATCACTTGTACCACAGCAAATCATCAGTGCATATGGCATAGCATTTTGATTAGCAATTCTTAATTCATTTTCTGAAAGTTGTCCTTTATGAATCATATTGCTATCTCTACTTGGTGTAACACCTGGTGCTGGCGCAATGGCCATTACATATCCAAAAAGATCAGGCCTTGTAATACCTATGTAAAGTATCTCACGTCCACCCATTGAAAAGCCTGCAATAGCTGTATTTTCTCTACCTGTTAAAACTGAATACTTGCTCTCTATATGTGGCATTAAATCATTTACAAGATCATTTATAAAATTATCATACCCTGCTACCCCTGCATCAGAAAATGAAGGTGGTTGACCATTTGTACATGCATACATATTAGGGAATACTACTATCATTTCTTTTGCAGTACCTTCACTAATTTGATTACCTACTATTTCTTTAATGGCATTAGCACCCTCTGTCATAGAAAATTCATCGCCGAAGATTCCATGTAATATATATAATACAGGGTATTTCTTTGAAGGATTATAATTAGCTGGTAATAAAACGTTATAGCCACGCTCTGAATGTGTTGTATTTGAATAATAATTTTGATGTGACATTGTACCATACGCTACATTCTTTTTAGCTTCTGCATGTGATGCAGGACAGTATTCTTCTATTTTAATATTTTTCATATATGCATCTGATATTTCTTTCATAGATTGCCCCCCTTGCTCTGGCGTTTGACTTGGTTTTGTTCCCTGATTTTCTCCAGGTTTTGTCTCTTGAGCTTCCCCACTACTGTTAGGTGCTCCCCCATACTAATTACCCCTTCATATAGGCTGTTACTTTTTTATTTTCAGCATAATCATTAGCATATGCATTAAACGAATAATCATTTGCTTGATTGAATGCACTCCAATCAGTCTTTCAAACACGCATATTTACAAGTATATTTTGACCAACTGCTAAATCGCCAGCTGCTTTAGTAAATCCAATTTCTATGTGACGTCCTTCTGCCCCATCTACAAATCGACTTATTCCATTATTTGTAACTTGCAAATCAAAACTAATATTATTACTTTCAGCTTTTGTCATATTATATTCTTTAATCATGATATTTCGGTTTGCAAAAACTAAAGATATTGGCATACATAATAGTGCACTTAATACAAATGCAAAAACCTTACAATTTCTCTTTTTCATAAAAATCACCATTATTTTATGTATTTTTTATATGCCTTCATTATATTACGACCTTTTTCTTATTTCAATAAATTTTTAATTTTATTTTATATAATCATAAATTATTTTAGTTTTAAGATTACTTCTTGTATTTAATACAAAAAAGCGATACAAAATATTCTCAAATACACTCTGTACTTAATCCATATTTTCTATCGCTTTTATCTTAATCTTATATGCTTTAATAGCTATATGTCAGACATTAAGCCTCTTTATATGTTTCTTTTTTTAAAGCCTGCTTTATTTGATCTGTAATAACAGCTGGTACTGGTCTTGATTTGCCATTTTCATCAACCCCTACACCTGTAAACATACCTTCTGCTGCTAATGTTAGTTCACCATTTGTAATATCTTCTATATAAACTTTAGCCATCACTTGCATTGAACTGCGCCCTGTTGCAACTAATTCTGTAATACATTTAATAATACTATTAGCTGGAATAGGTTTAATAAAATGTATCTCATTAGCCGCTGCTGTCACTGCGTCTCCTGCTGCATGACGTATAAAAGTTAAGCCGCTGTATCATCCATTAATTTCATAATTTCGCCGCCATGCATATTACCCATATTATTAAGGTGTTCTGGTAATACAAATTTTACTATTTCTACTCTTGATGCTAAATAACTTTTCGCCTTCATTCCTTACCCTCATTATATTATTATTTCATGTGTTTGCTTAAAACATATGCTATCTATTTTACATGTTTTATTACACTTCTATTATACACCTTAATGCCTGTAAATTGCTATTGCCAATTCCATCTAATATCTTTTTATATTGACTTCTCCTTTTTACTTAGACTGCCATAGCCATAAGATTTCAAGCATAAATTCATCTTTACCTTCCGTAATTTCGCATGTTCATGAAAAAGGCTTGGGTAAATAATCATCTCCACCTGTTCTCTGTTCATTTTCTCTCCTTATGATACTAAAACACCTACCGCATCACCTAAACAAACTCTTGTTTCTTTACCTTCTTTAGTATTTTTCATAATTTCATCAAAGACTTCTACACGTTCTTTTTCAATCAGTACAATAATAGTTGAACCACCGAATTCAAAATATCCTTTTTCTTCACCTTTAAATACTTCTTTTGAATAGTTGTGATTATGGATTTTGCCTACCATTAAAGCACCTACTTCCATTTGTACTACATCACCTAATTGTTCTGACTGAATCACTGTATATGCTCTGCTGTTTTCTACAAAAACTGGCCTAGATGTATAAGCAATAGGACGTACACAATGAAGCTTCCCTGCAATATACTCTGTTTTGCTAATATGCCCATCACAGATATAAGCATATCTATGATAATCTTGAGGTGTTAAACGAAAAATAAGACATAAGCCCTCCCATATACTTCTTAGAAAGCTCACTATCTTGTAATAGTGTTTGTATATTGTATTCCACATTTTTAATATGGTAGTTTTGATTTCCATCTATTGAATAAACACTTAAATGTCCATCACAAGGACTCATTAAGGTTTTAGCATCTAGTTTCATTACATTTTTGATTCTTTTTCTTGTAAAAAAGTCATTAAATGATATATATTTTCTTTGCTCATATTCACTTAGGTCAATCTGATGTTTCTTTACAAATCTTGGTACAATCCATCTCGAAAGCGATGTTTCTAATACTTTTCCACCTAATTTTGAAATAGAAGGATGCACTAAAAGCTTTAATATACTCCTTCCAGCTTTTGTACCATATAAAAAACGTATAGTCAAAGTTTCATTTTTCATTATATAACACCTCCCATAATTAAGATGCAAAATTCTACTTTGAAATGAATTCTAAAAATCATGCTATCTTCATTCTGATTGGCCAACCAGTGCTTAATAACATTCTATCTAAACAAGTCCATGAAGCCTTGAAACAACGCATTATTATTAGTTATAACTTTGAAGGCATTAGCCAA
>NZ_BBCG01000058.1 GCF_001311925.1 Cellulosilyticum ruminicola JCM 14822
GATGAGCCAAAATTTTTAGGGAAAGTTTATTTTAGATGATATATATGCAGGTAAGAGAAAATTTAAGAAAGAAGGTCTTACCTATGCAAACAACCGGCAAATTTAGAAATAAAAAAGCAACTTTTACAGCAGCGAGTAATGTGATGCTGTTTGATGAACGTTTAGATATGGATACAAAAATACTTCATAATATGATTAATTATTATATTTCCATCCCAGACTTTACCCTTTATAAAGGTATTTACAAAAGGTAACAGATTTAGGACAAAAGGCCTTTAATCGTATGTGGAAACAGTTAAAGGAGACAGGGTATCTTGTGTAGCATAAATTAAAAGGTGAAAAAGGTATATTTTATTATGAATATGAACTTTTTGATGTGCCACAATTAGGGAAAGATGAAGGAGATAAAGTGCCAGTACAAGAAGACAATGATTTAAAAGTCAGTATAAAAAGCAATGATAGCCATGGGAATGATATAAGTAATACAAGTTATACAGGTAACACGAGTTATATAGGCAACACAAGTCATACAAGTAACACAGGTTATGCAAGTAACACAGGTTATGCAAACAACATGAGTCATGCAAACAATGAAGAAAAATTGCTGTACAAAGATAAAGCTTCATTAAGTAGTGGCTGTTTTAAGGTATATGGAAAAGCTGCTAAAAAAGCGGCATATCATAAAGAAATGCAGCAAGAGAAAGGGATGCAACAAGGTGCAGAGGAAGTTCAGCCAGCAGCCGCTAAGGCATCTCTGGTGGAAGCATCTTTAGAAGGGGCGTCTTATGCCGAGAGGGGGGCTTATATTAATAAAACTTTAGAGAATAAGACTATAAATAATAACACATTAAGTAATCAAAAACATAAATAACAACAAGATTATGTTGCTGAAAAAACATCTGTTGTTGTGGCGGATTATGATGGTTTAACTGAGTGTGATTTAGAAATTAAACTGGCTTATCAAAGGGCTTTTGGAATGAAACCTGCACCACAGGTGAGAGAAAAGCTTATGATTTTGTTAAGAAGTTTTGAAAAAACTGTGCTGCTTTATGCCATAGAGACAGCAGGAAACAAGGGCAAAGGCTTTGATTATGCCCAAGCTATCTTAAAAAAGCTGGAGGAATATAGGGCTTATACCATGGATGAAGTCTTTGAATATGAGCAGCGTTATAGTAACTGTCGAATAGGATAGCATTAAAATATATATCCTATTATTTATATGACAAAAACGACATGAAATTTAAAGGGTCTATGGTATAGTGTTTCTAAGTTTAAATTATTATAAAAGAGGAGATGATAGGACCATGGAAAAAATGAAGCTTAGACCATTTCATGATAGAAGTAGCAGGGGAAGTAGCAGGGCAGGCCATTGGCTTTTGTCAGTATTATGATTATGCTCTAGGAGGTGAGACTTGGCATCATGAGGCAGATGTAAGCGGTGCTTAGATTATATGATAGGAGAGGAAGCTTATTTAGGTAAAGGTTATGGGAGAGAAAGTGTGAGGGCTTTAATAAAAGAAGTGGAGAAATATACACCTACTAAAAGGATTATCGTTCAACCAGAATGTGATAACAAGGCTTCTAGAAATACATTAGTGTCTGCTGGATTTTTATATGATGAAGCTAATGATGTCTATTATAAAAACCTATAAAAATATGGGAACCCATAGAAAATATAGTGTGCTATAAGGATTTATAAAAATCATAAGAAACTAGAAATACTATAGGGAGAGATATAAGGTAAAGTATATTAAATAAATAGGAGGAATGAGGCAGTGGAAGAAATAACTATCAAACAATTAAATGATGACCAAATAAGTAAGGCACTTGAATTAGTTTGGGAAGTATTTAAAGTCTATGAAGAACCTGAGTATCCTAAAGAAGGTGTTGAGGAATTTTATAAAAGTATTCATGATCCTAACTATTTAAGTGTGCTGCAAATATTTGGGGCTTTTAGAGAAAAGGAGCTTGTGGGCGTCATTGCCACACGAAACGAGGGAAGTCATGTGGCCTTATTCTTTGTAGCAGGTAGTATCATGGGCAAGGCATCGGCAGAAAGCTTTTTGAAGTGGTAGCTGCTAAGTGCCCACAGGATGAAATGACCGTTAATGCAGCACCTTATGCTATGCCTATTTATGAGAAATTAGGATTTAGGGCCTCAGATAAGGAGCAGTCTACCAATGGGGTAAGATATACGCCAATGATAAGGAAAAATTAGGATAAAGGTGTATGGCGTAATAACTATGATAATAACCACAAAATACGACATAAATAGTGGAGGGAATGTGATATATTAAGCAGAAGATAATAATTTAATAATTTATTAATTTATTAAAGGGGGAAAAGTCATGCCAACATATAAAAAAGTAGATGTGACAAAGTGGGAACGTAATATGCATTACAATATTTTTAAGGAGTATATGCAGCCACAATATGATATTAGTTTTGAATTAGATATTACTAAGTTTTATGAAAAGGTAAAGGCAAATCATTGGTCATTTACATTAGCTATGGTATATGCCATTACAAAGTGTGCCAATGAAATAGAAGCTTTTCGTTATCGCTTTGAGGATGGCGAGCTGTGCTTTATGAAGATTTAGAGGTATCCTTTACTTATTTAAATCTAGAAACAGAAGTGATGAAAAATATAGTGGCGCCTATGGAAGATGATATAGATACTTTCATTGAGAAGACAAAGCAAATTATAGCAACACAAAAAGTGTATTTTACAGGTCCAGTAGGAAATGGGGTTTATCAATTTTCAGTTCTTCCTTGGATTAGCTTCACTCATATTTCACATACAAACTCAGGGAAGAAGTATAATGCAGTACCTATGTTTGACTGGGGAAAATTTTATGAAAAGGATGGTAAGATTGTTTTACCATTTTCAATAGAGGCCCATCATTCTTTTGTAGATGGCATACATATGGGCAAACTTGCTGAGAAGTTACAAGCTTATTTAAGTGAATAGTATATGAAAGTAGAGTAACGTAATAATAAAGATAAAGCAGTGGTTTATAATGACGGTATATAGTAAGCTAGATATGCATATGATAGGATATCAAATCATATTTCATATGGGGGGATGTCCATGGTTAAAAGGCGTAAGGCTAGGAAGATTATTGCATGGTTACTTTGTTTCGCATTATTATTTATACCAATGGTAACGCAGGCAAGCTATTATCAAACAGGGCCAGCCATTTATGTAGAGGGTTATAGAGTATACACAGATACGCCTTCTATTACAGTAAATGATCGAACAATGGTACCTTTAAGAGCTGTGACAGAAGCTTTAGGCTGTAGAGTGCAGTGGCTTCCTGAAGTAGAAGGTGTAGATATTTATGATATTGAAGGCCACTTAATGATTAGTTTATATGTAGGGGAATATTATTCACAATTATATTATGGTTATAGTTATGATACGGGTTATCAATTTGACTATGTCTATATGGATGCAGCCCCTATGCGCTATAATGGCCGTGTCATGGTACCACTAAGATTTATTGCAGAGAATTTAGGACTAGAAGTTAATTATGATAAATATAGTCATTCAGTTTATATTTTCCCACGCATAGAGGGCGCAGTAGGATAGAATGTAAGGGATTGTTACAAAAGGGCTCACGGGAGTAGCCGTAGCTACTAACTACACCTTCTGTAATCTGTGATCATCTAAATTTGATAAGAGGTGCAACAGATTACTCCAGAGGTAGATTAGTATCTGCGGCTACTCCCGCTTACTTTTGAAGCAACTTACATTTGGGCGTAGGAAAGAAGGATGGAACTGAATAGTATAGGGGAAAAGGAGTCATGATAGAATAGAGGAAATAAGTGAAAGTGAGGACAAGTTATGTTAGTAGGTACATTGGAAGTGAAGATGCATGCGCCTTTTGTACATTCTCTTAAGGAAAAGCGAATGGTTGTTAAGAGCATTATGGGGAAGGTGAAGAATAAGTTTAATGTAAGTGTGGCAGAGATTGGGGAGCAGGATACCCATCAAATTATTGTTATAGGCATTGCAGCCATAGGTGATCATACGGGGCAATGCGATAGCATGTTAGACCATATTATTGATTTTATTGAGGAGAATACGCAGGCGGAAGTAATGGACATTATTCGTGATATTATGCATACATAATAGGCACGTGATAAGGCTTAAATGAATAAATTAAAAGTGAGAGGAAATTTAATAGGGGGAAAGAATTGAATCCATTTTTAGAGAAAGCTATACCTGTAGAAAACTACTTTGATAACTGGAAATGTATTTATCCTAGACCTTATGACAAATATGAGGTTAATCCTTATACAAGAACAAGAGTTATTTTAATGAATGGTACAGAAATCGAATCTATCTTCTTTGGACATCAATTTACACGTAATTGCACAGATAACAATATTAGAAGGGGCATTTCTATTTTAAGAAGATTAGATCAGCAGCAGCAGAAAGTTATTAGCGTCTTAAAACCAGCAGATGAAACCATATTAGAGCATACTATAGGCTATGAACAACTGGCTGTAGATTTAACGGCTGAACTTGCCCAAAGAGAACCTGATTGTTATGTTAAAATGGCTTTAGACTTTGCTTTATTAGAAGATTTTGATCACCTTTACCGTTATTCAGATTTAGGCTACTTTGAATATGGGGAAAAGATGGAATGCTTAGTAGGACATTATACAGAAATTATGCCAGGTAGACCAACGATTTCACATCATAGATTTCCTACAGACAACATTAAGTATTGGGTAGACTTTGAAACAGCATGTCCAATTACAAAACTAAATATTTCTATTATTACCGCAGCGGAACAACAAACCATGAATTATTATATGAATGTTGCCAATATCTACTGTTCAGATTTAGGTAGACAATTATATCAAGAAATAGGCTCTGTTGAAGAAGAACACGTTAGCCAATATGAGAGCTTATTAGACCCAAGATTAAGCTGGCTTGAAAATTTACTCATGCATAAATATAACGAGTGTTATTTATACTATTCATGCTATTGCAGTGAAGTAGACCCTTATATTAGGAAGATATGGGAATACCACTATATGCAAGAAGTTTCATCACTTCAATATGTAGCTAAACTCTTAGAAAAATACGAAGGTAAGTGCTGGAAAGAGGTAATTCCAGACGGTGAATTCCCAGAACTTCTTAAATTAGGTTCTAATATCGAATATGTACGCCACGTTTTAAAGAATACTGTACAACTTACTTCTAAACGCGAAGACTATGTAAATGTAGACAAATTATGCCCAGACGATAAATTCTTCATGATGCAAGATGCCCTCAATGAACCAGTAGGTCAAGTGCCAAGTCATAAAGTCATTGAAAAGACTATTCGTAAGAAAGGCAAAGATTATCGATTCGAAGTAGCAGAAAATCCCATTAAAGCCTTAAGAGATCGTAAAGAAGATAACACCTGTGTAGGTAGATAATGATAATTTGCTGAATGTGATCAAGAGGCGTGGGTAAATAAACAAATCTTATCTAAAATTAAATCTAGATAAGGTTTGTTTATTTATTTCAGTCAAGTTTGAAATAAATGTAAAAAATACAAAAAACAAATAATAATATTTAAAAGTAAGGAAATCTATTATTTTTTCTTGACAAAATAAGGGGTTAAGCATATAATAACTATAATATATTTAAAGCAACTTCTAAATTTCACATGTTATCAGAGACTATATTGCCCTTTAGACAATGCAGCAGATGGTATGAGGGGTAATGTTGTTTGTGGCAACATGTGAATTTTATTTTTTGGCTTGAAATATGTGTAATTATTTTTAAGGAGGTACCACTATGAATCAAGGTACAGTTAAATGGTTTAACGCAGAAAAAGGATTTGGATTTATCGCAAGAGAAGACGGAGACGACGTATTCGTACACTTCTCAGCTATTCAAGGTGATGGATTCAAAACTCTTGAAGAAGGCCAAAAAGTAACTTTCGAAATCGTTCAAGGAAACCGTGGCGATCAAGCTGCTAATGTAGTTAAAGCTTAATTGTAACACCAATGTAACGACTAATCAAAAAGAGGCATTGCAAATTTTGCAATGCCTCTTTTTATGTTCCTGCTAATCTACCTGTGAAGTAATTTTGATGATGTGCTTAGAGAAGAGAATGAAAGAGGTTTTCGCCGTTTCATTCTCTTCTCTAAGCACATCACAAATTACGGAAGGTGTAGTTAGTAGGGGTGGTTACGCCCACTGGCCATTTAGTTAACCTCCTAGCGTTCTATTTCGATAGACCTACGAGGAATTTGCATCTTAATAGCTTTCTCAATTTCCATTAATGTTTCTTTATTTTTAGGATCAATAAACATACAAGTATATCCGTCTTCCCCAGCACGTCCTGTACGGCCAATACGGTGAATATAGATTTCAGGTGTTTCAGGAATATCATAGTTATAAATATGTGTTACCCCTGTTACATCTAATCCTCTAGCGGCTACGTCTGTAGCAACTAAGTATTGGATATCTGCTTTTCTAAATGATTTCATAATGCGTTCGCGTTTAGATTGAAGGACGTCGCTATGAAGTTTAGCCACATTGAAGTCACGACTTTTGAGTGCTTCATATAAAGCATCTACACGGCGTTTTGTACGACAGAAGATAATGGCTAAGAATGGATTATCTTCTTCAAGTGCTTTAAGGAGACTTGATTGTTTCCAACGATCTGTAGTTTCTACAAGTCTTGACGAATGCCTGATAAAGTGACTTCTTGTTTTTTGATGCTTACAACAGCTGGGTTTTTTGTATAGCGGTAAGCAAGTTTCTTAACAGCTGTATTCATTGTAGCAGAGAAGCAAAGTGTTTGACGTTTCTTTGGAAGTTGTAAAATAACAGATTCTACTTCATTTTTGAATCCCATAAAGAGCATTTGGTCAGCTTCATCTAATACGAAAGTTTTAGTATGACGAAGGTCAATTGTTTTACGACCAATATAATCTAAGAGTCTTCCTGGTGTGGCAATGACTACATGAGCACCATTGTTTAATTTTTTAATTTGTTTATTTGGATCTTTTCCACCATATACAGCAAGTACATTAATATCACGGCCTTCTGCAAGTTTTTCGGCTTCATTTGTGATTTGAAGTGCAAGTTCTCTTGTTGGAGAAAGGATAAGGACTTGTACTTGTGCCATTTTCGAATTGATGTTTTCAAAAAGAGGAAGTAAGAAGGCAAGCGTTTTACCTGTCCCTGTTTGGGCTTCACCAATGACATCTTTTCCAGCTTTAATAAATGGAATAGCTTGTGCTTGAATAGGAGTAGGAGAAACAATCCCCGAACGTTTTAAGATTTTAATTGTATCGTCATTAATACCAAGTGATTTAAAGTTCATAAGTATATACCTTTCATAACCTTGAATTCATAACTTTCATCATATCATAAAAATACCTTTCTGGATAGACTGTAGCCCAAAGAGTTCCGCAATAAACCAAATAAAAAAACGCTTTATATCAAATCCGATTTATTAAAAAAAGAGGGAGTAGAGGGGGCTAGTAGCATCCCCTACTCCCAATGACTATTTAGCATATCTACTTTCCATTGCAGCTTCAAAGATGCTATTTACGTAAGGCCAGTTAATGACATTAAAGAAGTCTTCAATATAGCGTGCACGCTCATTTTGGTGTTTGAGATAATATGCATGTTCCCATACATCTATGGCTAAAAGTGGTAAAGCGTTGAGTGATAGTGGTGTATCTTGATTACGTGTTGTGATGATTTCTAAGCGGCCACCAAGTGTGAGAACGAGCCAAGCATAACCAGAGCCGAAAACACTTAAAGCAGCAGCAGTAAAGGCGCGTTTAAAATTAGAAAATGAGCCAAACTGACGGTTAATTTCGTCGCCAATGGCACCAGTAGGTGTGTCGCCGCCATCAGGAGACATAATATTCCAATAGAAGTATGGTTATAATGGCCACCGCCATTTTGCGTAATAGCGGATTGAATATCAATTGGAAATCTGTCAGTATAAGTGAGCATTTGGCCTAAATTATAAGCATAGATATCAGGATATCTTGAAATAGCGGTATTGAGATTATTAATATAGGTTTGATGATGACGGTTATGATGAATACGTAAGGTCGCTTCATCAATATATGGTTCTAAAGCATCATAAGCATAAGGAAGTGGTGGTAAGACGAAGCGTGGTTCTAAGTTATTAGGAAGTAGTGCATCTACTTTTTCATTAAAGATAGGTCCCATAGGAATAAATGAATTAGAAGTAGTTGTGCTACTAGCAGACTCGATAGGTGAAAAAGTATGCGGATTAAAAGTTGCAGAACCTTCCATATTAGGTATAGAAGTGGTATTATTAGTGGAAGCATTATTATTAGAAGGATTATTCATAGGGTAAGAATTATTATTATTATTATTATTATTATTATTCGTATAAGGGTTAACAGTAGTTGTGCTAGAGTTTATATAAGGGTAGGTAGGATCATTATTCATATTAGGATCATTGGTAGTATTAGAATTACTGCTAGATGGATTAGCAGTATTGGATGTATTGGCTAGTTCAGAGCTACGGTAATGTAAGCTTTTTTTAGAATGATTCATAGAAGAGATAGAAGCCGTAGAAAGTAACAATAAGTTTAAAAAGGTTCTTATTCATATTCATTCCTCTTTATAAAATTAATTCACTACTATAATATTAACGAAGTTTATAAATGGATAATAAAAAATACCATAAAAGGTAAAAAATACAAGTTTGCCTTTTGTGGTATCAAATTAATTTTCACACTTTATAAGTTCTACTACATAACTGATGCGGTCTGGATGCATTTGCTTTGAAATAGTCATTTCATAATGGACGGGTGCACTATCAAGAATATAATCAGAATATACATTAAAATGCATTGTATCAGAACGCTTTATTTCAATAGTTGAAATGTCTGAGAAGTTTAAATCATCTTTTAAACTATAGTAATCTCTAACGTAATGATACACAAGACGCATCAGCATAGCATCCACTGTTTTTTCACTATCTATGACATCTTCATAAGCACTTGGGTTGAAGGCAATCTCAAAGCAAGTTGGTGAAAATGTGGTTTTATCAAGTTTTAAAGTTAATGTATCATTTTTTAATTCCAGTGTAATAGGTAATGTTTTTAAGCCTGCTAAACTAGGTATTTTATCCAAGAAATCCCCTTCACGTATAATAATTTCCATAGGAAGTGATTCACGGATTTGTTTATTGAAAGATTGAATTAAATCTTTACTTGGTGATTTATAAGGAATGACTAAGTAATGATTGTTTTTAATGGCGTTTTTAATAACCATCTCGCCTTCTTCAGATGTTGTAGTGAGGGCACATACTAACTCAGTAAGCTTTTGATCATGTACAGCAATTTTGATATGATCTTTGTAACGGTCTGTAGAAGTAGAATAAGGTACAGGTGAATTAAAAGCTAGTGCTGTATCTGTAACAGTTACTGGATAATTTAATACTGTAAAAAACTCTACTGGGAAATAAATGACTTCATCCACTTTTATAATGGGTTTACGAAGTATGTATTTATCCATACTTGATTGAATGATACGGCTATTGAGTCGTGTATTTAGTATTAGGCCATTGAAATTGATCTTTAAATCATTTTTATTTTGGGTACTAGTACTATAAGTTAGTCTTAAAATATCATCAAGACTAATATAGGTGGTTTCATCTATGATTTGTATATTGTGTAGCGCTTTATAAGGGAAGTTATTAAGCGTGATTGTTTGCGTTGTATGTGCATGTAGCGGAAAGATTAAAAATGCAAATACAACCAAGAATAAAATGAGATGCTTTTTCATAAGCTGCTACCTCCTATTGAAATTGATATATTGGGAATAAAAATAACCCCAAAAACATATACTTTTGTATAATAACACATTTGGTATTAAATTGCAAAAAGTGAAAAAACACAAAACAGATAAAAGGAGCACAAAAAAGCAGCTGTGCGAAGTCGTTGTTGACTCGATCAGCTGCTTTTTGAATATATTTTAGTGACTTAATGTTTCAAGTAATTCAAAGAAGTTAGGGAATGAAATAGAAACAATCTCTGAATTTAATAAAGTTGAAGGTGATGATGCAAGTAAGCTTGCGATAGCAAGTGACATAGCAATACGGTGATCATGGTAAGTTTCTAAAGTTGCACCGTGGAGAGTATTGTCACCTTCAATAATGAAACCGTCTTCTTGTGGTGTGATTTTAGCACCCATTTTATGAAGTTCCGTAGTCATAGCTTCAATACGGTCAGATTCTTTGATGCGGAGTTCTTTAGCATCTTTAATCACAGTTGTACCAGAAGCGAAGAGGGCAGCTACAGCAAGTACAGGAATTTCGTCAATAAGAGTAGGAATCACGCTGCCGCCTACTGTTGTGCCATGAAGTTTAGAATAGCGTACACGCATATCACAAACAGGTTCACCGCCAACGATGCATTCATTAAGGAGGGTAATATCTCCGCCCATTTCAAGAAGTACATCTAAAATGCCGCGGCGCGTAGGATTGATGCCTACATTATTAATGATTAAATCACTGCCAGGTACGATAAGTCCAGCTACCATAAAGAAAGCAGCAGAAGAAATATCACCAGGGACCACAATAGGAATGGCATGAAGTTCGTTGCAAGGCATAATCGTTACTTTTGTACCTTCTCTTACAAGTGTAGCACCTAAAGCTTCAAGCATGCGTTCTGTATGGTCACGAGAAACAAAAGGTTCATTCACTGTTGTTGGGGAATCCGCATAGAGGCCGGCAAGTAAAATAGAAGATTTAACTTGTGCACTTGCTACAGGTGATTCATAAGTAATCCCTTTTAAAGCATGTGGCTTAATATGCATAGGACAGAAGTTATTATCTTTTGCTTCGATTGTTGCGCCCATTTGGCTAAGTGGTAGAATGACACGTTTCATTGGACGCTTTTGAATAGAAGTATCGCCAGTTAAAGTTGTTTCAAAGTCTTGACCTGATAAAATACCAGAGATTAAACGGACTGTTGTGCCACTATTACCACAGTCTAAGATTTCTTCACTTTTTGTAAGCCCTTGAAGTCCTTTGCCATGGACAACTACATCACTGCCATTAATTTCAATATCAATGCCGAGTTTTCTAAAACATGAAATAGTTGAAAGGCAGTCTGCACCCATTAAGAAGTTTGTAATATGGGTTGTGCCAAGGGCTAAACTTCCGAACATGACAGCACGGTGAGAAATAGATTTATCTGCAGGTACCTCAATAGTCCCTTTTAAACTGTTAATTGGTTGAATAAGCATAAAAGCCTCCTTATATGTGAGTAGTATAGATTTGATAGAGCTATGTAGTCTAATAGTAAATATTATAGCGATGTTTAGATAAGATTTCTGTAGCACGTAAGAGTTCTGATTTAGAACCTACTACGATCTTAAGTACCCCTGAATCAAATTCACGGTCACTAATGATTCCGATGTTTTTAATGTTGATTTGATTTGCACTTAATAATGAAGCAATGGCAGCAATTGCACCAGGTTCATCTTTGGCATCTACATGAAGGGCATAGCTCTTACCAAGTTCGCTATTTCCTTCTTTAAAAGTATTACGATAAATACGGGCTGTATCAAAGTAGGTGTAAATTCCATCTTCATCGCCTTTTTCTAGTATGCCTATAAAGTGGTCTAAAATATTACGATAATTTTTAAATACACGTTCAATCTGTGTTTTATTTGATAAACAAATACTGGTCCAGATGTTTGGATTTGAAGAAGCAATACGTGTTAAATCTTTGAAACCACCAGCAGATAAATCATGAAGGTAACGTTTTTCTCCATCATTATCTCGAATGAGATGGACAAGACTGCTTGCTACAATATGAGGTAAGTGGCTAATATTAGCAGTAGCAAAATCATGATAAGTTGCAGAAAGTACAAGAGGTAATCCGCCCATACGTTCAATGAGCTTTTGCAAGATAAATAAAATGAAATCTGGTGTATCTCCCATAGGTGTGAGCATGTAATAAGCATTTTCAAAGAGTTGAGCAGAAGATGCTTCATAACCAAAACGCTCTGAACCAGTCATAGGATGGCCGCCTACAAAATAAACACGTTTGTCGCTAGATTCAATAAGTTTTGTCACTTGTGAAACGATGTCATACTTTGTGCTGCCTACATCTGTTAAAATACAATCATTATGAATATGTGGTAAGAGTCCTTTTACAATATCAGCGGTTTTAGAAACTGGTGTACAAATAAAGATTACGCTACAATTAGCAAAATCAGAAGTACAGTTTTGTGCAATATTATCAATGATGCCGGCATCGTAAGCTGTTTTAAGATCAGTTGAATTTATGTCATAACCAGTGATGTAACTATTTTGAACATGAACATTTTTAAATGATTTAGCAATAGACCCTCCAATAAGGCCGAGCCCAATAATTCCGATATGCATGAAATCCTCCTTGTACGTCAAATGAATCCTATCATTAAGTAATGCATAGAAGATGACAAATTGTTTTTTATTTTTATAGATTATTATACAATTTTAGTGACAATTTGTATAGTGATTTGATATGTAAAAAAAGCAGCCTATAGATAAGATATCTTTTAGGCTACTTTAAAAAATGATTATTTCTTAAAGAAAGTTTTATCGTGTAAATGGCGGATGTTTGCAAATGCAGGTATACCGTTTTCGAAGCGAAGTGTTGTTTCACCTTCGATAAGTGGTCTTAAATACGCCATAAATTCTTCTGTAATATTATTGCCTTTTTCTGAAATCCATTCTGTAGGTACAGTTTTTTCAAGGTTAGCAATTTGATGAATGTCGTAGCTGAATATTTCTGTTTGGTAAGGTACATTGCTTGTACGCTTATAGCAAAGCATTTTAGCTGTTTCGCCTTCTGCGCCAGCTAAAGCAGCAACTTTACCAATAGCTACAGACTCATTTAAATCTGTAAGTGATGCAATATGTCCACCAGCACGTTGTAATACATTGAGTTCCACTGAACGTACTTTACATTTGAGAGCATCTTTAAGCGTATTTTCTAAAGTTTTACCCGCGCCACAAAGTTGTTTGTGACCAAAAGCATCTACTGAGCTAGAAGAAGCTGAAATATATTCCCCTTTATCATTTTTAATACCTTCTGAAATAGCTACAATAACATTTTTACGTGTTTTTTGTATTTCCTTTACATCTTCAATGAAACGTTCCATGTTGAATGGTACTTCTGGAAGATAAATAAGATCTGGTGCTGGAGAATATTCTGTACGCGCAAGTGCCGCAGCAGCAGTAAGCCAACCAGCATTTCGTCCCATAATCTCAACGATTGTAACAGATGGAATATTATAGATATAAGTATCATGTGCAATTTCAAGTAATGAAGTTGCGACATATTTTGCCGCACTACCAAATCCAGGTGTGTGGTCTGTGATTGGTAAGTCATTATCTATAGTCTTTGGAATGCCAATGACATTAATTTCTTTATTATTTTCTTTTGCATAAGCAGATAATTTAAGCACAGTATCCATTGAATCATTTCCGCCAATATAAAAGACCGTTGTAATATGATGTGTTTCAAAGAAATCAAAAAGTATAGTGTAAACGTCTTCTGAGTGTTCACATGTAGGAAGTTTGAAACGGCAAGAACCTAAATACATTGCTGGTGTATTTGTAAGTTTGTCAAGTGACTCCTTTGTTGTGAAAATTGAAGATAAGTCCAAGTATTTTCCTTGAAGTAATCCTTCAATACCATTTACCATACCATATACTTTATCATATAGTCCGTTTTCTAAAATACATTGTAAAACTCCGCTTAGGGATGCGTTAATTGCAGCTGTAGGACCTCCTGATTGTCCAATAATACAGTTACCTTTTTGAATATTCATTATGGGTAAGCTCCTTTCAATAAGTCCGTAGAATATCACAATAAATGATAACAAAGAAATATAAAACGGTCAAATCTAAACATTTTATGCAATTAAATAGTACATTATAAGGTTGCAATATGGTCAAAAAAAAAGTCAAGGATTATAATGAAATTAAATCAATAGATAAAGGTAAAGCTTAACAGCGAAGCTGATGTGATGTAAATACACTAATAAATTAGCTTAATTGATTACAAAGTAAGGCACTTTAAATAAAAAGTGCACAATATGAAGAAATAGGGGGAATTAAGGTGAGAAAAAAATGGAGTTTAGGATTAATGAGTGCAGCACTTTTAGCATCATCATTGATGGTAACACCAGCTTTTTGTGCAGATAACAATATTAAAGTAGAATATGCAAATAGTTCTACACAAGCACAAAGCAATACAATTGCAAGTAAGATTACATTAACAAACACAAGTCGCCAAGAAATTTCATTAGAAAATTATACATTAAGATACTACTATACAAAAGATCAAGACTTTAAACAATGTATGTGGTGTGATAATGCATCAATGATCGCAGGTGGCAGCTATACAACACTTACACAAAAAATTACAGGAACTTTTGTAGATATGGATGCACCTACAGATAATGCAGATACATATTTAGAAATAGGGTTTGCAAAAGGAACAGGCATTCTTGCACCAGGTGGAGTAGTTGAAATTCAACTTCGTCTCACTAATGATGGCTGGAAAAACTATGATCAATCAAATGACTTCTCATTTGATGAAGTAGAAAATATCCCATTATATGAAGATGGCGTGCTTGTTTTAGGTAAAGAACCAGTTGCAGAAGGTGTAACAGATGTACAAGTTGCTAAAACTGATCTTTCATATGATAAAAATGTTGCAATTAATAATGAAGTAAGTACAGCTATTAGCTTAAATGATAATACTTTAGAAGCTGTTAAATTAAATGGTAAAGCATTAGCAGCAGAAGATTATACATTAGATGCAGATGGCAAATTTACTTTCAGTGAAAGCTACTTAAAAGGATTAGAAGTAGGTACATATAAATATGTTCTTGATTTCAGCGCAGGAAAAGATGTAGTTATTACTGTAGATGTAACAGATACAACAGACTATGATTTCGCAATCACACTTCCTAAAGTGGCTGTAAAAGAAGGCGATGAAGTAGAAATTCCAGTAGCTATTCAAAACATCAAAGAAGGTATCAATAACATGGACTTTACTTTAAGTTAGATGCTGCTAATTTTGAATTCGTAGAAGCTGTTCCAGCTGGCGTTTTAGATACAGATGGTGAAAAAGAAAGTCTTGTGACAAGTTATCACGAAACAACAGGTGTTTTAAATGTAGCTTATGTAGATGCAGAGCAAAACGGCGAAAACTTAATGAATGAAGATGGTACATTCATGGTTGTTAAAGTAACAGCTAAAAAAGACTTTAACGGTGCACCACTTAAACTTAAAAAATTAGGTGCTGTAAGAGATAAAGATCTTAAGAAATTATCACTTAGTGTAAAGGTTAAATAAGAGAGAGACATACAGATAGGAGGAGATGTATATAATGAAGCTTATTAAAAAAATATTAAGTGGCACAATGCTTGCTAGTATGATTGTTGGAACAATGGTAATGCCAATGGAAGCATCTGCTGCAACAGTAGCGCCTACAGGGGATGACTGGCTTACAACAAAAGGAAGCAAAATTGTAGATAAAGACGGTAACGAAGTATGGCTTACAGGATGTAACTGGTTCGGATTCAATACAGATACACGTATGTTCGATGGGATTTGGGCTGTTAACTTAGAAAAAGCAATCAAAGGTATGGCTGATCACGGTATTAACTTCTTACGTATTCCAGCTACATCACAACTTCTTATTGAATGGCAAGATGGTTCAGGTAAGAAACCAAATGTTAATGACTTTGTTAATCCAGAATTAAAAGATATGGACAGCTTACAACTCTTTGATGAAACTGTAAGACTTTGTAAAAAATATGGTATCAAAATCATGTTAGATATCCATAGTGCTTCATCAGATGGACAAAGGCACTACTATCCACTTTGGTTCGGTGAAGGTTATACAATTGATGACTATCATTCATCTCTTGAATGGTTCGCAGAACGTTACAAAAATGAAGATACAATCTTAGCTATCGACCTTGAAAACGAACCACATGGTAAACCATATCATGAACCACTTTGGGCAAAATGGGATGGTTCTGAAGATGAAAACAACTGGAAATATGCAGCAGAAGTTGTTGCAAATAAAGTGTTAGACATCAACCCTAACTTACTTGTTATGATCGAAGGTGTAGAAGCTTATCCAAAAGAAGGATATGATTATACAACACAAGATGAATACGAAAATGAACACTACTACTATACATGGTGGGGCGGTAACTTAAGAGGTGTTAAAGATTATCCTGTAACACTTAAACCAGAACATCAAAATCAAGTAGTTTACTCTCCACATGATTATGGCCCAACAGTTTATATGCAAAACTGGTTCAAAGGTGACTTCACAAAAGAATCTGTTTACAATGACTGCTGGAAAGATAACTGGGCATACATTGCAGAAAGTAATACAGCACCTCTTTTAATTGGTGAATGGGGTGGATTCTTAGATGGTGGTAAAAACGAACAATGGCTCAATGATTTAAGAGACTTCATCGTTGAAAACAAAATCAACCATACATTCTGGTGCTACAATCCAAACTCAGGAGATACAGGCGGACTTGTAATGTATGACTTCTATACATGGGATGAAGATAAATATGCACTTCTTAAACCAGCATTATGGCAAACTAAAGATGGTAAATTCATCAGTCTTGATCATGAAGTAGCTATCGGTTCAAATGGTATCAGCTTAGGCGAATACTATGGTACAGCAAGTTCTGGTGGAGATGAACCAGACGATTCAAAACCAACTGACAAAGTAGTTAAAGGTGATGCAAATAAAGACGGCAAAGTAGACTCTACAGACTATGCAGTTGTAAAACGTTACATGAATGGTAAAATAGCTTTAGATGAAGCTGCACTTAAAAATGCTGATGTAGATGGTAGCGGCAAAGTAGATGCAAAAGATGCAAAACTTATCATGGACTATGTTTTAGGGGATACTAACGCATTTTAATCTTGACAAAATAGTACGTTAGGGTAAAATAGTACTATATTGTCAAAATAGAAAAGCAATGAAGATGCACAGTAAAATTCAAGTATCCTTCTCAGAGAAAAGTATCATTAGGCTGAAAGTACTTTAGGCAAAACTTGTTTTTGAATTTCACATTGGAGCTTTATTCTTAAAACTTAGCGCATATAGTTGTATCGGTGATATAGCTAGTTAAGGAGTAGAGAATAACGGTAGCAACGTTAGAGCTATTGAGTGCTTATAAGCCCTTAAGTAAATGAAAAGTACCAGTGTTAAATGGACTTATTACAATGAGACTGCTTAAGTGGAACTTATGAGAATCAGGGTGGTATCGCGGAGTATATTATAGGCTTCGTCCCTTTTATTAGGGACGGAGCTTTTTTGATTGTTAAACTTCGTAAATACTATAAATATAGTGCAATAAAAATGAAATTGGCAAAGGCCATATTCTAAGGAAGGAGCTTTAAGAAATGAAAGATAAATTAGAGATGATCAAACATAGTGCGATCGCAAGCATTGAAACAGCGGATACTCTTAATACTTTAGAAGAGCTTAGAGTACAATACCTTGGTAAAAAAGGTGAACTCACAGCTGTACTTCGTAATATGAAAGACTTAAGCAGTGAAGAAAGACCTGTTATTGGTCAAATGGCAAATGAGGTAAGAGAATCTATCGAAACAGCTCTTGCATCTAAAAAAGTAGCTTTAGAAGAAGCTGAGCAAAACAAAAAACTTCAAGAAGAAGTTTTAGATATTACAATGCCAGGTAAAACATTAAAAGTAGGTCACATGCACCCACTTCAAAAAACATTGGAAGAAGTACAAAATATCTTCATCGGTATGGGATATGAAATCGTAGAAGGCCGCGAAATCGAAAACGCTTATTACAACTTCGATGCTTTAAACTTAGGTGAAGAGCACCCTGCTCGTGATGAACAAGATACTTTCTACTTCAATAGCAATCTTGTACTTCGTACAGCAACATCACCAGTACAAGTTCACACTATGGAAAAAGAAAACCTTCCTATCCGTATGATTGCACCAGGAAGAGTATATCGTTCAGATGAAGTTGACGCAACACACTCACCAATCTTCAACCAAATCGAAGGTCTTGTAATCGACAAAAACATTACATTTGGGGACCTTAAAGGTGTTCTTGCAGAATTTGCTAAAGCTTTATTTGGTGATAAAGCACAAGTTAAATTCAGACCACACTACTTCCCATTCACAGAACCAAGTGCAGAAGTTGACGTATCTTGCTTCGTATGTGGTGGAGAAGGCTGTAACGTATGTAAAGGCTCAGGATGGATTGAAATCCTCGGATGTGGTATGGTACACCCTAAAGTTCTTGAAATGGCTGGCATCGACCCAACAGTATACCAAGGTTTTGCTTTCGGTGTAGGTCTTGAACGTATCGCAATGATCAAATATGGTATCAATGACTTAAGATTATTCTACGAAAACGATATTCGTTTCTTATCACAATTTTAGGAAGTAGGAAGGAGATAATACAATGAACGTACCTATGTCATGGCTTAAACAATATGTAGATATTGATGTAGACATTAACGCATTCGTAGATGCAATGACAATGTCTGGCTCAAAAGTAGAAGCAGTAGAAGAGAGCGGAAAAGAAATTACTAAAGTAGTATCTGGTAAAATCGTAAGTGTAGCTCAGCACCCAAATGCAGATAAACTTCGTATCATGCAAGTAGATATTGCAGGAGAAAGAGAAATCCAAATCGTTACAGCTGCTAAAAATGTTAACGAAGGTGATATTGTACCAGTATCTTTAGACGGTGCGACACTTGCTGGAGGACTTAAAATCAAAGCTGGTAAACTTAGAGGAGAACTTTCAGAAGGGATGTTCTGTTCTGTAGAAGAACTTGGATTCTCAGAAGAAGATATCGAAGATGCACCACACGATGGCGTATACGTATTCCCAGCTGATATGCCGCTTGGAATCGATGTTAAACCATACTTCGGACTTGGTGAACAAGTTGTAGAATATGAAATCACATCTAATCGTGCAGATTGCTTCAGTATTTTAGGGATTGCAAGAGAAGCAGCAGCTACTTTTGGTAAAGAATTCAAATTCCCTGAAATCACAGTAGAAGAAGTTGGCGGTAATGCAAACGAAATGGCAACAGTTACAATTCACAATGAAGACCTTTGCCCACGTTATGCAGCTAGAATTATCAAAAATGTAAAAGTTGGTCCATCACCAAAATGGCTTAAAGACCGTTTATTATCAGCAGGTCTTCGTCCAATTAACAACATCGTAGATATCACAAACTACATGTTACTTGAATTTGGTCAACCAATGCATGCATTTGACTATGACAAACTTGCAGGTCACAACATCCACGTAAGAAATGCGAAAGAAGGAGAAAAATTTGTTACTTTATTCGAAGATGAAGTAGAACTTGATCCATCTATGCTCGTAATCGCTGATGATGAAAAAACTGTAGCACTTGCTGGTGTAATGGGTGGCAATAACTCAAAAGTAACAGAAGAAACAACAACAATTCTCTTTGAATGTGCTAATTTCAACGGTTATAATGTACGTCAAACATCTAAAAAATTAAACCTTAGAAGTGATTCTTCAGTTAAATATACAAAAGGACTTGATCCAAATAATATTACACTTGCTCTTGAGAGAGCTGCACAGCTTATCAATATGACAGGTAGCGGTGAAGTAGTAAGTGGCAAAATTGATGCTTACCCACGTAAACGAGAAAGCATTACAATTCCATACGATGTAGAATGGATTAACAACTTCTTAGGTACAAGTCTTACAGAAGAAGAAATAATCAACTACTTCATTTCTATTGAATTCGTTCCAGATCAAGCTGCAAAAACAGTTACAATTCCTACATTCAGAACAGATGTAACAATGATGGCTGACCTTGCAGAAGAAGTAGCTAGACTTTATGGCTATGATAAAATCACACCAACACTGGAAAGAGCAGAGCCTACTCGTGGTGCTAAAACATTCGAACAAAAAACAATTGATGAAATTAGACAAATCATGAGCATGCATGGTGTATATGGTGCATTAACATACTCATTCGAAAGTCCAAAAGTATTTGATAAACTTTGCATCAAAGTTGATAGCCCATTAAGAAATGTTATGAAAATCACTAACCCACTTGGGGAAGACTTCAGTATCATGCGTACAACTACACTTAATGGTATCTTAACTTCTTTATCAACAAACTATAACAGACGTGTAGAAGATGCGGCTTTATATGAAATTGGTAAAGTATATATCAAACCAAGTGATGATGCAACTCCTATCTTAGAAGGTAAACATGCATATGAACATGAATTACCACAAGAAATCAAAAAACTTACAATTGGTCAATATGGCAAAAATGTAGACTTCTTCTCATTCAAAGGTATGATTGAAACACTTATGAGTGCACTTCACATTGCTAAAGTTGAATTTGTAAGAAATACAGAACTTGAATTCATGCATCCAGGACGTACTGCAACACTTCTTATCAATGGTAAAGAAGCAGGATTCTTCGGTGAAATTCACCCACAAGTAGCTAAAAACTATAGCTTAGATACAAGAGTTTACATGGCCGAATTTGATTTAGCTACAATGCTTAATGCAATTAACAAAGAACTTAAATTTAAAGCATTACCTAAATATCCAGCAACAACAAGAGATATTGCAATGCTCGTATCTAAAGAAACACTTGTTGGCGAACTTGAAAAAGTAATCATCCAACGTGGTGGTAAATTACTTGAAAAAGTAGAACTCTTCGACGTATACGAAGGCGCTCAAATCGAAGAAGGTTACAAATCAGTAGCATTCAAACTGATCTTCAGAGCAGAAGACCGTACACTTACAGATGAAGAAATCCAAAAAGTAATGAAAAAAGTACTTAATGGACTTGAAATGAACTGTGGTGCTAAACTTAGAGACTAGGTTTTAATAAAATACAAAAAAATACAAGAAGGTGTCGCCAAATGATTTATCATGCGACACCTTCTTGTATCTCTTAAAACAGTCAAAATGTTAACTATATTTAAACTAAAAAAATTTGAAAAATACTGTATATAAAATATAATATAAGAGTCATAAGCGTTAACTTATAAATAAAATTTTCCAATAATAAATTCAATAAAAATGGGAAACCTCTATAGTCTAATAGTACTCAGATTAGGAGGTTTCCCATGCATATCGCAAGATTAGTATCTAGATTTTTTAAACTTTTTATACCATCTTTTATAGAAAAAGTTGCAAAATTAACTGGTTTTATGAAACGTCATTCTAAACTTCTATCTGAGACATTTGCAAAAGCAG
>NZ_BBCG01000059.1 GCF_001311925.1 Cellulosilyticum ruminicola JCM 14822
CAACTCGTTATAATACTAATTATGTACAAACAACCAAGATATACCAGATTTCATATCAATAAGCATGAAAAAAGCCACCCTAATTATAATAAAGTGGCATAAAAAAACTGCCATCAAATAAATCTGATAGCAGAAAAATATTTTTATTCCATTATTTAGCAACATCTGTTCTATATTGCATACCATCGAAGCTTACTTTCTTAGCTTCGGCATATGTTTTTGCTCTTGCTTCTTCTAATGTATCTGCAAGGCTTGTGATGGCCAGTACTCTTCCGCCGTCTGTTTGGATCGTGCCATCTACTTTTTTAGTTCCTGCGTGGAAGAGGTATGTTTCTTGGTTTAATGTATCAAGGCCTGTAATGATATCCCCTTTGTGAGATGATTCTGGGTAACCTTGGCTAGCAAGGACCAGTGTCATACTTTGTCTTGCATCCCACTTAATATTGACATCAGCAAGGCGTCCATCAATACATGCATTCATGATTTCTACAAGGTCTGTTTGAAGTCTTGGAAGGACACTTTGTGTTTCAGGGTCACCGAAACGTACGTTGAATTCTAGGACTTTAGGATCATTTCCTTCAATCATAAGACCGATGAATAATACACCTTTGAAATCTAATTTTTCTTTTTGGAAACCATCAATGATTGGTTTTAAAATACGGCTTTCGATATTGGCTTTAACAGCTGGTGTGATGATTGGGTTTGGTGAGAAGCCACCCATACCACCTGTGTTTAAACCTTTGTCATTATCTAAAGCACGTTTGTAATCTCTAGCTGTTTCCATAGGTACGATTGTTTTGCCATCTACGAAGCAAAGAAGGGAAGCTTCGATACCTGTAAGGAACTCTTCAAGAACGATGACGTCTCCAGCACCTTCGAATTTGCCTGAGAAGATTTCACGGATGCCTTCTTCTGCATCTTCGTAGCTTTCGCAAATGAGTACCCCTTTACCAGCTGCAAGTCCGTCCGCTTTTACGACAACTGGTAAGTTAAATGTTTTCATAGCTGCAACGCATTCTTCCACTTGCTCTTTTGTAAAGCTTGCGTATTTGGCAGTAGGAATGTCATTACGCATTAAGAATTCTTTTGTAAAACGTTTACTGCCTTCAAATTCTGCGCATTCTTTGTTAGGACCAAATGCTCTAAGGCCTAAGCTATTAAATTTATCTACGATTCCCATTACTAATGGTACTTCAGGACCAACAATTGTTAAATCAATGTTTTCTTTTTTTGCAAACTCTGCTAAAGCATCGATATTACTTGCGCTAATCGCAACGTTTGTAAATGCTTCTTCAGTTCCGCCATTTCCTGGTGCCACAAAAATCTCGGCATCATTATGGAATCTCTTAACAGTATGGGCAATAGCAGATTCTCTTCCGCCATTTCCAACAACTAAAATTTTCATAGGAATTTGACTCCCTTCTAATTTTTGAATAGCTTCCACGAAAATGTGGTGTTCAATTTGATTTAAAATACGTTGTTGTAAGCTCTCTGGTGTATCCTCTGGTAATACATCAAGTTTCTTTTGAAGAATGATTTTCCCTGTATCTACGCCAGCATCAATATAATGAACAGTTGCGCCGCTTTCCTTTTCGCCAGCTGCAATAACTTTTCATGTACATGAATACCATAGCAACCCATACCACCAAACTTAGGTAAGAGTGATGGGTGAATATTAATAATACGTCCACCATAAGCATCTAAAAGTGTTTGATCAATGATTTTAAGATACCCTGCACAAACGACTAAATCTACTTTTTGTTCAAGTAAGATACTTAAGATGTTTGCGTTATATTCTGGTTCTTTAGGGTCTACAAAGTAATCAGGAATATTGTGTTTTCTAGCACGTTCAAGGCCGTATGCATCCTTTTTATTAGAAAGGACACATACAACTTTACTTTGCAAAGTACCATTTTCTGTAGCATCAATGATACTTTGTAAATTTGTACCACCGCCTGATACTAAAACACCAAGTCTTAGTCCTGACATAAGATCACACCCTTGTTACCTGGTACGATTTCACCGATTACGCTTGCTGGTTCACCGATTTCTTTAAGTGCTGCAAGTACTTTGTCGCTATCAGCGCTATCTACTACAAGCATCATACCAATACCCATGTTAAATGTATTGTAAAGTTCATTTACATCAAGTTTAGAAGTTTCTTCTAAGAATTTATATACAGCAGGTTTCTTAATAGCTTTTAAATTGATTTTAGCATCTACACCTTCTGGAAGTGTTCTAGGTACGTTTTCAATGAAACCACCACCTGTGATATGTGCGATACCTTTGATTGTAGCTGCTTTTTTAGCTGCTTTAACGGCTTTTACATAAAGTTTAGTTGGTTTAAGTAAAGCTTCACCATATGTTTCGCCAAGTTCTTCGCTATATTCATCAAGTTTAACGCCTGCTACTTCTACTAATTTTCTAACAAGTGAGTACCCATTACTATGTACCCCTGTTGATGGAAGACCAATGATTGTATCTCCAGCTTTGATTGTGCTGCCATCAATCATATCACAGCGGTCTACAATCCCTACTGCGAAACCAGCCACATCATATTCACCATCTGGATAAAATCCTGGCATTTCAGCTGTTTCTCCACCAACTAATGCACATTCACTTTCTTTACATCCATCTGTTACACCTTTTACGATATTTGCAATATGTTCAGGCGCAATGCGTCCTGTAGCAATATAATCTAAGAAGAATAAAGCTCTGCCCCACCACAAATAATGTCATTTACACACATAGCTACTGCATCAATACCAATTGTGTCATGTTTATTCATCTCAAATGCAAGTTTAAGTTTAGTCCCTACACCATCAGTTCCAGACACAAGTACTGGCTCCTTCATCCCAGCAAAAGCACCTAAAGAAAATGCCCCACCAAAACTTCCGATATCAGTTAAAACTCCAGGAATAAAAGTAGATTTAACATGTTCCTTCATCTGAGCAACTGCTTCATATCCGCGGTGTACATCCACACCCGCATCTTTATAAGTAATCTTTGTATTAGACATAGTTTCCTCCTCATTCTCTCAAACCACAAAGCCAAAACCCCTGGCCTTATACATATCTGATTTTATATTTTCAAATTTATACCTAAAACCTATTCGAACACACACACTCTCTCCCTCTCTGTAATCACCATCTACTCATAGCCCACAGAGATCTTACAATTTCCTTCCTATTCAAGCAGAAAGCATTAACTTTTTTCAAGAAGGAAACATTAACTTCAGTAATCATAAAACATTCACTGCCCACTACAAATACTGAACATTCACTTCTCAATCAAACAGGAAATATTCACTTTAGCAAGCACAAAACATTCGCTTTTCTCGTTCCAGCAAGAGGTCACTTGTAAGTGGTAAGGAAATTGTGAGGGAGAATGAGCTTAGACTTTCTTAACGAACGGAAGGTGTAGGCGAGTCTCACTCACAATCTCCTTACCCATTCTTGCAAGTTATTCCTCTTCAGGTGCCATTGTTATAGGCACTTCCATTGGATATTTGCCATCGAAGCAAGCTTTACAAAACTGATCTTTGAAGCCGCATGCTTCACGGAGTTCTTCTTCTCCTAAGTATGTAAGTGAGTCAGCTCCAAGCCAATCACAGATTTCATCTACTGTTTTTTGTGCACCGATAAGATACTGCCTATATGGTGTATCTATTCCGAAGTAGCATGAGTATTTTACAGGAGGTGAAGTGATACATACATGTACTTCTGCTGCTCCTGCTTTTTTGATTTGTTCTACAATACGTTTACAAGTTGTCCCTCTTACGATAGAGTCGTCAATCATAATGACACGTTTACCTTGTAAGTTTTGTTTAAGAGGTGAAAGTTTGATTTTAACTGCATTTTCTCTCATCTCTTGTGTAGGTTGGATAAATGTGCGTCCGATATATCTATTTTTTACAAGACCTTCCCCATAAGGGATACCTGATTCTTTTGAGTAACCAATTGCTGCTGGAATACCTGAGTCTGGTACAGCCATGACCATATCTGCTTCTATTTTTCTTTGTTTTGCAAGAAGACGTCCAGTGTTTACACGGAAATCATATACATTATCTCCATCAATTGTACTATCTGTTCTTGCAAAATAAATATGTTCAAATACACATAAGTGTTTTTGGCAATAGTTAGCTGGTTCAATGCTTCTGATACCTTCTTCATTAATTACAACAATTTCACCAGGTGCTACGTCTCTTACAAACTCTGCATCCATTACTTCAAGGGCGCAGCTTTCAGAAGCTAACACATACCCATCTGCAAGTTTTCCAATGCAAAGAGGTCTAAGACCATGTGGATCTCTGATTCCGATAAGGTCTGTACCTGTTGTAAGAACTAAGGCATAAGCACCTTTTACAAGGCTCATTGTATTTTTGATACCTGTTTCAATGCCTTTGTTACTATATCTTGCAATAAGATTTAAAATAGATTCTGTGTCTGTTGTAGAATGAAAGATGACACCACTATCTTCAAGGATTTCACGAATATTATCTGCATTTACTAAGTTCCCGTTATGCGCAAGACCAATATCACCGCGTTTGTATTTCGCTACAAGTGGCTGTGCATTTCTAACATCTTTATCACCAGCTGTTGAATAACGTACGTGACCAATAGCAATATTTCCTTGAAGTTCATTTAAAGACTTCTCATCAAACACATCAGCGACAAGACCCATACCTTTTTTAACTTCAATGTCACCTTTATTATTCACTGCAATACCAGCACATTCTTGCCCTCTGTGCTGAAGTGCAAATAATCCGTAATATGCCATGCGTGCTGCATTTTTATCTTCACGATAAATTCCGATTACACCACACTCTTCATGTAAAGAATCATCTTGTAAAAATTTCATTTATTTCTCCATCTCCTATTTAGTTACTCTTTTAAGCATTTCTTGGTAAACTTCTTCAACACCACCAAGGTCTCTTCTGAAACGGTCTTTATCTAATTTTTTGTTTGTTTCAGCATCCCAGAAACGGCATGTATCAGGAGAAATTTCATCAGCTAAAATGATTTTGCCATCTACGCGGCCAAGTTCGATTTTGAAGTCGATTAATTTAACACCGATTTTTTCGAAGTAAGCTTTAAGAAGTTCATTAATTTTGAATGTCATTTCTGTCATTGTTTTAAGCTCTTCTTCTGTCGCAATACCAAGTGCTAAAATATGATAGTCATTGATCATTGGATCGCCAAGTGCATCATCTTTTAAACAGAATTCGATAGTTGGGTTTTTAAGTACTGTCCCTTCTTCGATACCAAAACGTTTAGAGAATGAACCAGCAGCTACGTTACGAACGATTACTTCAAGTGGTACGATTTCTACAGCTTTAACAACTGTATCTCTATCATTAAGTTCTTCTACTAAATGTGTTTCAATACCATTTTCTTCAAGCATTTTACACATAATATTACTCATACGATTGTTCACAACACCTTTACCTACGATAGTACCTTTTTTCTCACCATTGAAAGCTGTAGCATCATCTTTGTAGCTTACGATGTAGTATTTAGGATCTTCTGTTCTGTAAACTTTTTTTTGCTTTTCCTTCATATAATAATTCTGTTTTTTCCACGATAATTCCCTCCATAATTTAGCTATATATTTCAATTAAATAACTAATTTAATACCTATTTAAATCTGTTACTACATAAATTTTTGACTTACAGCAGCATCTTTAGCAGCTACTTTTTCAGCCATTTCTACTTTATAAGCTTTAAGTCTTTCTTTAAGCTCAGGATTAGAAATTGCTAACATTTGTACAGCTAAAATCCCTGCATTTTCTGCGCCATCAATTCCTACAGTTGCTACTGGGATACCTGGTGGCATTTGAACAATAGATAGAAGTGAATCAAGACCATCAAGTGTACTTGATTTAATTGGAAGTCCAATAACAGGAAGTGTTGTGTAAGCTGCGATTACGCCGCCAAGGTGCGCTGCTTTACCTGCTGCTGCCACAATAACACCAACGCCTCTAGATTCTGCTGTTTTAGCAAATTCTTCAGCAGCTGCTGGTGTTCTGTGGGCAGAGATTACACGAACCTCTACCTCTACACCGAACTTTTTAACCATGTTAATACCTTTTTCTACTACAGGAAGATCCGAGTCACTTCCCATAACAAATGCGATTTTCATAAAACGCCTCCATACTAATTATTTGAAGTAGTTTACTCCAGATTCAAAGATTTTTTGATCTTTAAGACCTGGAATATTTTTGTGAACAAACTGACCAATACGTTCACTATGTCCCATTTTACCGATGATACGTCCATCAAGAGATACGATACCTTCGATATTATGCATACTACCATTTACATTGACATTACCATCACTGCTTACGCATCCATTTTCATCTACATATTGGCTAAATACTTGCCCTTTAGCGATAAGTTCTTTTAATACATTTTCAGGAGCTACGAAACGTCCTTCACCATGAGATAATGGAATTTCATAGATTTCACCAAGGTTTACGCCATTAAGCCATGGAGATTGCACACTTGTAATCTTTGTTTTAGCCATAAGTGAAATATGTTTACCTATTATATTGTAAGTAAGAGTTGGGCAAGCAGCATCCATATCTCTGATTTCACCATATGGTAATAAACCAAGTTTTACGAGTACTTGGAATCCATTACAAATACCAAGCATTAAACCATCTTGTGTATATAAGTGTTCATGGATTGCAGCTTTAAGTTTTTCACTTCTAAATACTGAAGCGATGAATTTACCACTACCATCTGGTTCATCCCCTGCTGAGAAACCACCTGGGAATGCGATGATTTGAGCATTTTGAATACCTTTGTATATCTTTCGATAGAATCTTCGATTTCACTGTTTGTACGATTTACGAAGAGTACTTCATTTACTTTTGCACCAGCTTTTTCGAAGACACGTCTTGTATCAAGTTCACAGTTTGTACCAGGAAATACTGGAATCATAACTTCTGGCTGTGCAATTTTGTTTTTAGCTACATAGATTTTACGTTCACCATTAAATGTGGCATCTACTGCTTTGTCTTCGCAATCTACTTTTGGTACGAATACTTTTTCAACGATTGAAAGCATTGTGCTTGCTATTTCGTCTAAGTTTAATGTAATACCATTTACAGTAAGTGTTTCTTCTTTTACTGTTTCACCTACTACAGTGTAGATATCATTTGGAAGAGCTGCTGCTGTATCAGCTGAAACTTCAAGGATTAAGTCACCATAGTTTGCTTCAAATGGTGCCATATCGAAGTTAGCATTTGCACCGATATTATTACCGATTGCCATTTGGCTAAGTGCTGCTACGATGCCGCCTTTACCGATTGCATAACTACTTCTTACTTTTCCTTCTTTGACAAGTGCATAAACATTTGCATATGCTTCATGCATTTTTTCGAAGTCTGGCATGAACTTGTCATCTTTTGGAATGCTGATATAAACTAATTTATTACCAGCTTCTTTGAAGCTACCGCTTACACATTCACTTGCATCACCTACGTTACATGTGAATGAAATAAGTGTTGGAGGTACGCTGATGTTTTCAAATGTACCAGACATACTATCTTTACCACCAATTGCTGCAAGACCAAGTTGTTTTTGAGCTGTAAGTGCTCCGAGAAGTGCTGCGACTGGTTTACCCCAACTATGTGCATCTCCCATTCTTTCGAAGTATTCTTGGAATGAAAGATATGTTTTTGTATAATCTGCACCAAGTGCTACAAGTTTTGCAATACTTTCAACCACTGCATACATTGCACCATGGAATGGAGATTTTTCTGAAAGGTATGGATCGAAACCATGTGTCATATATGTTGCTGCTGTTGTTTCACCTTCAAGTACAGGAATTTTAGCAACCATACCAACTTCTTTTGTTAATTGGTTTTTACCACCATATGGCATAAGTACTGAAGCTGCACCGATTGTACCATCGAATTGCATACCTAAACCTTTTTGAAGACCTACGTTTAAGTCTTTTAAGTTCGCTAAGATGCTTTCTTTAGTTAAGCTTACTGTACATGATTCTAATACTGGTGCTGCTACTTTAGCGACTCTTTGTTGAGTTACCCCTGCACTATCTAAGAAGTTTCTATTAATATGAACAACTTCTTTTCCTCGCCATGTCATCACTAATTCTTCTTCGGCTGTAACTTCTGCTACACATACAGCACTTAAGTTTTCTTTGTTTGCAAGAGTAATCATTTCTTCTAAATCTTCTTTTGCAATAGCAATTGCCATTCTTTCTTGAGATTCAGAGATTGCAAGCTCAGTTGCATCAAGTCCCATGTATTTAACAGGTACCATGTCAAGGTTAATGCGAAGTCCTTTTGCGATTTCACCGATTGCTACGCAGACACCACCAGCACCGAAGTCATTACAACGTTTGATACGTTTAGAGAACTCTGGGTTTCTAAATAATCTTTGAAGTTTTCTTTCTTCTACTGGATTACCTTTTTGTACTTCACTACCACATGTTTGAAGTGATTCTTCTGTATGTTCTTTAGATGAACCTGTTGCACCACCACAACCATCGCGTCCTGTAGCACCACCTAAAAGTAAGATCACGTCACCAGCTACTGGTTCTTCACGTTTTACGCTAGATTTCTTAACTGCACCAACTACAGCACCTACTTCTAAACGTTTTGCTTTATAACCTTCGTGATAGTATTCTTTAACTTCACCAGTTGCAAGTCCGATTTGGTTACCATATGAACTATAACCATTTGCAGCTGTTTTTGTGATAACACGTTGTGGAAGCTTACCTGGAATAGTATTTTCGATAGCTTCATTAGGATCTGCTGCTCCTGTGACACGCATTGCTTGATATACGTAACTTCTTCCTGAAAGTGGGTCACGAATCGCACCACCAAGGCAAGTTGCTGCCCCACCAAATGGTTCGATTTCTGTAGGGTGGTTATGTGTTTCATTTTTGAAGAGAATTAAATAATCTTCTTTTTTACCACTTACATCAATTGATTCTTCAATTGTACAAGCATTGATTTCTTCTGATTCTACTAGTTCTTTAAGTTTGCCTTGTTCTTTTAAATATTTCACAATGACTGTTGCCATATCCATGAGACATACTTTTTTATGTGTGCGTCCGAGTTCTTCACGCATACTATAGTAGCCTTCTAAAGCTTCTTTGATAGGCTCTGCAAATTTGCCGTCCTCTACTTCAATATCTATAAGCTCTGTCATAAATGTTGTATGTCTACAGTGATCAGACCAATATGTATCTACCACTTTTAATTCTGTGTAACTTGGATTTCTATTTTCACTTTTGAAGTAATTTTGGAAGTAAGCTAAGTCTTCAAGACTCATTGCAAGACCTTCTTTTTTTCTAAAAGCTTCAAGTGCTACTTCATCCATATCAATGAAACCTTCAAGAACTTTTACATCCTCTGGTACTGGATAAGTCATATCTAAGCTATCTACTTTTTCAAGGCTTACTTCTTCTGATTCTACTGGGTTAATAACGCTTTTTTTGATTTTTTCTTTTTCAGCTTCTGTAAATTCTCCTTCAAGCATATACACTTTAGCTGTTTTAACAATAGGATTAAGTGTGCTGTCAATTGTACGAATACATTGTACACATGAATCAGCTCTTTGATCATATTGTCCTCTTAAAAAGCTTACGGCAAAAGTAAAGTTGCCACTCTTCTCTACATCTTCCTCAAATAAAACATCTGACTGTGGTTCAGAGAAAATAGTATTTAATGCTTTTTTATAAGCTGCTTCGTTTACATATTCGATATCGTAGCGATTTAAAATTCTTAAATCATTTACATTTTCAATATGTAAGAACTCTTTAAGCTCCTTCTTCATACGTTTAACTTCTACATCAAAACCTTTTCTCTTTTCTACATACACTCTGAAAACACTCATTGTGGTTCCCCTTTCATAAGTATTACCTGTTTTAGCTATTCTAAGATTAACACAATAGGTATTCAACGTCAACAAAAATTCGAACATTAATTTTAGTCAAGTAAATATAGTTCGGTTATTTAAAGTGAAACTATGTAAATAACCTATTTTTTATGTTTTTTTACTATTTTATCCTTTTTATACACAGGATAATCAGCCTTTTCCCCGAACATTGTCCATCTCCTATGTGTTTTATGTATAAAACTTTTGATGAATTAATACATTTTTTGTGTATTTTTTACTTAATTTTTTAAAATATTGTAAAGTACATCTCATTTTTATAGAATATTATACTTTCTCCCCCATAAAATTACAACTTGTTTACGTAAATTTTCTCATAAAAAATCACATGTATCACCCAAGTTTTTTAACTAAAAGGATACATGTGATTATATGCAATATTACGCGTCATATTTCCACTCACTTTATTATGTTATTCATTATCAAGCATTAATTTCAGTTTCTTGAGAATACGTTTCTCAATACGGGACACTTGAACCTGTGAAATATCTAGTGCCTTAGCGATCTCGGTCTGAGTCTGATCTTCAAAGTACCGCATGCTAATAATCTCCCGTTCAAGGGTAGCAGCCTTTCAATCAGCTCTCCTAAAACAATCTTGTCCACCACGTTACTCTGCTCAGACGGCGACTCATTGAGCTTCTCTGACAAAGTAATCGGCTTGCCATCACCTTGATAAATAATGGCATTTAAAGATTCAACCTCTGCATTGGATTCTAGGGCCAATGCCACTTCTTCTACTTCTAAATCCAAGCCTGCTGCGATTTCACTAATGGTCGGCTCCCTATTGTACTCCTTCATCAGTTCTTCCTTAATCATGCGGACTTTATAAGCTGTCTCCTTCAAAGAACGGCTGACCTTAATTATGCCATCGTCTCTTAAAAAACGCTTAATCTCTCCCACAATCATGGGGACTGCATAGGTTGAAAACTTCACATTAAAGCTTAAGTCAAATTTCTCAATGCTTTTGAGAAGCCCTATACTGCCTATTTGAAATAAATCTTCCATATCATAGCCACGCCCCACAAACCTACGAACTAAACTCCATACAAGTCCCATGTTTTCCTGTACAAGTATTTCCCTTGCACCATCATCACCACTTTGAGCTCTTTTAATTAATTCAAGGGTATGATCCATCCTCTTTCCCACCTTCTCTCTCGCTTCTCCCCTAGTTTCCAAGAGATTTTTTCATTTTTACGCTAGTTCCCTCACCTACTTTAGATTCTACAAATACTTCATCCATCATGGACTGCATCACGGTGAAACCAAGGCCTGCACGGTCTTCATCATCTGAAGTTGTATATAAGGCAGTCATGGCTTCTTCTACATCAGCAATGCCTTTTCCCTGATCAATAATCTCTACGCTAATCGTGTCATCTTCATAAGCACATTTAATCGTAATCTTTCCTTCGCCATTTCCCTCATAAGCATGAATAATACAATTAGTTACAGCCTCTGAAACCGCCATCTTAATATCATATAAAGTCTCCACCGTTGGGTCCAGTTGTGAAAAGAAGGCCGATACGGCTGTTCGCGCCAGTCCCTCATTCACTGATTGACTTGCAAATTGTATCTCCATTTCATTTTTCTTTAGCATCTATATTAATCCCCCTTGCTTCAAGCTTAAGTTAACGCTTTAAGTGCTTGTAATTTATTTTTATACACATGCACGATTTTGGTAATCCCAGACATGCTGAGTAAGCGCTCTACCTTAGGTGATGCGTTATAAAGCCCCACTTGTCCACCTAATAAAGCTGCGCTCTTTACACGTCCCATTAAAAGGCCAATGCCAGAGCTATCCATGAACTCTACATATTCAAAATCAAAGAGCATATGTTTATAGCTGCCTTTGCTGTAAGCTCTCTCTATATCATCTTTTACAAGCTTACATGTATGATGATCTATCTCTCCGCCTATACAAACAATAAGCGTTTTATCTTGTGTAAAATATTCTACGTTCAAAAGGCTATCCCTCCTTATATCAAAAATATCATTTAATATTTAAAATATAATTTAGAATAGCCCTTTTCCTAATATTTGTCAATAAAATTCCATAATTTTACTGATAATAATTTTATTTCCAGTTTGTTTGATTAATTTGACTCAATGTCATTAAGTGCATACCTAGACCACTGAGCTTCTTCAGTTTCTGGATAATTTTCAATAACTGCATCAAAGTGCGTTCTGGCATTCATGGTATCCCCTAAGCCTACTTCAGTCTTACCTAAATAATAAAGTATACGCTTCTTATTATAATCCTCATCTGTCGCATAAGATAAGGCTACATCTAGACTTGTCTTCGCTTCAGAGAAATTTTCATTATGAAGGTCATTGTATCCCTTATTACATAGGCTTTCTGCTGCTTTTGCATAAGCGGTTTGTTTCAATTCTGTGTACTTAGTGAAATCTGCACCCATTGCACCTTCCGCCCCTATGCTATAAAGCATGGCTGCTGCTTCTTCATATTCCCCTTGAGATATCAAGCTTTCACATTCTGCAAGTTTCTCCTGACTATCTTGCTGCGTCATACCTGTTCCCAATGCACCCTCTTGATTTAAGCCTTGAGCATTACCTACCTCATTGGTACCACCTGTATAAACTGCATTATCAGATTCTAACTTCTTATTTTCTGCTTTTAAATCATTTAATTCTTTCTCATTTTCAAGTTTCAAAGTGTCCATAGCCGTATTTAACTCTTTATTTTCATTTTCAAGTTTAGCAATCTGCTTTTTATAACTTTGAATATTCACAGATGGTCTTGGTATAATCGCCATAACGATGAGCCCTACCAAGAAGCATAAAGCGCCTCCTAAAATCAGCTTATTACGATTTAAATCAAAGGCTTTGCCTGCTTGTTTCTTTGCCCCATATTCCTTTTCAAATGGCATGATTTCTTCCACTTGTTTATCTTTGATTTCACTTAAGTAGGCTAAAGCTCTCGTATTGTGATGGTCAATATTGAGTACCTCTTCTAATTGTTCCTTTGCCTTTCTGATTTGATTCGACTTAATATAACATAAACCTAATAATATTCTGGCTTCAATTAAATTAGGCTGAATGCCTACAGCTTTCTTAAGTCTAATCGTAGCCACGTCTTCATTGCCATCATTTAAATAATTTAAAGCCTTATTATAAAGATTAGAGGCATCTGTATAGCGTTCTAATGCTCTAGGATCTTTTTGTACTCTAGCAATATAATCTGAAGCAATATTATTTTCTTTTTTAAGGGAAGTACTCAAAATCCATGATTTAAGTGCAAGTCCCATCTCTCCCATTTCATAATGAATAAGCCCTAGTAAATTACGCGCCTCTATATGATACTTATTAAAATAAATTGCCTGTCTTAATAATTCCTTTGCATTCGTTAAGTTTCTAAGCTTAGCTGCCTTGAAACCTTGTATGTAATAAGCTTCACTTTTTAAATAACATTTCTTGGCCCAAGCCACTGGTTTGCCACACTTCCTACATTCGTCCTCATAGGTTAGTGGGCCGCCGCAATATGGACATACCTCTACCATGATTTATCCCTCTTTTCTTGAGCTATGGGTATCATTTAAACTATTCCCAAAACTTTTAAGTACATCTATCATATCTTCAAGAGTTTCATTCTCTAACTGTTCTTCTATATGTTCAATATCCATCATTGGTTTAAATTTCTCTAACTCCCTATCAAAATCTAACATAGATACCTCTCCTTGTTTTTTCTGAATTTATTTATTTTTCCACTTATTCATCACAATCATAACACAATACATCTAAAAAAATAGCTTGTTCTTCTACTTTTACTAACCATTTACTTGTATATCTGTTTAGTACCTTCTACGACTTGACACTTTCCCAAAAAGATTGTACGCTAATTATCATATGAACTACAGAAAGAGGTGGCTCTATTGGCTACAAAAATTGACGATTGTTCTTGTACAATCATTCACGAAGATCTCGTTAAGAAAGCTTCTGACGCTATGATTAACAATGAGTTAGCATCTAGTCTTGCTGACCTTTTTAAAATATTTGGTGACCCAACCCGCGTGAAATTACTCAGTGCATTAGGCACTACTGAAATGTGTGTCTGTGACTTAGCCGCATGTCTCGGCATGACACACTCAGCCATTTCCCATCAATTACGTGTCTTAAAGGCTTATAATCTGGTTACACCACGCAAAGAAGGTAAAGTAGTTTACTACTCATTAGCCGATTCACATGTCAATGCCATCCTTTACACAGGACTCGAACATGTTAATGAATAAAACGCAAAAGGTGCTATGATATACGTCTACTTATAAACGCATATCATAGCACCTTTTTAAACTTACTTTTTAATGCTTCATATCTTTTCTAAAGAAATCCGCATGACACCAGTTACACTTGCCATTATACATCTGATATTTTCCCAAACGGTGTCCACAATTTGGACATCTATATACAACGAGATTAAACCATCCAAAATATACTAAAATGGGTACGACACCTATTTGAAAAATCCACCATTTATCCGTTGCTGCACCTATTATAAACAAGATGACTAATACTGGTATGAATAAAATATGCTTACTATATTGCAGTATAATCTTTGAATACTCCCTTTGAATCTCCTCATCTGACTTATGACGCTTCATCATTCCCATCTTCCTTCATCTCTAGTTTGCTTTTTGAATTTATTTTCACACCAATTAACTAAACTACTTAAAGCAAACATAAGCAAAATAAATGGAATGAGTATAAATAGATTTGTAGAAAGCACAGGTGTTCTTAATGTTCCACGAATGTTTTGATATAATCTTTCATCAAGTACTATTTCTAAATTGTCTTTAGGCATCTTATCTGATACATATTGATAAGTGTGCTTCTTCACCCTCTTAAAATGCACATTACTACTTTTGATGATTGGCATTTCGTCATCTAAATATAGATTGATTGTTAAATCAGCAAAGTTCTTCCATACAGAAGCTGGTATAAGATAATAATTTAATTCCCCAGTTTTCTGATTACGTCTCCCTTCAGGATACCCCCCTAAGTTATAACGATAAAAAACAACGACTTCATAAGCTTCATGAGGCACAAAATTCATTTCAAAACTTACAGCATCCACACGCTGTTTCTCACTCACACCTGTTGTATCACCCTTGGTAAATATAGTATACTTCCAATCCTGTCTTTCAATAGTTGAATCATAGTTCAAGATATAATTCGTCACAACAAAAGGAGTCTCTCTCCCTCGCAGCTTAACCTTTACTAAACTTTCTTTCGTATTAGGTGCTAAAAACATCGCATAGGATGTTACATCCTCATCTGTAACATTTTGCAATTTATAAGTCGCCACAAGCTCTGCTTGTGCACCATGCATTTTGATATCTAGTACTTCAGATAAAACTTCTATCTTATCATTCTCCTTAAAGGTTATAGTAGACGCAACATCTGCCACCTTCGGCGGCTGCGAACTAGCATAAACACACTGCCCCAATAATAATATGCAAGCTAAAATTAATTTCAAACACAATCTGATCTTCCTCATTAGTTCCCCTCCAAATTAATTGTTAACATTAGTATTTTATAAACCCAATCCCTCTATCATTTTGTTGTTTATATCCCCTTAATCAAAATATCAGTCATCATTATGCCCTTATCTAATATCATAACAATTATATGCTAAATGCTTATAATGTTCACCCTATTAGCTTCAATTAACATTTTACATTGCATAATATGTATTTTTATACCTTAAAATTATATGTTTTTATACATTAAAATTTTGATTTGTTAACAAATGATTCTTACCTACTTCCCTATTAAATCACAATTTTCCATAAAATACAAAAAGAAGCAGTTCCAATTAAGCATCTGCTTACTGGAACTACTTCTTCGCTACCCACCTTTATCAGCCTTGAAAACTCAAACTCTTATAGGTTACTTAACTGCCAGAAACGCACACCTTCAGCCCCACCTACCTTAGCCCCTCAGCTTTTAATAAGTTCAGACTTAAGATTATACACTTCTTTTATCATCATCTGTCTCTATAAAAGTTTAAGGCTCAAAGGAGGGGCTCCTTAAAGTCATTGCGGGTACCATGAACAATCCCTTTAAGGCTCTGATCTTAATCTTTGTTTTTCATTATTTTAGGTGTAATGTAAGTCTCCGTCTTATAGCACGCCAGCAGCTTCTTTGCGCTGCCTATAAGGACTGTAGCCATGATGGAGCTCCACTTTAATAGGTTAGACATCTGGGGTATGGGTGCTTATATTGATTACTTAGATTAAGCTATTGTACTGTGCAACTTTGCCTTACACTTATCTATATGTCTCTTCTTTTTAGATTCCCTATTATTTTAGATAAAAAGTGTTTAGGGCAATCATTTCTTTCCATGACTTAGACGCATACCCTCCATCTGAAAATAGAAGGACATATTTGCCCTCTTGATTTTTCACCTTTACTGCACATAATCCATCACTATGCCAGGTATATTAATCATTTTCACACTGGCAGCCATAAACGATTTTTCTTCTTAGTCGTTATCCCAGACGCCTTGATCATATTGCAGTGATCTCCTCCAAATGGTAAATAAGGCGATACATACACTGATCCTGTGTGAAATATTCTAATCTTAATCTCTTCCATATGTGTTCCCTCTTCATTCATTTTTTGACATAGATATTATAACTACTTCACTTTCACCTTAACACGACACATTTATCCAAAGTGTCCAAACATAAAAACTGCCAGCCCTTTCTAAGACTGACAGCTTGATTTATTGATTCGTATAAGCCTGAAGCGTTCTTCTTATCAACTTTTCTATATCATAAGGATTCTTTAACCAATACTGATAAGCGGCAATTGCCTGGGTGGCAACCATTTCTAATGTAAGCTCTTTATTTCGCACATCCACACTTAAAGTAATTCTCTCATAAAGATGATATTTAATACCATTAAAAGTGCTTCATTCATTTCTATTAGTTTACCAATTAAGCGATTCTCAATGTCTATTAAACAATCATCAATTACATTGTAATACGTATAAAAAGTACTTCTAGCAACAGCTGCCCTTGAACATAATTCTTTTACGGAGATTTGATATATCTCCTTTTCCTCATAAAGTGCAATAAGCGCCTGCTCCAAAGCTTCTTGTGCCCCAGTAAGTTGGACCCCCTTTATCTTGTTCATATATCCATAAGGATTCATTGATTTCTTCAAACGGAATCATTCTAAGATGCTCAAAATCTATTGCTCGTTGATCCTTTTGACCAAATTCAATATCAAAATACTCTTCTAAATTCCCACCATAATAGATACCATCTACATCATGAATGGAGTATATAGGAATATTCTCCCCTTCTACCATAGGCATATAGCTAACATCTTTTAAGCAAATAGCATATAAACTCAAAGTTTAAAGAACAAGTCATCAAACAATTAGGCAAGCACTATACAGATGAAGGCTCAGGAACTGTTATATTAGTCTATCCTCTAACCGATGGCGGACATGCATTTTTAGCCTTTTGGAATAATCAGCTTACTAATATAATAGTTAAGTATCAAACAGGAGAAGTGAAGAAAATTATTACCCCAGATAGTTCATAAAGAAATACACCTCACCTCCTTATTTGCATAATTTTAAGTTCTGTAATCTTTTACCCCTTACCTTTGTATAGAAAAACTTATCAGTTATGATTCTCTCCTCAATTAAATATACTTTTTTGCCCATAATAAAAGCGTCGTAATTCTACGACGCTTTCCGTATTTATTCATATGTAATTCCTATACGTGCTAAATTTTCCCTTTTAATTTTAGCGGCTATATACATTATCTATATTTCTTAACCATTAATGCACAAGCCAGCATTAAAAATAAACTTGATATCCATATTGCTTTTAATCCTAATATTCCAGAGCATATGCCTCCTAATACTGCACCTATTGCAAATATGAAAATAATCCCATAATAGCATAGTGCTCTTTTGAGTGTCTCAACTTTCCTATCTCTTAAATAAACAGATAAATTAGAGGTCCCACTTCTAAGATTTCCTATACACATGGTACTTGCATAGGTAAATCCTAGCATTTTACGAAAGCTCTGTACCTGCATGGCACAAGCAAATGACACAAGCATTGTTGCCATAGTATTATACTGCGTTGGTATGAATCCTACCATAAAGAGGATGACCACTTCCAGCAGCACAACGATTTGCCGCCAATGGAATTTAGATCTTTTATAACTGTGTTCAATCATTTCTGCTAGGAGCACACCCAATGCAAAGGCAACAATAGGCAGCAAATACTGTAGCCCTATATACCACTCTCCTGCCATAAAGTGTTGACTCATCAATATAACATTTCCTGTTTGCGCATTAGCAAACACTTCATCTCTTAAAGCATATGTATAGGCATCTTGAAATCCACCTGATAAAGTGAGGATACTACTTAAAAGGAAGGTTTCCGATGTCTGTATTTTGTTTTCATGTTTATCCATTGTTATCACTTTCTTTTTAAATTATTTAAACTCACTCCCCATAATCTATGTAGATTATATGTAAGTATTTTATTTTATTCGAAATTTAATGTCAACTAATGTCTTATAAACAAATAGTTTTTATACAAAGCAAAAAGTGCCGTATTTCTACGACGCTTTTACTTTTATTCCTATGTATGCAATCCTTATTTCATATTAAACTCAACGCTTTCAACTTGTTGGATCACATATTTTGCTTCAGCTTTATCCGTTACTAATTGTGCTTCACCTAAAGCTTTAGAAGCAATAATTGCATCCATTGCAGCACTTATTGCTTCTGCGGTTAGGCTCTCACTTGGTGTATTAATTGTAAGCTTTTCCTCCCCACCAGCTGCTGTATTAAATGTAAGTACTAAGTTTTTCTTTTTAATTTCTGCCATTTTGATAACCTCCTTATTTTATTTGTCATACTTTCTTTCCCTGACTTAGATTATTCCTCAATGAGAACTGTTTCTTCCACTTTTACAATAGTTTCTACTGGAGAAGCTACTAAGTTTGCAACTGCTTTACCTAATGCATTTAAGCTTTCATTAGAAGCTGCTGCGTTACAGTGAGCTACAGTTTGAGAACCTTTTTCTAAGTTAAGTACTAACTTAATTCCTTTAAGTACTGTTGTGACTGCCATTCGTATCACCTCCTTACAACCTTATACATGTAACTCAAAATAACTTTCCCTAAAAATTTATAAAAGTTTTTTTCTTCTTTAAAAAGGCCATAAAACAAGAGGGACTACGAAATTATCTTTTCATAGTCCCTCTTTATAGCAACTTATCTTATGCTTTTAAAGCTTATATTTCTAATGATCCTCTACAATTCTCCCTATACGTCTTACAAATTCCTTCGGTCTTAATCTCGCCATTTCTCCATGGCCCATATTTCGCATGGTGATAAATCTTACATTAGGATAGCTTGCTTTCACGAATTTTAAATCTCTCCTACGTGCTTTTTCTTCTCTATCTCCGAACCAATATTGCAACTGACCGTTGTATTTAGGTACTGTCCTTGGTATTTTATAATTATTACTCGATTCAAAGGTGCGCCATATGGTTTTCCTAGATATAAATCTGAAGACATTATAGATATATTTTAAATCCGCTTCTCCATATGTGTCTGAACGAAAGGCTTTTCTTACTGCTACTAACCCACCTCTTTTTATGCTGCGCATCATGAGATAATCTTTGATGGCGATGTATCTTGTTACAATCTATGGCAGCTTATAAGGTGTGATGCCACTTTCGATGACAGCATGTGTGATTTTCACCTTTTGTTCTGCTAACATTCTAAGTACAATAGCCCCTCCCATAGAGCAGCCATATAGAAGGTCTATTTGATCATATCCATGATGTATGAGCCATTTCGCCATGTCTCTAGTAATCTGCTCTGCAGATGTGAAATCCTCATGCCTATTTCTCTTATCATAGCCCGGAAGTGCTGGAATAATGAGATGATACCGCTTCTCTAAGAGAGGAATGACCTTATCAAAGTAATCCCAAAATACGATAGCTGGATGTAATAACACTAATATCTTTTCATTTTGGCTTCCATACTCACGGATTGTCATTTGTATAACCTTCTTTCATTAATCACATTTAAAACAATTTTCCTACACATTACAGTTATTTCTACTATTTTTATTATATCTTAACGAGTTGTGCTAGTTAAATTTACAAGTAGAATAAGCTCCAATCATATGATATCTTACTCTTACATCACAAAAATAGGGGGACATCATATGTCAGTGCTCATTTTAGCAAACGATTTAGAGATGTTT
>NZ_BBCG01000060.1 GCF_001311925.1 Cellulosilyticum ruminicola JCM 14822
AATACATTTACTATTTTATCAAGTAATAACTATAATAAATTATAATTATTCAATGATAGTTGCAACAGCACCAGAACCTACTGTTCTACCACCTTCACGGATAGCAAAACGTAAACCTTGAGCCATAGCGATTGGGTGGATAAGTTCAATAGTCATTTCTACGTTATCCCCAGGCATACACATTTCTACACCTTCTGGTAACTCGATAACACCTGTTACGTCAGTTGTACGGAAGTAGAATTGTGGTCTATAGTGAGAGAAGAATGGTTTATGACGTCCACCTTCTTCTTTTTTAAGAACATAAACTTGAGCTGTGAATTTTGTGTGTGGTGTGATTGAACCTGGTTTACAAAGAACTTGACCTCTTTCGATTTCTGTTCTTTGGATACCACGAAGAAGTGCACCAATGTTATCTCCAGCTTCAGCTTGATCTAACATTTTACGGAACATTTCAACACCTGTACAAACTACTTTACGAGTTTCTTCGTGAATACCTACTAATTCAACTTCGTCTTGAACTTTAAGTACACCTGATTCTACTCTACCTGTAGCAACTGTACCACGACCTGTGATAGAGAATACGTCTTCTACTGGCATTAAGAAGTCTTTATCTACTGCACGTTCTGGAGTTGGGATATATTCGTCGATTACTTCGAATAATTCAACGATTTTGTCTCCCCATGGACCCATTGGATCGTTAAGAGCTTGAAGAGCTGAACCACGAATGATTGGTGTATCATCGCCAGGGAAATCGTAAGAAGATAATAAATCTCTGATTTCCATTTCAACTAATTCTAATAATTCTTCGTCGTCTACCATATCACATTTGTTTAAGAATACAACGATGTATGGTACACCTACTTGACGAGATAATAAGATGTGTTCACGAGTTTGAGCCATTGGACCATCTGTAGCAGCTACTACTAAGATTGTACCGTCCATTTGAGCAGCACCTGTGATCATGTTTTTAACGTAGTCAGCATGTCCTGGGCAGTCAACGTGTGCATAGTGACGAGCTGGTGTTTCGTATTCAACGTGTGCTGTAGAGATTGTGATACCACGTTCTCTTTCTTCTGGAGCTTTATCGATATTTTCGAAGTCTACTGCTTCACCTAATTGATATCTTTCGTGAAGAGTTCTTGTGATTGCTGCTGTTAATGTAGTTTTACCGTGGTCAACGTGGCCGATTGTACCAATGTTAACGTGTGGCTTAGTTCTTTCAAATTTAGCTTTAGCCATTTGTCTGTTCCTCCTTTAATTTAAAACGCTGAGTTTTTCTCAGATATTTTGATTATATTCAATTTCCTACTACTTTTCAAGTAGTAGGAAACAGTTTTTTTACATAAATTTAACTAATTTGTTCAAATTAGTTTGCACTTCCGCGACGTTCTGCAACAACTTTGTCCTGAATATTTTTTGGACATGGTTCATAATGGTCGAATTCCATTGATGAGTTACCACGACCTTGAGTTCTAGAACGAAGATCTGTTGTGTAACCGAACATTTCTGCAAGTGGTACGAATGCTCTTACTTCTTGTCCGCCACCTACAGCTGTCATACCTTCCATACGTCCACGACGTGAGTTAAGGCTTCCGATAACATCTCCTAAGTATTCTTCTGGAGCTGTTACGATAACTTTCATGATAGGTTCAAGAAGAACACCACCTGCTTTTTTCATAGCATCTTTAAATGCCATAGAACCAGCAATTTTGAATGCCATTTCTGATGAATCGACATCGTGGTATGAACCGTCATAACAGTCTGCTTTAACACCAAGTACTTGGAATCCAGCAAGAGGACCTGCTGCCATAGCATCTTGGATACCTTTATCTACAGCTGGAATGTATTCTTTTGGAATAGATCCACCTACTACTGAACTTACGAATTCATATGTGTGTTCAGAGTTAGGGTCAAGTTGTGAGAAACGAACTTTACAGTGACCGTATTGACCACTACCACCAGATTGTTTAACATATTTAGATTCAATGTCAACATCTTTAGCGATTGTTTCTTTGTATGCAACTTGTGGTGCACCTACGTTAGCTTCTACTTTGAATTCTCTCATTAAACGGTCAACGATGATTTCAAGGTGAAGCTCACCCATACCAGCGATGATTGTTTGACCTGTTTCTTCATCTGTCCAAGTTTTGAATGTTGGATCTTCTTCAGCAAGTTTTGCAAGAGCAAGACCCATTTTTTCTTGACCAGCTTTAGTTTTAGGTTCAATAGCAACTTGAATAACTGGTTCTGGGAATTCCATAGACTCAAGGATTACTGGGTGATTTTCATCACAAAGTGTATCCCCTGTAGTAGTTCCTTTAAGACCTACTGCAGCAGCGATATCTCCTGAGTATACTGTTTGAATTTCTTGACGTGTATTGGCGTGCATTTGTACGATACGACCGAAACGTTCTTTTTTGTTCTTTGTTGAGTTAAGAACATAAGAACCAGCATCGATAGAACCTGAATATACACGGAAGAATGCAAGTTTACCAACGAATGGGTCTGTCATGATTTTGAATGCAAGAGCAGCGAATGGCTCTTCATCAGAAGCATGTTTTTCCATTTCTTCGCCAGTTTCAGGGTTTGTACCTTTGATAGCTGGGATGTCTGTTGGTGCTGGCATGAATTCTACTACAGCATCGAGTAATTTTTGTACCCCTTTGTTTTTGTAAGCTGAACCACAAAGAACTGGGATAATTTGTACGTTAATAACTGCATTACGAAGAGCTTTACGAAGAGCTTCTTCAGATACTTCTTCACCTTCTAAGTATTGCATCATTAATTCTTCATCAGATTCGCAGATAGCTTCTACCATTTCTGCATGGTATTGTTCTGCCATTTCTACCATATCAGCTGGGATTTCTTGTTCTTCAATTACTTTACCTAAGTCATCTTTGTAGATGAAGGCTTTCATTTTGAATAAGTCTACAATCCCTACGAAATCTTCTTCCGCACCGATTGGTAATTCGATAGGAATAGCATTAGCTCCTAAACGATCTCTCATCATGCTAACTGCTCTTAAGAAGTCAGCTCCCATGATGTCCATTTTATTTACAAACGCCATACGTGGTACGTGATATTTGTCAGCTTGACGCCATACTGTTTCAGATTGTGGTTCTACCCCACCTTTTGCACAGAATACGCCTACAGCACTATCAAGTACACGTAATGAACGCTCAACTTCTACAGTAAAGTCAACGTGTCCAGGAGTATCAATGATGTTGATACGGTTGTTTAACCAAAAACAAGTTGTTGCAGCAGATGTGATTGTGATACCACGTTCTTGCTCTTGTTCCATCCAGTCCATAGTAGCTCCACCTTCATGGGTTTCCCCAATCTTGTGATTTCTACCTGTATAGAAAAGGATACGTTCTGTAAGAGTTGTTTTACCTGCATCAATATGAGCCATGATACCAATATTTCTGGTACGCTCAAGTGGATATTCTCTTCCTGCCAAGGTATTTCCTCCTTTATATTAAGCAGACTACCATCTGTAGTGAGCAAACGCTTTGTTTGCTTCTGCCATTTTGTGTGTATCTTCTTTTTTCTTAACAGCTCCACCTGTGTTATTAAGTGCATCTAATAACTCAGCTGCAAGAGCTTCAGTTGTAGTTTTTTCACCGCGTTTGCGTGTGTTAACTGTTAACCAACGAAGTCCTAATGTTTGACGTCTCTCTGGACGAACTTCCATTGGTACTTGGTATGTTGCACCACCTACACGGCGTGCTTTTACCTCTAATACTGGCATGATGTTTTCTAAAGCTTCTTGGAAAACTTCTAAAGCATCTCTACCTGTTTTTTCTGCAATGATGTCGAATGCACCATATACTATTTTTTGAGCTTTTCCTCTTTTACCGTCAAGCATAATGTTGTTAATAAGCTTTGTTACTAACTTGCTGTTGTACATTGGATCAGCTAATACATCTCTTTTTGCTACATGTCCTTTACGTGGCACGGTCTTCCCTCCTTAACTAATGTGTCCTGAAATATCATCGGTACTCGTCCTCCTAAGAGGATCGTGCGCGCCCACTCATCTATTTAAAATCTGAACTTCTCAGCTTTATATCGTAAGTTGGGCACCAATTAATTTCTTTTCAAAATTAATCTTATTAAAAATATTAAGTTTTAAAAGTTTAGCTAAATTATTTTTTAGCTTTTGGTCTTTTAGCACCATATTTAGAACGAGCTTGTTGTCTGTTTGCAACACCAGCTGTATCAAGTGTACCACGGATGATGTGGTAACGTGTACCTGGTAAGTCTTTTACTCTACCACCACGGATTAGTACAACGCTGTGCTCTTGAAGATTGTGTCCTTCACCTGGGATATAAGCTGTAACTTCAATCCCGTTTGTAAGACGTACTCTGGCAATTTTACGAAGAGCAGAGTTAGGTTTTTTAGGTGTAGCTGTTTTAACAGCTGTACATACACCTCTTTTTTGTGGTGCAGAAATATCTGTTGGGCGTTTTCTTAAAGAGTTGAACCCTTTTTGAAGCGCTGGAGCAGTTGATTTCTTTTCAATTGCTTTTCTACCTTTACGAACTAATTGGTTAAATGTTGGCATTCTGGTTACCTCCTTCTTACGCTATAATTGCTGCGACTGCAGTTTTTACTTCTACGTTACATTTTTTGCCAAGTTCCTCCATTGTATCAATGAATTCGACTTGAACGTTTTTCGCTTTTGCAAGCTCTACCACCTGACCTGTAACTTTGTCATCGGCATCTTTAGCAACAAATACAACCTTTACGCCGTTATTTTCTAACTGCTTTAAAGTTTGTTTTGTTCCCACAATTTGAATTGTGTCACTTAAATGGTACAACATAAATCCCCCTTTAGGTTCATTTTTATGCATACTATTACACACTGACCTAGTCTACCACTCTTAGTTTAAGTTGTCAAGACTATTTTAGAGGATTTTTTTGTTGCTGTTCACATTTAAGATTATACGACATTTCTATTGATTTTGCTCTAAGTAAATTATGCTAATTTATTTAGAGCTCATATCAATATTCTTTTTTCTCTCTAAGGATTAGTCTACCCCATTCTCCTATTTTTAAAACAAATCTAATTGATTTGATTCAGTTAAATCGCCTAAAATACCTAGCTCAGACATTTTATCAACTATAGTCTTACTTACTTTTGTACGATTTCTGAAATCTTCTTTTGATAGGAATGGGCCATCTTTTACAGCAGCAACTACTGCTTCAGCCGCTTTTTCACCAAGTCCATCAATCGAACTAAGTGACGGCATGATTTTACCATCTATGATTTGGAACCTCTTATCATCTGCTACGCTTAAATCAATTGGTAAGAATTCAAAACCACGGGCATACATTTCATATACAATACGCATATCTTTTAATGTATCTTGTTCTTTAGCTGTTTGATTTTCTTTTCCTTTGCCTGTTAACTCTTTCATATGATATTCGAGTCTTTCTTTTCCTAGGCACATCATTTCATATGAAAAGGCTGATGCACGAATACTAAAGAAAGCTGTATAGTAAGCAAGTGGATAATGAATCTTGTACCATGCAATACGCCATGCCATCATAACGTAAGCAGCCGCATGGGCTTTAGGGAACATATACTTGATTTTCTTACATGACCAGATATACCAATCTGGTACACCATACTCAAGCATGGTTTCTTCCCATTCTTCTTTTAGCCCTTTCCCCTTACGTACACTTTCCATAATAGTGAAGGACAACCCTTTGTCCATACCTTGATTAATTAAATAAGTCATAATATCGTCACGGGTACAAATAACAGTCGAAATCGTTCCTCTTCCCTCTTCAATAAGGGTTTGTGCATTACCAAGCCATACGTCTGTACCATGTGATAGTCCAGAAATACGTACAAGGTCAGAGAAACTCTTAGGCTTCGCATCTAGAACCATCTGAATAACGAAGTCTGTACCAAACTCTGGGATACCTAATGAGCCTAATTTAATACCACCGATATCTTCAGGTTTGATTCCTAAGGCATCAGTATTATGGAATAATGACATTACATCTTTATCATCTAATTTAATAGTTTTAGCATCTATGCCTGTTAAATCCTCTAATCTACGAATCATTGTGGGATCATCATGGCCCAGAATATCGAGTTTTAATAAGTTGTGGTCAATTGAGTGGTACTCAAAATGAGTTGTAACAATTGGTGTATTCATATCATTAGCTGGATGCTGAATAGCTGTAAATTCATAAATCTCTCGATCATATGGTACTACGATAATACCACCAGGATGTTGTCCTGTTGTTCTTTTAACTCCTGTACATCCTTCTGCAATACGTTTCATTTCTGCATAACGTTTGTGAATTTCACGTTCTTGGAAGTATTTATAAACATAAGCAAGGGCTGTTTTTTCCGCCATGGTACCAATAGTTCCAGCACGGAACGCTTTACCTTCTCCGAAGATAACCTCTACATATTTATGTGCTTTGGCTTGATAGTCCCCAGAGAAGTTAAGGTCGATATCGGGTTCTTTATCCCCTTTGAATCCAAGGAAAGTTTCGAAAGGAATATCATGTCCTTCTTTATTAAGTGCATGCCCACATTTAGGACAAGTAGCATCTGGCATATCACATCCTGAACTTCCGGCATATGCTTTAACTTCCGGTGAATCAAAGTCTGTATAATAACAGTTTGGACAAATGTAATGTGGTGGCAGTGGATTAACCTCTGTAATACCTGACATAGTCGCAGCAAAAGATGATCCTACTGACCTCTGGAACCTACTAAGTAACCATGGTCATTTGAATCCCACACTAACTTTTGTGCAATGATGTACATTACGGCGAATCCATTACTAATAATTGAGTGAAGCTCCCTTTCGAGACGTTCTTTAACAACTTCATGTAACTCTGGTCCATAAATCTCATGGGCCTTATCATAACAAATTTTACGTAATGTCTCATCTGAATCTGGAATTTCTGGTGGACATTTATCTGGAAGTACTGGTGAGATTTTATCTATTTGATCATTGATTAAATTAGTATTTGTAATAACAACTTCTCTAGCCTTATCTTCACCTAAATAGCTAAATTCCTCTAACATTTCTTCTGTAGTACGTAAAAATAGTGGCGGCTGATCATCAGCATCTTTAAATCCTTTACCAGCCATAATGATACGTCTGTAAATCTCATCTTCTGGATCTAAGAAGTGGACATCACAAGTTGCTACAACTGGCTTATTATATTCCTCACCTAACTCTACAATTTTGCGATTGTAGTTTCTAAGGTCTTCTTCTGTGCTAGCTGCATACTTATCACTTTTAAGCATGAAACCATTATTCCCTATAGGTTGAATTTCTAAGTAGTCATAGAAATTAACAAGTCTTGCAATTTCAGCTTCATCTTTTTCTCTAATGATAGCTTGGAATACTTCTCCTGCCTCACAAGCTGAACCAATAATAAGCCCTTCACGATGCTTTTGAATTAAGCTCTTAGGCATACGTGGCCTACGATTAAAATAGTCTAAATGGGCCGCTGAAACAAGTTTGTTTAAGTTAATACGCCCTGTTTCATTTTTAATTAGAATAATTCCGTGATAAGTTGGCAGTTTCTTAATATACTCACTTGAAACTTCCATTAATTTTTCAATTTCATCTAAATGATACACTTCTTTTTCAGCAAGCATTTCAATGAATTTAATGAATATCTCTCCTGTAGCTGTGGCATCATCTACGGCACGGTGATGATTTTCAAGACTAATCCCTAAGTGCTTAGAGATATTATTTAATTTAAAGTTTCCTAACTGTGGCATTAAAACACGTGCTAATGCTACAGTATCTAGTATTGTATAATCACATGGTAAATTTAACCTATCTGCATTTGCTTTAATGAAACTCATATCAAATTCTGCATTATGAGCTACCATAACTGCTCCCTCACAAAACTCTAAAAACTTCGGTAAAAGCGCATCTATTTTCTCAGCATCTCTTACCATACTGTCATTAATACCAGTTAACTGCTCAATCTCATACGGTATAGGTACACCAGGATTTACAAATTCACTAAAGCTATCAATAACCTGACCGTCTTTAACTTTAACGGCACCAATTTCTATAATACGATTAAATTTAGGACTAAATCCTGTAGTCTCTAAGTCAAACACAACATAAGTATCTTGCAAACTCTGATTTTTAGAGTTAACAACTGTTTCCTTTAAATCATCTACAAAATATGCTTCTACACCATAAATAATCTTAAACGGTTCATCTTTTGAAACGCAGTGATTCGCGATTGGGAAGGCTTGTAAGCATCCATGGTCTGTAATGGCTATAGCCGGCATGCCCCATTCTTTGGCACGATTAATCATTTTTTTAATATCTACTACACTATCCATATCACTCATCATAGTATGAAGATGTAACTCGACACGTTTTTCATTGCTTTCGTCCATACGTTTTACTGTAAAATCACTTGTTGGCTTAATACCTTTTACAGAACTAATTCCAATCTCTTTATCAAACTTATCAAAAACTGCCATTCCCTTTATAATATAGAAATTACCTTTTTTAAGTTTAGCCAGTACATCACCTAATTCTTCATTTTTAACGAAAAGTTTAACTGTAATCGTGTCCGTAAAATCTGTAATGTCAAACATAATAATTGTTTTTTCCATACGAATTTCACGTGTATCAATGTTAATGATTTTACCATGAATGACAACTTCACCAATTTCATCTACAATCATTTCAATCGTTGCAATTTCACCTTCTACTTCACGACCGAAGAATACATCTGGATCAAGAGTTGTTTTCTTACGTGTCATCTTAGGTGGTGCCTCGAATGCCTCTTTCTCTTCAGCTGGCTTATCTTCTGAACTTTGTTGTGGTTTTTCTTCATCTTTAATATTTTCCATAACATGAACAACCTCGCCTTTAAGCTTAGTTTCATTTTCCACAACATAAGCTTGAGGATTTTCGCTATCCACAAATTTAAATAAAAAACGTACTTCCATATTAAAACGTTCTTTAAAAACCTCTTCGAAATATAAACGTACTTCATCAGATTTACGTTTTGCAAGCAAACTATTATCCATATTTAAGGTAATACAGTTATTGTGTACTTGCCAATCAGAATTTTTAATAAGTGCAAAAAGCATATGACTTTTTTCTTCTATTTCACTTAATAAACTTCCTTTATAGTCTACTATAAGTTTATCTAATGTATATGCTTCTGGTAAATCATAAGATTCTTTAAAATGAATACCCAGAGGTGTATTATTAAACATCTTAGATTTGATATTGTGCATCATTTTAATAATATCTGCACGCTGAATAATTTCATCTTTTTGTATATAAAAAGTCAAGTTGTTAGTACTTTGATCTAGTATAACTCTACCAACTTGCACATTTTTAAATGTATTATAAAGCCTCTCGTCTACTTTAAGTTCTGTTAAAACATCAAAGAAAGCCCTTGTCTCTGTTTGCATTATGGCCTCCGTCCAAAACAACTATATTTAATATATTGTTTTATTTTAGTTTTATTATACTACTATAACAAGCATCTCCCCCTAAAAACAACTTCCTATTTCTTCCTAAGTTGTTTTTCATCTCTCTGTTTTTTACCTCTTAATATAGTAAAAGGAGTGTCATTTTATATAACAACTCCTTCTCCATACACTTTATTCAAGTATTTGTGCAGCAGCATATACTTCTTCTGGTACTATAGGTGCTTGTGTACTATTTATATCTTTATAGGTAACTTTAATTTCACACTCTACACTGTTAACCGTACTTTCGCTTTCTTCAGATTCAAGTATTTCTTGCATTCCAATCTTCATAATAGAGCCTAAATCAACTTGCTGCATGATAAGTTCACCTGTAGATTTATCTACAAAAAATTGAATCTTAAGAGGCTCTGTACTTTGTCCTTCTATAGCTTTCATAGTATCTTCATCAAGCCCCAAATCTTGAATATCCTCTAGCATTTTAAGTGTGTCTAAAAACTTATCTTTCGCCACACTCCCCTCAATGTTATAACATATCTTATCTAATATAGTTGTTTCACCAATCATTTTAAAGCCACTTACAGCATTTATAAAAGTCTTAGCTACTTTATTAGGCTTCTTAAGCATATCTCCTAATAAATCCATATCCTCTACAACAATCTTATACACTGATTCCCTTGTTTCTCATAATAAGCAATAGCCTCTCCGTCTTTAGCGATATAACTTACTGTTTCATCATTTTCCTTCTTTTTACCGTATTGTAATTCAGTTTTATCAGTAATACTCATAATTGTTTCTGGTCTTAATGTACCTTTAGTCTCATTCACCGAATTAACTATTACTACCTCTTGTCCTTCTATATCTGTTACCATTTTAGTATCCATTACTAACGTATAGTTTTGAATATCACTCAAATTCGCTATAGCTGTATCTATTACTTTATTTGGATTCTTACTACAGCCTACAGTTAACAACATTACACCTAATAATACTGGTGCAAATTTCTTAATCTTTACCATCAATCTCACCTCATAATTTGAATTGTCCCATGTATAAAATAATATCTCTGCCTTTATTATAACATAGACCTTGTCTCAAGATATAAAAAGCCTATTGCAAATAGGCATAAAAAGAGCGTCACCTAAGTGACGCTCCCATATATAACGTTTAATATGAATGATATTCTATTCATTTACCATTTCAATATCTAATTTACGGTATCTATCCATACCTGTACCAGCTGGGATAAGTTTACCGATAATAACGTTTTCTTTAAGACCGATAAGTGGGTCTGTTTTACCTTTAATAGCTGCTTCTGTAAGAACTTTTGTTGTTTCTTGGAATGAAGCTGCAGATAAGAAGCTTTCTGTAGCAAGAGAAGCTTTTGTGATACCAAGGAGTACGTTTTTACCTTCAGCAGGTTGTAATCCTTTAGCAATTGCTTCTTTGTTTACATCTTCAAAGTCTAAGATATCAACTGAACTTCCTGGAAGTAATTCTGTATCTCCGTTTTCTTCGATTTTAACTTTCTTAAGCATTTGACGAACGATAACTTCGATATGTTTATCATTGATATCTACCCCTTGTAGACGGTAAACACGTTGAACTTCTTGAATCATGTAATGTTGTACCCCAAGAACACCTTTGATCTTAAGGATATCATGTGGGTTAACACTACCTTCTGTAAGTTCATCACCAGCTTCCACAGACATACCATCTGTAACTTTGATTCTTGAACCATAAGGAATAACATAAGATTTTACATTACCTGTTTCATTATCTGTGATTGTAACTTCACGTTTTTTCTTGTTATCTGTGATTGATACGATACCATCGATTTCTGAGATAATCGCAAGACCTTTTGGTTTACGTGCCTCGAATAACTCCTCGACACGAGGAAGACCTTGAGTGATATCGTCTCCGGCGATACCCCCTGTATGGAAAGTACGCATTGTAAGCTGTGTACCTGGCTCACCGATTGATTGAGCAGCAATGATACCTACTGATTCACCAATTCTTACTTCGTTACCAGATGACATGTTTGCACCATAACATCTAGCACATACACCCATCTTAGATTTACATCTAAGTACGTTACGGATACGTGCTCCTTTAACACCGATTGATTCGATGTATTCAGCTTGGTTAGGTGTAATCATTTTGTTAGCTTCAACAATAACTTCACCTGTTTCTGGGTGAACAATTGGATCAGCTGTGAAACGACCGCTTAAACGTTCGCTAAGTGGTTCGATAACTTCTGAGCCATCTTTGTAAGCTTCTACCCACATACCTGGGATAGGCTCGTCTTGGTGATGTTCGTGACAATCTTGTTCACGAATGATAACGTCTTGAGAAACGTCAACAAGACGACGTGTAAGGTAACCTGAATCGGCTGTACGAAGAGCTGTATCGGCAAGACCTTTACGAGCACCGTGAGCTGAAATGAAGTATTCAAGTACAGTAAGCCCTTCACGGAAGTTAGCTTTGATAGGAAGCTCGATTGTACGACCTGATGTAGAAGCCATCAGACCACGCATACCAGCTAACTGTTTAATCTGGTTAGTAGAACCACGGGCACCAGAATGAGCCATCATGTAGATGTTGTTATAACGTCCAAGGTTGTCAAGTAAGGCTTTTGTAATCTTATCATTGGCAATGTTCCATGCTTGGATAACTTTGTTATAACGTTCTTCATCTGTCATAAGACCACGTCTGAATAATTTTGTTACATGATCTACTGCTTTTTGTGCTTCTTCAAGGAACATTGGTTTTTCTGGTGGTACTGTCATATCTGATACAGATACTGTAAGTGCCCCTCTTGTAGAGAACTTATAACCTAAGTCTTTGATGTTATCTAAGAGGATAGCTGTTTGTGTAGCACCGTGTTTGTTAATACATTTTTTAATAATTTTACCAAGTTCTTTTTTACCAGCTAAGAAATCAACTTCATATTTGAATTTGTTTTCTTCTTTTGTTCTGTCTACGAAACCTAAATCTTGTGGCATGATTTCATTTAAGATAATACGACCAACTGTAGTTTCTGTAAGACCTGTTTGCATTTCTCCATCAACCATTAATGTATGACGTACATGAATTGGTGCATGAAGAGTTACAACTTTATTATCATAAGCGAGAAGTGCTTCTTTTTCATCGTGGAAGTATTTTCCTGAACCGATTTGACGTTTAACATATACAACTGTTCCGTCTTCTTTTGTCACTTCTTCTACTTCATCTTTATCTGTAAGTTCACCGATTGCTTCACGAGTAGCATACTCCTCATCTTCTTTTTTGAGTGTGAGATAGTAGATACCAAGAACCATATCTTGTGATGGTACCGCAACTGGTGCTCCATCAGAAGGTTTAAGAAGGTTGTTTGGTGCTAAAAGAAGGAATCTACATTCTGCTTGTGCTTCTACTGATAATGGTACGTGAACCGCCATTTGGTCACCATCAAAGTCAGCGTTATAAGCTGTACATACAAGTGGGTGAAGTTTAATAGCACGTCCTTCTACAAGGATTGGTTCGAACGCTTGGATACCTAAACGGTGAAGTGTAGGGGCACGGTTAAGCATTACTGGGTGTTCCTTGATAATTTCTTCAAGAACGTCCCAAATTTGTGGTTGTAATCTTTCAATCATGTGTTTAGCATTTTTGATATTGTGTGCAATACCATCAGATACTAATTTTTTCATAACGAAAGGTTTGAATAACTCGATAGCCATTTCTTTTGGTAAACCACATTGGTAAATTTTAAGGCTTGGTCCTACTACGATAACTGAACGTCCAGAGTAGTCAACACGTTTACCAAGTAAGTTTTGACGGAAACGTCCTGATTTACCTTTAAGCATATCTGATAATGATTTAAGTGGTCTGTTTCCAGGACCTACTACAGGTTTACCACGACGACCATTATCGATAAGTGCGTCAACAGCTTCTTGTAACATACGTTTTTCATTTCTTACGATGATGTTAGGAGCTCCTAAATCAAGTAATCTTTTAAGACGGTTGTTACGATTAATAACTCTTCTGTAAAGGTCATTAAGGTCAGATGTTGCGAAACGACCACCATCAAGTTGAATCATTGGTCTAAGATCTGGAGGAAGTACTGGTACTACATCCATAATCATCCATTCTGGTTTATTTTCTGATAAACGGAAAGCTTCAATTACTTCAAGACGTTTAATTACACGAACTCTCTTTTGACCTGTTGTAGTTTTGAGTTGTTCTTTAAGTTCAACACTTTCTTTTTCAAGATCAATATCTTGAAGAAGTTTTTTGATAGCTTCAGCACCCATTTCAGCAACGAATGAGCCTGGACCGTATTTTTCTTCAGCTTCTCTGAATTCTTTTTCACCTAAGATTTCTTTGTATGCAAGCCCTGTATCTTTTGGGTCTAACACAATGTAAGAAGCAAAGTATAAGATTTTCTCAAGTTTACCTGGAGTAATATCTAAGATAAGACCCATTCTACTTGGAATACCTTTGAAGTACCAAATGTGAGACACAGGGGCAGCAAGCTCAATGTGCCCCATTCTCTCACGACGTACTTTAGCTTTTGTAACCTCTACTCCACAGCGATCACAAACTACGCCTTTATATCTAATTCTCTTATACTTTCCACAGTGACATTCCCAGTCCTTGCTAGGCCCGAAAATTCTTTCACAGAAGAGACCATCTCTTTCTGGTCTTTGTGTACGGTAGTTAATTGTTTCTGGTTTTTTTACTTCTCCTCGTGACCACTCGCGGATTTTTTCAGGGGAAGCAAGACCTATCTTAATTTTTTCAAAGAAGATAGCTTGATCCATGTTTGACATGCTATGCACTCCCTTCTACTTTTATAAATCTAAATCACCTAATGAATCATCTTCAAAGATCATATCATCTTCTGGTTCGAAATCTAATTCAATGTTGTCATCGTATAAATCTGGTTCTGCGTCCACGTCAGCGTCATCAATGTTTTCTTCCATATATCCATCATCTAAAGAACCTTCTTCAAGTACTTCAATATTTGGTGCGATACCTTCACCTTCATCAGTTGTTTCTTTAATATCAACTTCTGTCATGTTACTTGTTAACACTCTGATATCAAGACCAAGTGATTGAAGTTCTTTAAGTAATACTTTGAATGATTCTGGAATACCTGGTTCAGGAATATTTTCACCTTTAACGATTGATTCGTAAGTTTTAACACGACCTACAACGTCATCGGATTTAATTGTTAAAATTTCTTGAAGTGTGTATGCAGCACCATATGCTTCGAGTGCCCAAACCTCCATCTCTCCGAAACGTTGTCCACCAAATTGTGCTTTACCACCAAGTGGTTGTTGTGTAATTGTTGCGTATGGACCTGTTGAACGAGCATGCATTTTATCATCAACTAAGTGGTGAAGTTTAAGGTAGTGCATGAATCCGATAGTTACAGGGTTATCAAATTCTTCACCTGTTCTACCATCTCTTAAACGAACTTTACCAGTTCTATCAAGAGGAACACCTCTCCATTCGTCACGGTGGTCTCTATTTTCATAGAGGTAATCAATTACTTCTTGTTTAACTTTTGAAGACCATTTCGCTTCGAATTCTTCCCATGTCCAGTTAACATAGTCATTAGCCATTTCAAGTGTATCCATGATATCTTTTTCTGTTGCACCGTTAAATACTGGTGTTTCAACTTTGAAACCAAGTGCTTTAGCAGCAAGACTTAAGTGGATTTCAAGTACCTGACCAATGTTCATACGTGATGGTACCCCTAATGGGTTAAGAACGATATCAAGAGGACGACCGTTTGGAAGGAATGGCATATCTTCTACTGGAAGTACTCTTGAGATAACCCCTTTGTTACCGTGACGACCCGCCATTTTATCCCCTACAGAAATTTTTCTCTTTTGAGCGATATAACAACGAACCATTCTGTTAACACCTGGGTCAAGTTCATCACCATTTTCACGTGTGAAGATCTTAACGTCTACGATAATACCAGCTTCACCATGAGGTACTCTAAGTGAAGTATCTCTAACTTCTCTTACTTTTTCTCCGAAGATTGCACGAAGAAGTCTTTCTTCTGCTGTAAGTTCTGTTTCACCTTTTGGTGTAACACGACCCACTAAAATATCTCCTGAACGAACTTCCGCACCAACACGGATAATACCTCTTTCATCAAGATCTTTAAGCGCATCTTCACCTACGTTTGGAATATCTCTTGTAATTTCTTCTGGTCCAACTTTAGTATCACGTGCTTCAACTTCATATTCTTCGATATGGATTGAAGTATAGATATCTTCTTGTACTAATCTTTCACTAAGAAGAACAGCATCTTCGTAGTTGTAACCTTCCCATGTCATGAATCCGATAAGAGGATTTTGACCAAGAGCAAGTTCACCATTTTGTGTAGATGGTCCATCAGCTAAAACATCACCTTTTTTAACGATTTCACCTTTATCTACGATTGGTCTTTGATTAATACATGTACCAGCATTACTACGTTCAAATTTCTCTAATTTATAAGAATGCTTTTTACCTTCATTATCTCTAATAACGATTTCTTTAGCTGTTGATTTTTCTACAACACCATCTTGTTTAGCGATAGCAAGAGCACCTGAATCCATACCGATTTTGTACTCCATACCTGTAGCTACGATTGGGCTGTTTGTACGAACAAGTGGTACAGCTTGACGTTGCATGTTGGCACCCATGAGGGCACGGTTAGCATCATCGTTTTCAAGGAAAGGAATAAGTGCTGTCGCAACTGATACGATTTGTTTTGTTGAAACGTCCATTAAATCGATTTTTTTGTAATCGTATTCAAGGATATCGTCACCATGACGAGCTGTTACTCTCTTATTAATGAAGTGACCGTTTTCATCAAACTCTTCTGTTGCTTGACATACTGTATATTTTTCTTCTTCATCAGCTGTGATGTAAATAACTTCATCTGTAAGTCTTGGTTCATCACCTGATTTGTCGATTACACGGTATGGTGCTTCAATGAAACCATATTCGTTAATACGAGCAAATGTAGCAAGTGAGTTGATAAGACCGATGTTTGGTCCCTCTGGTGTTTCAATAGGACACATACGGCCGTAGTGTGAGTAGTGAACGTCACGAACTTCGAACCCTGCACGTTCTCTTGAAAGACCACCTGGTCCAAGAGCTGATAATCTACGTTTGTGTGTTAACTCAGCAAGTGGGTTGTTTTGATCCATGAACTGAGATAATTGTGAACTACCGAAGAATTCTTTGATAGCAGAAGATACAGGACGAATATTAATAAACGCTTGTGGGCTTACTGCTTCTTGATCTTGGATAGTCATTCTTTCACGTACAACTCTTTCCATACGAGAAAGACCGATACGGAATTGGTTTTGGAATAATTCACCTACACCACGAATACGTCTGTTTCCTAAGTGGTCAATATCGTCTGTTAAGCCGATTTCGTATTCTAAGTGCATGTTATAGTTAATAGATGCAAAGATGTCGTCTAATGTAATTGATTTTGGTACAAGATCATTTTTTCTAGCTTTGATGGCTTCTTTGATTTCTTCAATATCTTGATATTCTTCTAAGATTTCTTCAAGTACTGGATAGTAAACTGTATCTTTAATATCAAGTTCTGCTGGATCCACATCTACGAAGTGTGTTAAATCTACGCTTCTATTTGAAAGGATTTTAACAGGTTTTTCTTGACCTAATACTGTTACATAGATTGCTTCAATACCAGTATTTTGGATTTCATTAGCAAGTTTAACTGTAATTTTTTCACCTTCGCTAGCAACGATTTCTCCTGTGAATGGATCAATAACATTGTCTGCAAGTGTAAGGCCTGTTACACGGTTACGAAGTGCTAATTTTTTATTGAATTTGTAACGCCCAACTTTTGCAAGGTCGTAACGTTTTGGATCGAAGAACATATTATTAAGAAGTGTTTGCGCACTGTCAACAGTTGGTGGTTCACCTGGACGAATACGTTTGTACATTTCTAAAAGGCCTTCTTCATAAGTCTTACTTGTATCCTTTTGAATAGCTTCGAGGATTTTTGGTTCTTCACCAAATTTCTCAATGATTTCTGCGTCAGTACCAAGACCTAATGAACGTAATAATACTGTAATAGGTACTTTACGAGTACGGTCTACACGTACGTAGAAAATATCATTTGAATCTGTTTCGTATTCTAACCATGCACCACGGTTAGGAATTACAGATGCTGAGAATAATTTTTTACCTGTTTTATCGAATGCGATATCATAGTAAATACCAGGAGAACGTACTAATTGGCTAACGATAACACGTTCTGCTCCATTGATAACGAATGTAGCATTTTCTGTCATAAGTGGGAAATCACCCATGAATACTTCACTATCAACGCTTGTTCCTGTTTCTTTGTTATGAAGACGTGCTTTTACTTTAAGAGGTGCACAGTAAGTAGCATCTCTTTCTTTACATTCTTCAATTGTATATTTTGGTTTGCTGTCTAAATAAAAATCCACAAATTCTAAAATGAGATTCCCATTAAAGTCTGTGATTGGAGAAATATCTTGGAATACTTCTTTAAGACCATCTTTTAAAAACCATTCATAAGAAGATCTTTGAAGTTCAATAAGATTAGGTATTTCTACAACATCATCTTGTGTTCTAGCGTAGCTCATGCGAATTTGTTTACCCATATTTACTGGGCGCATTTTAGATTTTTGCATGTGTTCCTCACCCCTTGCAAAATTTATAAATAATGCATATTAATGCATTGTTTCAAAATAGGTTTAAAATGTGACATATTCTGGTTTAAAATGTTTGTCTAAAACCACTTAAAATAAGAATATGTATTGTAAATAGTTAGTCAATATGCTATACTAAAGAAAAAAATGCGTTGCATGATAGCATATTAACGCATTTTATAATGCTATCACAAAAAAAGGTTTAGTCAACCTTTTTTCTTATTTTACGTACATATTTTCAAAAAAACAATTTTCTACTATAAATATCTTTAGTGGGCAATGTTATGCGTTTTCATCATATCATTGCCTTTTTTACATTTCAAGGCGACTCCCCCTATACTTATTTAAAAATATTATTTTAAACATCTTTATATTTATATAGGAATAAAAAAGGTAGCTACTAGAGCTACCTTTTCTTATTTAGAGTAACACTGATAACGTGAATTATTTTAATGTTACTTTAGCGCCAACTTCTTCAAGTTTAGCTTTGATTGCTTCAGCGTCTTCTTTAGAAGCACCTTCTTTAAGAACTTTTGGACATCCATCTACAGCTTCTTTAGCTTCTTTTAATCCAAGCCCTGTGATTTCACGAACAACTTTGATTACTTTGATTTTTTCTGAACCAGCGTCTGTTAATTCAACGTCGAATTCTGTTTTTTCTTCAGCTGCTGCACCTGCACCTGCTGCTGCAACCATAACACCTGCTGCTGCTGATACACCGAATTCTTCTTCACAAGCTGTTACTAATTCGTTTAATTCTAAGATAGTTAATTCTTTAACTGCATCGATAATTTCTTGGATTGATAATTTTGCCATTGTAAGCACCTCCGTATTTTTTTAAATATTAACTTGTAATTTGTTTAGTTTATAAATGTTGTCACTTATAAAATGCTGCCTATCTTAAGCTTCTTTTTCTGCAACTTGTTTGATAACACGTGCAAAGCTTGCGATAGGTGATTTGAAGCTTCCAAGTAAACGACCAAGTAATTCTTCTCTAGGAGCGATATTACCGATAGCCATCATACCTTTAGCATCGTAGTAAGTTCCTTCTACTACACCTGATTTGAATTCTAATTTTTCGTTAGCTTTAGCTACTTTAGCAAGAATTCTTGGACCAGCTGTTGCATCTGCATAAGAAATAGCGATAGCTGTTGGTCCTTCAAGATCTTTAGAAATCTCAGCGAATTCTGTACCTTCAATAGCAAAGTTTACCATAGTGTTTTTGTATACTTTGTACTCAACACCTGCTTCACGAAGTTCTTTACGAAGCTCCGTATCTTGGTCTACTGTAAGACCACGGTAGTCAACTAATAAAACTGAAGAAGCACCATTAAGTTTTTCTTTAATTTCATTAACAACAACTTGTTTAAGTTCAACTTTTGCCATTGTTACACCTCCTTATTTTTTGTAATAAAAAAGCACTTTGCTTTCATAAATCCGCAGGCAAAGTGACATCATACGTCCGTCCATATATTAGAGACCTCGGTAGGTTGTATACGTTATGCTCAAAAGAGCACCTACTGTCTGCGGCACAGTATTTTTTTATCAACATGCATTAGTATACCATTAGATGACATATTTAGCAACCTTTTTCCCATAGGTTTTTTATGGAATCTATAATTTATCTACAGGTCACCTAAAATTATATAGTAGTTTTCCACAACTTCTCCTGTTTATCCAGATTCAGCACTTTTATTTATATGTCTGCAACTTCATAACGTGCGCACTTCTAAACTAATTACATGTATAAATTATTTCCATATATAAACTTACTATACATTAATTTTAAAATTCTCCTATGCCGCACTCAAACTGCTGACTTTTCCTCTACTTTTTTAAGCCTATTTCTTTATATCCTTTTAATAATGTATTTACATAAGCGTTAAC
>NZ_BBCG01000061.1 GCF_001311925.1 Cellulosilyticum ruminicola JCM 14822
GTCTAGTTCGGTTAAAACGAGTACGGTGATTTAAGTTAGGAAATAGATTCTTTAAAGCTTATAAAGCATCAGGAGGCTATTTTATAAGGCTATGCCTAACTCATGCTTAGAGGATAAGTATGAGTTGTTTTTAGAAAAGTAAGAAAATAAAGAAGTATATAGAGTGAAGTTTAGAAAAGGTAAAAGAAAATTAAATGAAGCAAGACTTAGAATGTATCATAAAAAATACACTGTTTGATCCTAATGAAAATTATAATCAAACAGTGTATTTTTATTTTCCCTGAGCTTCTAAAACTCACGGAAGAGACCAATTACTTTTCCTAAAATATTAACATGGGTACAAATTATAGGTTCCATGGCATCATTTTCAGGCTGTAGTCTGAAATAATTTTTTCTTTAAAAAATCGTTTAACTGTAAATCCGTCTTCTTCAACTTGTGCCACAACAATATCACCATTTTGAGCATTGTTTTGTTGGCGTACAATAATTAAATCGCCATCTAAAATACCAGCATTAATCATACTTGTACCTGAAACACGTAACATATAAGTATTTTCATAACGCACCATATGATTAGGAAGTGGAAAATACTCATCTATATTTTGTTCGGCTAAAATAGGTGCACCCGCAGTTACTTTACCAATGATTGGAACAGGTGTTACATGTTCATCTAGCCAATTATTAGTTTCCTCTAATATTTCAATTGTTCTTGGTTTACTAGGGTCACGACGAATATATCCTTTTTTCTCTAAGCTGTTTAGATGACTGTGTACTGTAGAAGTAGAGCTAAGGCCTACAGCAAGGCAAATTTCACGTACTGAAGGTGGATAACCTTTATCTTTTAAAGTATCTTTTATGCAAGTTAATATTTGTTGTTGTTTGGCCGTTAATTTTTGCTCATTCATAGTATCCCTCTATTTCATCCTATAATTTTTTTAATTATAGCATAGACCTATTAATAAATCAAACATATGTTCTTTTGGGTGATTTTTAGACTTTATCCTCAAAACTATTTATTAATAATTTGTGAAATATGTTTGAGGACTATGGAAATAGTTCCATCTGGTTCATTAACAATCTCAATAAAATCAGGATCTTTAAATAAGTGAGTAGGGAATTTTAATTCAATACCTGTATCTGTTTTAAGTTTTTGAGAAGAGAACTTGTTACTGATTTTAGAATCAACTACTTCAATTTTACTTTCTTTAATGCCCATTTCTTCCATATGTTCCATACAGCTTTCAAAAACTTCAATATCATCTCCAAAAGTTTGTTCCATAATTTCTTGTACAGGAATAGAACTTGTACGTGAAATACTTTCAGAAATATTTGTTTTAAGTTCAGTCATTGCATTTAATGGATTATCAAAATGTTCATCAATAACTTTAGCCGCTACTTTCTCAATGGCTTTGATTGTTTCTTTAACGGACATTTTAGGTTCTAAATCATAGAGTAGTGAAAGATACTTACTTTTAGTAGCGTCTAAAAGTGCTACATCCTTTGTTTCCATATTAATAATGAGTCCCTCATCTACTTGTTTACTCGTAGGTGGGAAGATTCCTTTATGTTTAATAATACGTGCACTTACGCCTGATTCACTATTTTCAACAAAGTGTGTATATTCTTCTTTATAATTAAGCTTTAATATGCCTAAGTGGTTAACACCATCCATTGTAAAGTCAGTTACAATTAAATCTCCACTAGGAATAGTGCCATATTCAACCATATATTTAAAATATAAATCAGCTAAATCATTTGAAAGTCCTAAGAAGTTATCTTCTGTAAGTGGTACTTCAAAGATTTTTTAAAAGCAGATTCTCCCTTAAAAACGGCACTACATGTGGCACTGCTTTCAAAAATTTTTACTAAATGTTTTGTAATAAAACTTTCTGTTTCATCATTCAGTGCAAGTAGCTCTGTAGATAAAATAGGCATGCCCATTGAAAGGTCTAATACATGGATAATTGTATGATTAAATGTAATACTCATATCATCCGTCCTTTATTTCAAATTTGATTATATCTATAAATAATTATCATGTTAGAAAACCAATATTTAACAATGATTGACCTTACTCAAACTTTAAAGTCATCTTGTGTTATGATATAATACTTAAGATTATCATAACACAAACAAGGAGTGAACAAAATGGAAACTTATAAAACATCAGGTGTATGTTCAACTGAAATCAATTTTGAAGTAAAAGATGGTATTATTGAAAATGTTGAATTTGTACGAGGATGCCCTGGAAATACTTTAGGACTTACAGCACTTCTCAAAGGGATGAAAGTACAAGAAGCAGTGAAAAGACTTAAGGGGATTGATTGTCGTGGCAGAGGGACATCTTGCCAGATCAATTATCAAAAGCGTTAGAAGCGTATCTAAATAAGGAAAACTAACATATATTGACATTAGAAGTATACATTTGAAAGGACAGAAAACTTATGCAAATCATTGTTCAAAAATTTGGAGGGACTTCTGTCGCAACAGAAGAAAGTCGCGAAAAAGTAGTAGACAAAATAAAATTAGCTTTATCTAAAGACGAAATACCAGTAGTTGTTGTATCAGCTATTGGTCGAAAAGGGTCACCTTATGCTACAGATACACTGATTGACTTTGTCAGTCAAACAGCAGGTCACATGACGGATAGAGAATATGATATGCTTTTAGCGTGTGGCGAAATTATTTCAGCTGTAACGATGGTAACTAAATTAAATACTTGCGGAATAAAAGCAAAAGCTTTTACAGGTGGGCAAGCAGGAATTATTACAGATTGTTATCATAAACAAGCTGATTTGCTTTATGCTAAACCAGAAGCATTATTAGCAGCTATAGAAGAGGGCATTGTGCCAGTTGTTGCTGGATTCCAAGGTATGACTGTAGAAGGTGAAGTGACAACACTTGGAAGAGGGGGGAGTGATACAACCGCTTCTATGTTAGGTGCTGCAGTAAAGGCAAGTCGCATTGAAATCTTTACAGATGTAGATGGTATTATGACTGCGGACCCACGTGTTTGTGAAAAAGCAAGTTTTATCCCAGCAATTAGCTATACAGAAGTATTCCAAATGGCTGACAACGGGGCAAAAGTTATTCACCCACGTGCTGTAGAGTATGCAATGCGTGCGAATATTCCAATCGTTATTAAAAATACTTTTTCAGAAGCAGAAGGAACTTATATTGTACAAAGTGTAGAGGGCGCACATTTACCCAAAACACATACAGTGATTACAAGTGTGGCTAATCGTAATAATCGTGTACAATTTACAATTGAAGAAGATATTTTAGTATCAGAAGGTATTTTAGAAAAAATGGCAGAGGAACATATTAGTATTGATCTTATTAATATTTTTCCTAAAACTAAAATTTTTACAATAGATGGTGAAGATCAAGAAGCTTTAGAAACATTATTAAAAGGGTTATGCTATCAATATACTGTTACTGCAGGATGTGCGAAAGTAACTGCAATCGGTGAACGCATGACAGGTGTTCCAGGCGTAATGGCCCGCATTATTAAAGCACTTGCAAATGCTAATATTGAAATCTTACAAACAGCAGATTCTTTAACAACTATTGCGTGTTTAATTAAGGAATCTGAAGTTTCTAAAGCAATTACTGTGTTACATGATGAATTTAAACTTTAGTGAATGAATAAAGCTTGTTTTTTGCATACTAAACATAAAGTTTATGTGAAAGGAACAAGTCTATGCAAAATGATAAAGATAAACCGGCTCAAGTACCAGCACCTCCTAAAAATAATGGGCAAAATCAAAATGGAGGAAATAATCCGCCACCTGTAACGCCTGAAAATACTGTGGAAAATATTAAAGAGTTTGGGCAATTACCACCTAATAAAGAGGGTGAAAGTCCAATTCATTGTATTACCATTATTGGCAGGTAGAGGGACATATGAGCTTACCGCCTCAAAATAAAACCACAAAGTATGAACATCTTATTCCACAGATTGTCGGCTTATGTGATAATCCCCAAATTAAAGGGATTTTAGTTATTTTAAATACAGTAGGTGGGGATGTAGAAGCGGGCTTAGCACTTGCTGAGCTTATAGCATCTATTAATAAACCTGTTGTTTCATTAGTATTAGGGGGAGCACATTCTATAGGTGTCCCTATTGCAGTAGCAAGTAATTACTCTTTTATTACACCTACAGCAACAATGACTATTCATCCTGTAAGAATGAGTGGGACAGTTATTGGTGTGCAACAAACTTTTGAATTTTTTGACCAGATGCAAGAACGTATTGTTGCATTTGTAGCTAAAAACTCAAATATTGAAGAAGCGCGTTTCCGCGAACTAATGTTGAGTGTAGGAAAATTAGCACGTGATGTAGGAACGATTTTAGTTGGAGAAGAAGCTGTTAAAGAAAAAATCATTGATGAGGTAGGGGGACTTACTCAAGCAATGAATAAACTTCACAGTTTAATTCAAGAAGCTGAAGCAGGTGAAAATATATGATGTATTCAGTCGCACCAGTTTATGGTTTAGATGAGCCTACCCAATATGTAGAACTAAATTATGATGGCATTGATATTTTGGCGTGTAAGACAATAGAAGGATATGTTGTTGAACGCATTTATTCTACAAATCCTAATGATTTTCTAAAAATAAATTTACAACCAGGGACTTTGCTTGAAAACGCTCTTATCAAATAATGGGAAAACTGCTATAATATAAAAATGGAGTTATCTTAAAGTTTATACTTTGAGATACTCCATGTTATTTACATATATGGGGGTATGACACATTAGATAAAGGGGTTATGACAAATGAATAAAAAGAAAAAAAAGGGTAGTCCAAAATCCGGGACGAAAAATGTCAAGAAAAGACCAGTACACAAAAGTAATACCCATTCGCCAATTTCAAAAGAGATTGTCGGAATTTGTATGGTAGGCATTAGTTTACTTATTCTTATTGGGTTATTTACTTCTAAATCAGGACTGGTAGGTGAAGTGATTCGTACCGTATTCATTGGACTATTTGGAATAGGTGGCTATATTATTCCAGTAATTGTTGTAGGAATTGGGGTATTTTATATACAAGGTAATATGAAACGTGTGGTACAAACTACGATCTATTCACTCAATTTTCTCTTAATTCTAGTGACCTTTTTCCACGTACTTTGTTACACAGAAACAACAGATATCTTTTTATGGTCAATGTATTTTATTGAAAATGCAGCATGGTATAATGGTGGTTTCATAGGTGCTACATTAGGCTATTTATTTTTAAGTCTATTTGGATTATATGGTACGTATGTTGTTTTAGGGGTGTGTAGCGGCGTATGGTTATTAATTGTCACACAGTTTCCGATTTTCTCTTGGATTCATGAACAATGTGGACAATTTTTCATGGCAATGAAAGATGATTTACATGCACATCATGAAACAAATCATCAGCCTAAAATCCATGTAGGACATTTAAACGAAGCACCAAGACAAGAGAAAGCAGAGCATTATTTTGAAGAAATTCCAGTTTATAATGCTTCAGATTATGATTTGGATGAGATACATCAAACAGAAGTGAATGAAACACCAAGTTACCAGTCTCATTATGAAAATGCTATGGAGCAGGAAGTATTTGAATCCGAGGCTAATATACCTGTGCAGCAATATGCACCAGAGGAAGAACAAATGGCCCATGAGCAGCCTAATTGTTCTGTTCCGGGAAGAGATATGCCACTTGATTTGGGTATAAAACATGAAGTAGTGGATATGGAAAGTGCAAATAAAGCTGAACAATCACCTATGCAAAGTGATACCCAAATGTCATCAAATGAGATACAGATGCCTAAAGAATATGTTTTTCCACCTGTTGAACTATTAAACAAAGTGCAAGTACCACATAGCAAAGATGCGACAAAGAAATCTATTAGTAATGCCAAAAAATTAGAAGAAACATTAGCAAGTTTTGGGGTAGAGGCTAAAGTAACACAAATACATAAGGGACCGGCTGTTACACGCTACGAGCTTCAACCTAAACAAGGCGTAAAAGTAAGTAAAATTGTAAATTTAGCGGATGATATTGCATTAAACTTAGCAGCACCTAATATTCGTATTGAAGCACCTATTCCAGGAAAAGCAGCAGTAGGGATTGAGGTTGCTAATGATAGCAGTGAAGTAGTTTATTTAAGAGATGTTATTGATTCGGATCGCTTTGTTGCATATCCTTCTAAATTGGCATTTGCTTTAGGGAAAGATATTGCTGGTAAACCAATTGTGACAGATATCGCTAAAATGCCACATATTCTTATTGCTGGTGCAACAGGTTCAGGGAAAAGTGTTTGCATTAATACGTTAATTACAAGTATTTTGTATAAAGCACGACCAGATGAGGTTAAACTCATTATGATTGACCCCAAAGTTGTAGAACTTAGTGTTTACAATGGTATCCCACACTTACTTATTCCAGTTGTAACAGATCCTAAAAAGGCTGCAGGTGCACTTTTTTGGGCTGTTAATGAAATGACACATCGTTATAATTTATTTGCTGAAAATAATGTACGTGATATGAAGGGATACAATGAAAAACAATTTGATGAAACAGCTAAACTGCCTCAGATTGTTATTATTATTGATGAGCTTGCAGACTTAATGATGACAGGTGCAAAAGAAGTAGAAGATGCGATTTGTCGTTTAGCACAAATGGCTCGTGCTGCTGGAATTCACCTTGTCATTGCGACCCAAAGACCATCTGTTGATGTTATTACCGGGGTTATTAAGGCTAATATTCCATCAAGACTTGCATTTGCCGTATCTTCAGGAACTGACTCACGTACAATTTTAGATATGACTGGTGCAGAAAAACTGCTAGGGAAAGGGGATATGCTCTTTTATCCAGTAGGTGAATCTAAACCAATTCGTATCCAAGGTGCTTTTATTTCTGATAAAGAAGTCGAAAGCATTGTAAATGCTATTCGTACAGATGATGTTAGCTATGAAGAATCAGTGATTCAAACTCTAGAAATTACCACAGCACCTACAGCTGAAGGACAAGATGAAGATGAACTGATTGAAGATGCAGTTGCATTTGCAGCAGGGAAAGAAAAGCTTTCAATTTCGATGTTACAACGTTATTTTAGAATTGGATTTAATCGTGCAGCCCGATTAATGGATGCCTTAGAAGCAAGAGGCGTTGTAGGACCAGATGAGGGTAGTAAGCCGCGACGCGTTTTATAATAAAATGAATCATTATGGTGAAGGAGATTGTTATGAAAACTGATATTCAAATTGCACAAGCAGCAGAAATGTTACCAATTACACAAGTAGCACAAAAAGCAGGGATTAATGAAGACTATTTAGAGCTTTATGGAAAGTATAAAGCCAAGCTTTCATATGAATTAATCCAAAGTCTAGAATCTAAAGAAGATGGTAAATTGGTTTTAGTTACTGCAACAAACCCAACACCAGCAGGAGAAGGTAAAACAACTGTAACAGTAGGTTTAGGGCAAGCATTATGTAAAATGGGTAAAAATGCAATTATTGCACTTCGTGAACCTTCTCTTGGACCTTGTATGGGTATTAAAGGTGGTGCAGCTGGAGGCGGTTATGCGCAGGTTGTACCAATGGAAGATATCAATCTTCATTTTACAGGAGATATTCATGCAATAGGGGCAGCAAACAATTTACTTGCTGCAATGATTGATAATCATATTCATCAAGGTAATGCATTAGGTATTGATTGCCGCACAATTACTTGGAAACGTTGCGTGGATATGAATGATCGTGCACTTCGTGAAATAGTTGTAGGACTGGGTGGACCAGTAAACGGTATGCCACGTCAAGATGGTTTCATGATTACTGTAGCTTCTGAAATTATGGCAATTTTATGTTTGGCGACCAGTCTTGATGATTTAAAAGAAAAAATCAGTCAAATTATCATCGGTTATAATTTTAAAGGTGAACCAGTAACAGCAGGAGACTTAAATGCACAAGGTGCTATGACAGCTTTATTAAAAGATGCCATTAAACCAAATCTTGTGCAAACATTAGAAAATACACCTGTTGTTATGCATGGTGGTCCATTTGCTAATATTGCACATGGTTGCAATAGTGTAATGGCAACTAAACTTGCAATGAAACTTGGGGATATTACAATTACAGAAGCAGGGTTTGGTGCCGACTTAGGTGCTGAGAAATTTTTTGATATTAAATGTCGTAAAGCAAATCTTAAACCAGATGCAGTCGTACTTGTAACAACAATTCGTGCCCTTAAATATAATGGGGGCGTACAAAAAGCTGATTTACAACAAGAAAATCTTAAAGCGCTTGAAACAGGATTTAGCAATCTTGAAAAACATATTGAAAATCTTCAAGGCTATGGTGTACCAGTTATTGTAACACTTAATGCATTTGTATCTGATACAGAGGCAGAAAAAGATTTTGTAAAAACAGCATGTGAAGCAAAAGGTTGTACATTTGCCCTCGCAAACGTTTGGGAAAAAGGCGGCGAAGGTGGACTTGAACTTGCGGCTAAAGTTGTAGAAGCTTTAGAAAATAAACCAAGTGATTTCCACATGCTTTATGAAGATGATTTAAGCATTAAAGAAAAAATTGAAAAAATCGCTAAAACAATATACGGTGCTGAGCAAGTTGCTTTCGAACCAAAAGCATTAAAAGAACTTGCCAAAATTGAATCAATCGGCCTTTCACATTTACCAGTTTGTATGGCAAAAAATCAATATTCATTCTCTGATGATCCTACAGCTTTAGGAAGACCTACAGGCTTTACAACAACTATTAGAGAGCTTAGAATATCAGCAGGAGCTGGTTTTATTGTCGCTTTAACAGGTAGTGTTATGATAATGCCAGGATTACCTAAAAAACCTGCAGCTGAACAAATTGATATTAATAGTAATGGTATTATAACAGGATTATTCTAGGATAATTTGTTGTCATTGTAGGATATTTATTAACAAGTTACCTCTTGTTTGATAAACAAGAGGTAACTTGTTAAATTATAAATTAACTTAAATAAAACTGATAAGGGGAGAAACAAATGGCAAAACTAATTGATGGAAAACTTATTGCAACACAAATCAAAGAAGAACTTAGAGAAAAAGTAAATAGCCTAAAAGCAGAAGGTATCGAGCCAGGACTTGCAGTTATTTTAGTTGGTGATAATAGTGCTTCTCAAGTTTATGTACGTAATAAAAAACAGCTTGTGAATTTGTAGGTATCAAATCATTTAGCTATGAATTACCAAGTGAAACAAGTGAAGCCGAACTTTTAGGATTTATTGATACTTTAAATGCAGATCCTAATGTACATGGGATTTTAGTGCAATTACCACTTCCAAAACACTTAGATGAACAAAAAGTTATTTTACGCATTTCACCAGAAAAAGACGTAGATGGTTTCCATCCACAAAGTGTAGGCGCATTAAGTATCGGACTAAAAGGATTTGTTTCTTGTACACCAGCTGGTGTTATTGAACTTTTAAAACGTTATAACATTGAAATTGCTGGAAAAAATTGTGTTGTAGTAGGACGTAGTAATATTGTTGGTAAACCTGTAAGCTTGCTTTTATTACGCGAACATGGTACAGTTACTATCTGTCACTCACGTACACAAAATTTAAAAGAGGTTGTTCAAACTGCAGATATTGTTGTTGCTGCAGTTGGTATTCCTAATTTCATTAAAGGGGATATGATTAAAGAAGGTGCAGCAATTATTGATGTAGGGATTAACCGCTTAGAAAATGGCAAACTCTGCGGAGATGTAGACTTTAAAGCTTGTGAAAAGAAAGCTTCTTATATCACACCAGTACCTGGTGGCGTTGGACCTATGACAATTGCTATGCTTATGCATAACTGTGTATTGGCAGCTGAAAAATAAACACATGAAGGAGCATTAATTTGAATTATTTAGTATCATTCGTATCTCTTGGATGCGATAAAAATTTAGTTGATAGTGAACATATGTTAGGATTATTAAATCAAGGAGGTTTCTCTTTAACAGGCGACGAAGATAAAGCGGATGTTGTCGTTGTTAATACATGTTGTTTCATTGAAGATGCTAAGAAAGAAAGTATTGAAAATATCTTAGAAGTTGCAAGATATAAAGAAACAGGAAACTGTAAAGCACTTATTGTAACAGGTTGCATGGCACAACGTTACAAACAAGAAATTTTAGATGAAATTCCAGAAGTAGATGCAGTAGTGGGAACTACTTCGTATGATAAAATTGTAGAAATTGCAAATGGGATTTTAGAACAAAAAGGGCTTCGTATACAATCATTCGACCTTATTGACCGTGAAATGTTAGATGAAATGCCACGTATTTTAACAACGGCAGGTTATTTTGCTTATGTTAAAATTTCAGAAGGCTGTGATAAACATTGTACTTACTGTATCATCCCTAAATTGCGTGGTAAATACAGAAGCCGTCATATGGACAAAATCAAAAAAGAAGTAGAACAACTTGCTAAAGATGGTGTATCAGAAATTATTTTAGTTGCACAAGATACAACAGAATATGGTAGTGATTTAGAAGATGTATCACTTGCAAAGCTTTTACGTGAATTAAGCACTGTAGAAGGCATTGAATGGATTCGCGTACTTTACTGTTATCCAGAGAGCATCACAGATGAATTAATTGAAGAAATCAAAACAAATCCTAAAGTATGTAAATACTTAGATATTCCTATTCAACATGCTTCAACATCTGTACTTAAACGTATGGCAAGAAAAAGCTCTCTTGAAATGTTAAGAGAAACAATGGCTAAATTACGCCGTGAAATTCCAGAGATTGTAATTCGTACAACATTAATCGTTGGTTTCCCTGGAGAAACAGAAGAAGATTTCAATATTCTTTATGATTTCGTTAAAGAAACACGTTTTGATCGTCTTGGAGTATTTACTTATTCTCAAGAAGAAGGTACACCAGCTGCTAAGTTCGAAGATCAAATCAATGAAAAAGTTAAAGTTAAACGCCGTGATGCTATTATGGCACTTCAACATGGTATTTCTCAAGAATTAACAGCTGCTAAAGTTGGCAAGGAAATGAAAGTATTAATTGAAGGAAAAATTACAGACGAGGACGTTTACATCGGACGTACTTATCAAGATGCACCAGATATTGATGGGGAAGTATTCGTAGAATACGAAGGGGAACTTATTTCTGGTGATTATGTAGATGTACGTATTACAGGTGCGAATGACTACGATCTAATTGGAGAGATTATAGATGAACATTGCTAATAAACTAACGACATTACGTATCGTATTAGTTTTTGTATTTATGGGAATTATTTGGTTTCCACTTAACTTATCACTAAACGCAGCATTATGGACAGCATTAGCTATCTTTATCATTGCAAGTTTAACAGATTTTTTAGATGGTTATTTAGCCCGTAAGCTTAATCTTGTTACAAATTTAGGAAAGTTTATGGATCCACTTGCCGATAAAATGCTTGTAACTGGTGCAATGATTGCGATTGTTGACTTAGGCACACAAAGCATTTTACCAGCAGGGCATTTACCAGCATGGATTGTAGTAGTTATTTTATTACGTGAATTCATGGTTTCAGGTATTCGTCTTGTAGCTGCAAGTGAAAATAAAGTTATTGCAGCCAATTACTTAGGTAAAGTAAAGACAGTAATACAAATGGCTATGATTATAGTGTATTTAATACCAATTTCAAATACTATTTTATCTGGACTTGCAATTATACTAGCTTACTTGGCGCTTATATTAACATTAGTATCAGGATTCCAATATTTATGGCAAAATAAGCATGTATTAGCTTCTAGTCATTAAAAAGAGTGTCATGAGATGATAAATCATCTTGTGACACTTTCTTTTTTGTATAAAATGCTTTTCATATGTATGAAGTTTAGATATAATAAAAACTAAGACTATATTTATTGGAGGACTTACTATGCATTACAACACAATTGTCATTGGAGGAGGTCCAGCTGGTCTTTTGCTGCGCAAAAGCTAGGCAGATCCCAAAAACATGTGTTATTATTAGAACGTAATAGTGTAGCAGGTCGTAAGCTTCTTATTTCAGGTGCAGGACAATGTAATTTTACACATGCTGGACCAATAGAAGACTTTTTCGATTGCTATGCTGATAAAATAAAATTTTTAAAAAAAGCACTTACTACATTTACAAATAAAGATACAATGAAATTTTTTGAGTCTACAGGTGTAGCATATCAAGTATTTCCAAATAATAAAGTATTCCCTAAGAGTATGAAAAGTATAGATGTACTTGATGCTTTATTACTTAAATGTCAAAAAGCAAATGTAGAGTTTAAATATAATGAGAAAGTACAAAATATCTCTGTATATGATAATGTATTTACGGTTGAAACAGAAAGTGGGAAACGCTATTTTAGTGATCAAGTTGTGATTGCAACAGGAGGTAAATCATATCAACATATGGGCTCAGATGGACTAGGATATATATTAGCAGAAAAATTAGGACATACTATTGTGAAACCAAGACCAGCTTTAACGGATATTCGTACTGTAGAAAAGCAATATCGCGTACTTTCTGGTTTATCTGCAAAAGATGCAGAGATTACAATTTGGCATGAGCAAAAGAAAATCAAAAGCTATGTAGGAGATTTACTCTTTACACATAAAGGATTATCTGGCCCGGTAATTATTAATAGTTCAAGATGGATGTATCCTAAGGATGTAGTCACTGTTAACTTTTTATATCCACAAACTCATGAAGACGTAAAAGCATATTTTGCAGCTCATTTAGCGCATCGTGGAAAAGAAGAAGTCATTACATTCCTTAAGCAATATAAATTACCACGCAATTTATATCAGGTACTGTGTGAAACGATTGAAATAGATGAGCATTTACCTTGTGCACAAGTGAATAAAAAGCAACGTGAACAACTTGTACAAATGCTTACTAAATGTCCGTTTCATATTAATGAATTAGGTGGATTCCATATTGCCATGGTAACAACAGGCGGAGTAAAATTAAAAGAAGTTAATCCTACAACCATGGAAAGTCGTAAACAAAAAGGACTTTACTTTGTAGGAGAAGTTTTAGATGTTGATGGCGATACAGGTGGATATAATATTCAAGCAGCCTTTTCAACCGCTTATCTTTGTGCAAAACATATCATTGAAAAGGAAAATACGGTTTAATTAAAAAGTCTTAGAATAGATGCAAAACGCTATCTTTCTAAGACTTTTTTATAGTTACTTACCAAAATTTATATTTAATTTAAGATTGTGTAGGCAAAGCACTAGCGATAATTTGATGTACTTTATCTGGAAGTTCGGCAAGTTCTTCTTTGGATAGACCTTTTGTTGGAATAGCTGGGTGAACAGTAAGGGTAACATGTCCTTTTTGAATGCCATTTTCCTCCATTAAATGATAGGAACCATCAATTGTAATAGGAACAATGGGTGCACCTGATTTTGTCGCAAGTTTAAAGCTGCCGCTTTTGAATTCACCCATTTGATCACCTTTGCTGCGTGTTCCTTCTGGAAAAATGACAAGACTATGTCCTTCTTTTAAAAGTTTAATACCTGCCATAATGGCACTAGCAGATGCTCTCATATTAGAGCGATCCATAAATACACAATTGATGTATTCCATCCATTTGTTGATAATAGGTATTTTTTGAACTTCCACTTTTGAAATAAATCCTTTTGGCCTATCAATATATCCCATAAGTAAGGGAATATCAAAATTTCCTTGATGATTACTAATATAAACGACAGCCTCGTCTTGTGGTAAGTTTTCTAATCCATTAACTGTAACAGTTGAACCTGTTGCAATGACATTATCTTTCATCCATTTTGTAGAAACACGATGAATATACGCATCACGTTCTACAAAATTACCTTTCTTTTCAAGACGTTTTACTTTTCTTAACATAGGAATAGTGCTAAGTAGTGAAAAGAAGAAACGTGTAAAAAATATACAACCTTTCATATTTATACTCCTTATGAAAATAAATTATAATTTATTACTATTATAAACGAAGTATGAGCGGAATTAAATCCTTTAAGTGATTATATTTTATATATAAACAAATAATTAATATTCTAAATTTTTATTATTTATGTTATGATATGTATATTATTATATAAATAATATAGAAATAAATATACTACAAAGGATGGGTGAAAATTTATGGTAGCTATTAGACCTTTTTGTGCATTTAGACCACAGGCAGATTTAGTAACTAAGGTAGCAGCATTACCTTATGATGTAATGAATACAGAAGAAGCAAGAGTTTGTGTAGAGGGGAATCCTTATTCTTTTTTACATATTGATAAACCAGAAATGCATGTAACAAATCCAAAAGATGATACAGAAGTTTTCCGCTTTGCTGGAGATACATTAAAACGTATGATTAATGAAGGCGTTTTTGTACAAGATGAACCAAGTCTTTATATTTATGGTTTAACAAATGCTTATACAAGTCAATATGGTCTTGTGTGCTGTGTTTCTGCTAAAGAATATGATGAAGGAATTATTAAAAAACATGAAAATACCCGTACAGATAAAGAACAAGATCGTATTAATCATGTTACTTTTTGTAATGCACATACAGGCCCTATTTTCTTAGCTTATAAAGATTTAGACCTTGTTACTTTATGGATGAAAGAATATGTAAGTACACAAGCACCACTTTATGATTTTACTTCTGATGATGGTGTGCGTCATGAAGTTTACAAAGTAAATCATCCAGAAACAATTAAAAACATTGTAACAGCCTTTGAGCACACAGATGCATTATATATAGCAGATGGACACCACCGAGCAGCAGCAGCAGCTTCTGTCGCACGTACACATTTAAAAAATGAAGAGTCACAATACTTTTTAGCAACAGTGTTCCCTAAAGAACAACTTTACATTATGGATTACAATCGTGTCCTTAAAGATGAAAGTGGTTTATCTGAAAAAGATTTCTTTGATTATCTTAGTAAAAAATTCGTTGTAGAAGCAGTAGCTGAGGATGTATATCGCCCAATAGAACGTCATACATTTGGTATGCGTTATAACAAAAAATGGTATAAGCTCAGTATTAAACCAGAATTTGTAGATGAATCAGATCCAGTAGCTTGCTTAGATGTAGCATTATTACAAGATAATGTACTTTCACCAGTATTTCATATTCAAGATCCTAAAAATGACAAACGTATCGACTTTATTGGTGGTATTCGTGGACTTGAAGAATTAAATAGACGTACAGATGAAGATATGGATATTGCTTTTAGTATGTATCCTACATCTATGGATGAACTTATTGCAGTAGCTGATGCTAAATTACTTATGCCACCTAAATCAACTTGGTTTGAACCAAAATTACGTAGTGGTATTTTCATTCACGTTATTGAATAATAAATTATTTAACATAAATCATATGTAAAGTTTCAGCCTTTTATTGACAAAATATGAAACTTTACATATAATCGAATAAGAAAAAGAATAAATACACTAAAAGAAGCGTATATATATATTAACTACAGTGAAAAGAAGGAGTATATAAACAAGGGTTTTCAGAGAGGAAAGTAATGGTGTGAGCTTTCTAATACCTATTTATAGAAGCAGACTTGGAGTAAGTGTTTTGAATGTACAAATGTTAACCTAGTTAAATGAGTTTTGTTTGTAGTAGAGGTACTCGGGTGATTTCGTTATGAATCGTTAAGGTGATATGCTATAAGCATATAACTAGGGTGGTACCGCGAGAAACCTCGTCCCTAATTTGGGATAGAGGTTTTTTTTGCTTATGAACCTAATTTACAGGAGGTTAATATGAATACACTACAGTTAGTGAATAATGAGCATAGTTTAAATAAAGACTTTAAACCACAGCATCTCATACAAGATTCTTTTTCAAAAATATGGCTTTGTCGAGAAGTCTTTTGGGCAGTACGTCGTATCAATTATATACTTTGCAAATTAGGTCTAGAACAAGTAGTCATTATTAGTGGCTACCGTTCTTATGCTTATCAAGAAAAGCTTTTTATGCGTAAGATAGATTATTTTGGTGAACAAGGTTTAGATGATGAAGCAGCTAAAATAAAAGCGGCTCAGATAGTAGCTATGCCTGGACATAGCGAACATCAATTAGGACTAGCGGTAGATTTAGCAGTTTGGTCAATGAAGGATTTAGCAGATCCCTTAACGACAGATTTTGAACAAACAAGTACAGGTAAATGGCTTTTACAACATAGTCATCAATATGGACTTATTTTACGCTATCCTAAAGATAAAGTCACAATTACTCAAATTACATATGAGCCTTGGCATTATAGATATGTGGGGCAAAAAGCTGCTCGGAAAATGTATGAAAACCATTGGTGTTTAGAAGAATATCTATGTGCCCTTAAAGGTTAATATAAATAGTAAAACTTAGGAGGAACACATGAAAAAATATAGTTTAAACGAACTTAGAGAAATGTACTTAAAATTTTTTGAAAGTAAAATGCACCTTCGTGCAAAAAGCTTTCCATTAGTACCACACAATGATAACAGTTTATTATTAATTAACGCAGGTATGGCACCACTTAAACCTTACTTCACAGGTCAAGAAGAACCACCAAGAAGAAGAATGACAACATGTCAAAAATGTATCCGTACAGGTGATATCGAAAACGTAGGTAAAACAGCTCGTCACGGTACATTCTTCGAAATGCTTGGTAACTTCTCATTTGGAGATTATTTCAAAGATGAAGCTATTAAATGGGCATGGGAATTCGTAACAAAACACCTTGAACTTCCAATAGAAAGACTTTACGTTTCTGTATACGAAGCAGATCAAGAAACAGCTGAAATCTGGAAAAACAAAATCGGTGTAAAAGAAGATCACATTGTATTCTTAGGTAAAGAAGATAATTTCTGGGAAGCTGGTATTGATGGACCATGTGGACCATGTTCAGAAATTTACTTTGACCGTGGACCAGAATATGGTTGTGATAGTCCTGACTGCGGTGTAGGTTGCGATTGTGACCGTTATATGGAATTCTGGAACTTAGTATTCACACAATTTGAGCGTCATGAAGATGGAACTTATACACCACTTGCACAAAAAAATATCGATACAGGTATGGGACTTGAAAGACTTGCTGCAATGATGCAAGGTGTAGGTTCTATCTTTGATGTTGATACAATTAAAGCTATTCGTGATCATGTATGTGAACTTGCTAATGCAACATACGGCGAAGAATACAAAAAAGACGTATCAATCCGTGTAATTACTGACCACATTCGTTCAGTAACATTTATGGCTGCTGATGGGGTTCTTCCATCAAATGAAGGCCGTGGATACGTTATGAGAAGACTTCTTAGACGTGCTGTAAGACATGCAAAATTATTAGGTATTCAAGGATTATTCTTACAAGAACTCGTTAAAACTGTTGTAGAAAACTCTAAACATGAATACACAGAACTTGAAGATAAATTCGAATACATTGTTAAACTTCTTACAGTAGAAGAGAAAAACTTTAATGAAACAATTGACCGTGGTCTTAATATCTTAAAAAGTCACATTGAAGAAATGAAAACAGAGGGCAAAACTGTATTAGATGGTAAAGCTTGCTTCACACTCTCTGATACTTATGGTTTCCCTATTGATTTAACACGTGAAATCTTAGAAGAACAAGGACTTAGTGCTGATGAAGAAGAATTCAAAGTAGAAATGGACGCACAACGTCAAAAAGCGCGTGATGCACGTGGCGGATCTAAATACATGGGGGCTGATGAAACAGTATTCAATCAAATGAACCCTGCTATGAAAACTAAATTCGTAGGTTACCATGAGACATCTTTAGAAGGTACATTAGAAGTACTTGCTAATGATGAAACATTATTAGATGCAGCAAAAGCTGATGATGAAATCTATGTTGTTGTAAGTGAAACACCATTCTACGCAGAAAGCGGTGGTCAAGCTGGTGACCTTGGAACAATTACAACAGCTACAGGTAAAGGTATCGTTACAAATACAACAAAAGTAATTGGTGGTAAATTCGCACATCATGTAAAAGTTGTAGAAGGTACACTTGAAAAAGGCCAAAAAGCCACATTTGAAGTAGAAAAAGCAATACGTATGGACGTTTCTCGTAACCATAGTGCAACTCACCTTTTACAAAAAGCGCTTCGTGAAGTAGTTGGTGGACACATTGAACAAGCCGGTTCAAATGTAACTAAAGACCGTTTACGTTTCGACTTCACACACTTCGAAGCTTTAACATATGAACAAATTGAAAAAGTAGAAGCTTTAGTAAATGAAAAAATCTTAGAAGGCTTAGCAATTGAAGTGAAAGAAATGCCAATTGATGAAGCTAGAAAATTAGGTGCTATGGCACTCTTCGGTGAAAAATACGGACAAACTGTACGCGTTGTTAACATGAGCGGTTACTCTATTGAGTTCTGTGGTGGTACACACCTTCAAAACACAGCAGCTATCGGTACCTTCAAAATCATTTCTGAAACAGGTGTAGCAGCAGGTGTAAGACGTATTGAAGCTGTAACAGGTAGAGGCGCACTTCACTATTATCAAGAAATGGAAAATAGCTTAAATGAAGTAGCAGCTGCTGTAAAAGCTAAAAAAGCTGACGTTGTAAAACGTGTAGAAGCAGTAGTAAGTGAAGTTAAATCACTTGAAAAAGAAAATGAAAAATTAAAATCTGAAATTGCAGCAAGCAAAGCAGAATCATTATTAGACCAAGCTGAAGAAGTAGGAGCATTTAAAGTTCTTGCAACTAAAGTAGATGGTTTAGATATGAATGCACTTAAAAATATGGGTGACTCATTAAAAGATCAACTTGTATCAGGCATCGTTGTATTAATGAGCGCAGCAGAGGATAAAGTGAACCTTGTTGTAATGGCAACTCCAGATGCTGTAAAAGCTGGCCTACACTGTGGAAAAATTATTTCTGAAACAGCAGCAGTTGTAGACGGAAAAGGTGGCGGACGTCCAAATATGGCACAAGCTGGAGGTAAAAATATTCAAAAAATTGGTGAGGCTTTAGAAAAAGCTAAGGCTGTTATTAAAGAACAAGTGAACGCATAAAAATCTTAAATTTTAGTATAAAATTTTAAAAAACACTTGACGAAATGTCAAAACCACTCTATAATTTAACGTAGTGCTTTAATCTTTTCTCCGTACAAATGCATAAAGCACGACATCGCACCGGAGGGAGGGAAAAAGAAATGTCAGAGGTTACAGTTCGCGAAAACGAATCTTTAGATAGCGCTCTTCGTAGATTTAAAAGAAACTGTGCAAAAGCAGGTATCATGCAAGAAATCCGCAAAAGAGAACACTATGAAAAACCAAGTGTAAAACGTAAAAAGAAATCAGAAGCAGCACGTAAAAAGAATAAACAATATTAATTGAAATTCTTTAACTATAATTATTTCAAGTTACCATAGGCCGTAAGGCCTGTGGGCTTGTTTTAGAGGATGATGGAAATGTCTTTAAAAGAACAACTTCTTTCAGATATGAAAGAGGCTATGAAAGTAAAAGATATACTTCGCAAGAATACAGTCCAAAGTGTACGTGGTGCCATTCTTCAAAAAGAAAAGGACTCACACGAGGATGTAGATGAAGAACAAATTCTTGATATTATTATGCAAGAAATCAAAAAACGTAAAGATGCACTTGCAGATTTCGAAAAAGGAAATCGTCCAGATTTAGTAGCTGATGCTCAAGCTGAGATTGCAGTTCTCCAGGGATACCTACCTAAGCAACTTTCAGAGGAAGAGCTATCTGAGATTATTCGTGAGATAATCGAACAAGTCGGTGCCACATCTATGAAAGATATGGGAAAGGTTATGGGTCTTGCCACAGCCAAAGTTAAAGGCAAAGCTGATAACGGAAAAGTAAGTAGCATTGTTAAACAATGTTTGATGAATCAATAAAATAATGTAAGCTTGTTGAAGGATGTTCATTCAGTTATGGCATCC
>NZ_BBCG01000062.1 GCF_001311925.1 Cellulosilyticum ruminicola JCM 14822
ATTTGTTACTTAACAAGTGTATCGCATTATTTGCTTTATGTCAAGTGTTTTTTATTCCTGACTTTAAACAGAAATAAAACGGAGAAGGAGGGATTCGAACCCTCGCGCCGGTTACCCGACCTATACCCTTAGCAGGGGCACCTCTTCGGCCAACTTGAGTACTTCTCCGAACTAACAATGTCTTGTTTGTTTCGTCCTTTCGCTCAGGACAATATATATATTATCAAAGGTTACTGCTTACGTCAAGCTTTTTTCTAATATATTTTTATATTTTTTATAAACCCTTGTATTTCCAAGTTCTTTCTTATTTTAAATGTTTACCTTAAGTCTATGTTATTACAATAAATCTTCTATTTTATTTTCTTCTTTTTAAAAATAATAAAACAGAGTATTAAGTTTTTCTTCCTTTACACTCTGTTTCTCTTTTTTAATATATATTATTTTTTGCTTACTCTATTTTGCAATAATAATAGCTTGATTACCCATTTGCTCCCAGGCCTTTTCGAAATCTCCTCTATTAGCTTTCTTATTTCTAGTATTTGATAAAGGATCATTAATATAAATATACTGCTCATCAAATCCAGTAACTACTATTGAGTGTAACTTTTTAGTAATCTTTACTATCCCTGTAGGCGTATGCCACATTTCAAATTGATTATCTCCTAATGACTTATATGTTGCATTTGTAATTATCCATACTGGTCTTCCTTGACTTAAAAAATATAATAAATCTTCAAACTCCACCCCTGTTATATCTATTAGATCTTCACCTACATATTTCTTTCCTAGTTCTGCTATTGGTCCGTGATAAACTCCATACCCGTTCTTACCTTTGTTATACATATCGCCAACAAAGCCATCATATGGATTTCCATAATATTTTCTGCCTTCTTTATCTTGACTATATGGTGTTGAGTCTTTTTTCACTTCTTCTGCTAAAGTCATTTTAGATACATTTATCCCATAATACTTTAATAGCATTGCAAGTGAAGTCACTTCACACCCTCTTGGTAGTTCTGGAAGTTGTAACACTAATGGAACTTCTAGTATCTTATTCTCTGTAAGCTTAGCATTTTCTTGCCAAAATGGTTGTTTGCCATCTTTATAATAAATCTTATTATAACCGTTGCGTTTTGCATATTGGTAAGCTTCTTCAAATGTCTTAAAGTCATGTGTAGCATCTTCAGTTAGAATCATAAATGGCTGTAAGTTTACATATACCCACTCATGATTGTATGTATTAATAGCTATACTTCTAGAGATTCTTTTAGCTTTAGCTACTGCTTCTTCTTTTTTATTTGCCACAGCTACAATCTTACCTGATCTTTTTATAACATATTTATAGTCTGATGATGTTTGTTCTATAAAATTAGGCAGAGCAACTGGGTAATTTTTAAATAAATAATACCCTGTCGCTCCACCTATTATTACTAATATTAATAAAATAATACTAGCTTTTTCATTATTCTTCTGTTGTATCAGTAGTTTCTGTTTCATCTTCTACAATATCTTCTTCATCTATTTCTACTGTAGATTCTTCGATACTGTCATCAACGAATTCTTCATCTACTTTTTCAATACAAACAACTTTTACATCATCAGATACATTAATTAATTTAACCCCTTGTGCATTACGTCCAATAGAAGATATTTGAGCTACTTTAATCCGAATAATAACACCTTCAGATGTAATCATTAATAACTCATCTTCATCTTTAACAGCTGTAATTCCAACAATATTACCTGTACGTTCAGTAATCTTGTTAACCTTAATTCCTTTACCTCCACGTTTTTGTGCTCTAAAGGCATCAATTTGAGTTCTCTTACCTAAACCTTTTTCTGTAGCTGTAAGGACTTGCTCACCTTCTTTAGGTACAGTCGCCCCTATAACTTCATCACCTTCGTTAAGACTAATTGCACGTACCCCTCTCGCTGTTCTACCCATTGGTCTAACATCTGTACCTTCAAACATGATACCTTGACCAAATTTAGTAGCAACTAATATAGAATCTCTAGATGTAGTTTTTTGTACATCTACTAACTCATCTTCTTCAGCTAAAGATAATGCAATAAGCCCACCCTTTCTGATGTTTCTAAAGTCTTTAAGTGGAGTTTTCTTAATTTGTCCTTTTTTAGTTACCATAGTTAAGAACATATTCTCTTCAAACTCCTTAATTGGGAATACAGCTGTAATTGTTTCATCTTTATCTAATTCAAGTAAGTTAACAATAGCTGTACCTCTAGCTATTCTACCCGCTTCAGATTCTATATCCTTTAATACGATATGCTTTACCTTTATTAGTGAAGAACATAATATAGTTAAAGTTCGTTGTAACGAAAAGTTGTTTGATAAAGTCATCTTCAATCGTATTAAGACCAATAATACCTTTACCACCTCTATTTTGGTTTTTATAAGTATCAAGAGGGATACGTTTAATATAACCAAGTTGAGTAATAGTAACTACGATATTCTCTTCATCAATTAAATCTTCAATATCATATTCATCTTCATCAATAGTTATATCTGTTCTACGTCCATCACCATATTTTTGTTTAACTTCTGATATCTCATCTTTAATAACACCGAGTAATTTGTATTTACTTCCTAAAATTGATTTTAAGTATTCAATTTTTATCAGTAACTCTTGATATTCTTCCTCAATTTTTTCTCTTTCAAGTCCTGTTAAAGCACGAAGTCTCATTTCAACAATTGCTTGAGCTTGAATCTCTGTTAAATCAATTGCTTCAATAAGTTTTTCTTTAGCTTCTTGAACTGTTTTAGAACTACGAATTAAGGATACGATTAAATCGATTTTATCTAATGCCTTGCGTAAACCTTCTAAGATATGAGCTCTCGCTTCAGCTTTATTAAGATCAAATTGTGTTCTTCTTGTCACAACATCTTCTTGATGTTTGAGATATTGTTCAAGAACCTCTTTCAGGTTAAGTGTTTTAGGTTTATCATCCACAAGTGCAAGCATATTAATGCTAAATGTATCTTGTAATTGTGTATATTTATATAATTGATTGAGGATAACTGTTGGATTTACATCTCTTCTAAGTTCAATAACTATAGAAATACCATTTCTATCAGACTCATCACGAATATCAGTAATACCATCAATTTTTCTCTCTTTTACAAGGTCAGCCATCTTTTCAATTAAAACAGATTTATTAACCATGTATGGGATTTCTGAAACTACAATTCTAGACTTGCCAGCTTGCATAGCTTCAATCTCAGCTTTAGCTTTAACCTTAACTTTTCCTCTACCTGTACGGTAAGCTTGTTCAATTCCATAGCGTCCATAAATTGTTGCACCTGTTGGGAAGTCTGGTCCTTGAATAATTGCCATGAGCTCATCAATATCTGTTTCACGAGCTTCATTTTCTTCATTTTCGCCTCTATAGTTATCAATCATTTTAATTACACCGTTAATAACTTCTGTTAAGTTATGTGGTGGAATATTAGTTGCCATACCTACAGCAATACCTGATGAACCATTTACCAATAGATTTGGGAATCTACATGGAAGAACACAAGGCTCTTTAGATGATTCATCAAAGTTTGGTCTAAAATCAACTGTGTCTTTATCAATATCCGCAAGCATTAATGCTGTCATTTTACTCATTCGAGCTTCTGTATAACGCATTGCGGCAGGACTATCCCCATCGATAGACCCAAAGTTCCCTTGCCCATCTACTAATGGATATCTTGTAGAGAAATCTTGTGCCATACGTACCATAGCACCATAAATAGAAGAGTCACCATGTGGGTGATATTTACCCATTGTATCTCCAACGATACGTGCTGACTTTCTGTATTGTTTATCTGAGCCTAAACCTAGCTCACTCATAGAATATAAAATACGACGATGAACAGGCTTTAAGCCATCTCGTACATCTGGAAGGGCACGAGATACGATTACACTCATAGCGTAATCGATATAGCATGTCTGCATTTCATCATTGATATCTCTATGAATAATTCTGTCATAAGTTACATCATTTGTATCCATTTATTATTCTCCTTGCCCTTTTTATATATCTAAGTAGGTTACTTTATGTGCATGTTCATTAATGAACTCTCTTCTTGGTTCTACATCATCACCCATTAGTTTTGTAAAGATTTCATCTGCTGCTGCTGCATCATCAATATTTACTTTAACAAGTACTCTTGTTTCAGGGTCCATTGTTGTTTCCCAAAGTTGCTCTGCATTCATTTCTCCTAGCCCTTTGTAACGTTGCATACGAGAAACACCTGTTCTACCAATTTCTTCAAGTAATTTTTCTAGTTCTTTATCATTAAATACATAATGTTTCTTTTTATTTTTTTCTACTAAATAGAGTGGTGGTTGAGCAATGTAAACATGATCTTGCTCGATAAGTTCTCTATAGTATCTGTATAAGAATGTAAGTAAAAGTGTTCTGATATGCGCTCCATCGACATCGGCATCGGTCATGAGAATGATTTTACCGTATCTGAGCTTTGAAATATCAAAGTCATCACTAATACCAGCGCCAAAAGCTGTAATCATATTACGAATTTCTTGGTTCTCAAGCATTTTATCAATTCTTACTTTTTCTACGTTAAGTATTTTACCTCTAAGTGGTAAGATTGCTTGTGTTTTTGGTGAACGTGCGCTCTTAGCTGAACCACCTGCAGAATCCCCTTCGACAATGTAAATCTCACATTTAGATGCATCTTTTTCAGAGCAATCTGCAAGTTTACCTGGAAGCGAGTTGCCTTCTAAAGCACTTTTTCTACGTGTAAGCTCTCTCGCTTTACGCGCTGCATCTCTAGCTCTAGCTGCCATGATACCTTTTTGAATAATTACTTTACCTACATTAGGATTTTGTTCTAAGAAGTAAGTAAGTTGATCACCAAATACTGATTGAACAGCCCCTGCTGCTTCACTAGAACCTAATTTTGTTTTTGTTTGTCCTTCAAATTGAGGTTCACTAATCTTAATACTAATAACAGCTGTCATACCTTCTCTGATATCATCACCAGTTAAGTTCTTTTCTGAGTCTTTTAAAAGCCCCATTTTTCTAGCATAATCATTGAGGTTTTTAGTAATTGCTGTTCTAAATCCTGAAAGGTGTGTACCACCTTCGATTGTATTAATGTTATTTACAAAACTAAACACATTTTCAACATAAGTATCATTATGTTGGAATGATACTTCAACTGCTATACCATCTTTTTCTCCTTCACAATAGAAAACTTGATCGTACAACGGTGTCTTGTGTTTGTTAAGTTGCATAACAAACTCTTTAATACCACCTTCGTAGTGAAAAGTTTTATCTTGCTTTTTATCTTCACGTTCATCAACTAATTGAATTTTGAGCGCTTTTGTTAAGAAAGCTGTCTCTTTTAATCTTTGTTCTAAAACTTTATAGTCAAATACAGTTTCTTCGAATATTTCCGCATCTGGTTTAAAGTGAACATATGTTCCCACCTTATCTGTTTCTCCGATTACAGTTAAAGGCTGAACAACTTCTCCTCTTGCAAACTTTTCTTGATGAATCTTACCGTCAGTATAAACTTCTACAGTAAGCCATTCTGAAAGCGCATTTACAACTGATGCCCCTACACCATGTAAACCTCCAGATACTTTATATCCTCCGCCGCCGAATTTACCACCTGCGTGTAAAATAGTAAATACAACTTCTACAGTAGAAATTCCTTTTTGAGGGTGAATTCCTACTGGAATACCACGACCATTATCTAAAACTGATATTGTATTATCTGGGTGTATAGTTACTACGATAGTATCGCAATAACCTGCTAATGCTTCATCTACGGCATTATCTACGATTTCATATACTAGATGGTGAAGACCTTTTACGGAAGTACTACCGATATACATACCAGGCCTTTTTCGTACTGCCTGCAGCCCCTCTAATATTTGTATTTGATTTTCATTGTACGTTGCTGCCATAACTAAGATCTCACTCCTTTAATAATTACTCATAAACATAATAATCCAACTTTTATTATACACCAAAACACTAATTAAAGCAAATTTACTTAATTTTTTAACTATTCCCCATCATCTAGTGTAATTCTTCCAGCTCTTACATTATATAGTTTTCCAATTTTTTGTGTATTCCATACACTTTGTTCAATTCCTGTACAAGTAATTAATGTTTGGATATTTTGTGTATATTTAAATAAATCCCTTTGACGCTTATCATCCAGCTCAGAGAGTACATCATCCAGTAAAAGTATCGGTTCCTCACCTATATACTTTTTCATAATATTTAGTTCTGCCAGCTTCATAGATAGTACTACAGAACGCTGTTGTCCTTGCGATCCATAAGTTTTAACATCCATACCATTAATTAAAAATGTCATATCATCACGGTGTGGACCTATTGATGTATTTTGATATAATAAGTCCTTTTCTCTATTTCTCAGCGTTTTTTCGCCAAAATCTTCCGCCTTTACACTTGGCTCATAAATCACTTGTAATGTTTCTTTATCTCCAGAAATGTCTTTGTGAATCGTGCAAGCGATTTCATTGATTTCTTCAATAAAGGCTTCTCTTTTTTGAATGATAGTTTTAGCATACTCTTCTAATTGCATATCCCAAACATCTAACATGGAGTAATCCTTTGTTTTGAAATATTCTTTTAATGCAAGATTTCTTTGTTTTAAAACTTTATGGTATTGTCTAAGGGCATAATAATACATCTTATCAATTTGACAAAGTTCAATATCAATAAATCGTCTACGTTCTTTAGGGCTATTTTTAATAAGCTGTAAGTCTTCTGGTGAAAACATAACAATATTTAAACAACCAAATAATTCACCCAATCTACTAATAGGCATTTTATTAATAAGTGCAGATTTAGATTTTTGTGTAAGATGAAAATCAATTACATCCTCAACATAATGTTTTTGCACGTTAATTTTTACGTGAGCAACTTCTTGATTCCATCTAATGATTTCTTTTTCTTTGTGTGTACGATGCGATCTAGCAGTAGCGCAAAGATATACCGCTTCTAGTACATTTGTCTTTCCTTGGGCATTATCCCCTCTAAAAATATTTATACCATGATCTAGTTGAATGTTTAACTCATCATAGTTTCTAAAATCACTTAAAGATAGCTCCTTTATATACATAAAGTTCTCCCTCTTGATTAATAAACTTTATAAGTTTCTCCATCAAATTGCACTTCATCACCAGGTCTGATTTTTTTACCTCTTTGTGTGCAGATTTCCCCGTTTACTAAAACAAGTTCTTGAGCAATAAGCATTTTTGCTTCTCCACCTGTCTGTACCATTGAAGCATATTTCATAAGTTGGTCTAATTTAATAAACTCTGTATCAATTTTAATCTCCGTCATTTTAAAATACTCCTTTTCTTTTACGTATATTGTATACAAAACACTAATGAATAAATCGCTCTATGATTCATAATTGAATTTTAGAGCGACTTAATTTTAATTATGCATTTACACGGATTGGTAATATTAAATATTTATAGTGATCGCCTTCTTCTGGCTTAATAATGCATGGTGTTAAAGCTGAAATAAAGTTAATACAAACTTTATCATCATCAATTGCTTTAAGTGAATCAATTAAGTACTTTGGATTGAAAGCAATTGTAATTTCTTTACCTTCAAGTTCTACATCAAGCTCTTCTCTGACTGTTCCAAGTTCTGCGTTAGATGTGATGATAACTTTATCACCGTCCATCTCTAATTTAATAGGATTTTTCTTACCTTCTCTAGAAATAAGTGCAGCACGTTCAATACTCATAAGTAAGTTCTTACGATCTACAACGATTTGTGTTTCATAATCAGAAGAAAATACTTGTTCGTATTTTAAGAATTCTCCCTCAAGTAATCTTGAAACAACTTTACTATCACCTAAATCAAAGAGAACATGTTTGTCTTCAAAGTAGATTGTAACTTGTTCTTCTTCACTAGATAAAATCTTATTAATTTCAACAAGTGTCTTTCCTGGAATGACAACTTCTACATCAGTATTCTCAATTGAGAGTGTTGTTTTTCTATAAGAGATACGGTATCCATCTACAGATACGAGATTTAAACTGTTATCTTTAATTTGTAACATTTCACCTGTAAGAATAGGTCTTGTTTCATCTTGGGCAACAGAGAAAATTGTTTGGCGAATCATGTCTTTTAAAACAAGCTGACTAACTGTACAGGAATTTGTTTTTTCCACAGATGGGAGTCCTGGGAAGTCTTTCCCTGATTGTCCAGCGATTTGGAATTTAGATTTTTCACTAACGATACTTGTCATAAAGTGATCATCTGATGAGATTTCAACGATTTCTCCTGGCATTTTTCTGATGATTTCAGAGAAAATTTTAGCTTCTAAGGCAATATAGCCTTCTATTATAACTTCAGCATCAATAGTGCTTTCAATACCTAGCTCTAAGTTATTTCCTACTAATGTTAATTTATTATTAGATGCTTGTAATAGGATACATTCTAGAATAGGCATTGTTGTTTTTGTTGAACATGCTTTTAGAACTGTATTGATACTATTAAGCAATAAATCTTGTCTGCAATAGATATGCATGTGGATAATCTCCTTTCGAGTAAAACATATACAATAATAATATATTTTATAGTAATGATAGTAATAGATCTTGTGGGTAATGTGGATAACTACGACAACCCCTTGAAGTTGTTAAATAAATACTTGTATATATAGCTGTGGACAAGTTGATGTTTTTCTTTAACTTTATCCACACTATTCACATTAAGGTTAAAGTTAAAGAAAAATCCACAAATAATTCACTTTAAGTTCACAATAATATACACAGGTTATTAAGATGTAATTTTAGCTTCAAGTTCATTTAAAACTTGAGTAAGTTCAATGTCAGTTTGAAGCTCACGAGAAATCTTTTCAAAACCATGAATAATAGTTGTATGATCACGACCACCGAATTTCTCACCAATTTTAGGGAGAGAAAGGTCTGTAAGTTTACGGCAGAGATACATTGCGATTTGACGAGGGTATGCAATGTTACGTGTTCTTTTAGAAGATTGAAGATCTTCAGGTTTAAGATGGAAGTAAGCTGCTACTGTCTCTTGAATATATTCTGCTGTAATTACTTTAGGTTTATCTTTAGAAATAAGGTCTTTAAGTGCTTCATTAGCTAGTTCAACTGTAATTGGTTTATTAGTTAATGAAGAGAATGCAAGGATTCTATTTAAAGCACCTTCAAGTTCCCTAATATTAGAAATAACTGTTTTTGCAATAAATAAAAGTACATCTTCAGGTACTGATAGACTTTCGATTTCAGCTTTTTTGCGTAAAATAGCAATTCTAGTTTCTAAATCTGGGCTTTGAATATCAGCGATAAGTCCCCATTCAAAACGTGAACGTAAACGATCTTCAAGAGTTTGAATTTCCTTAGGTGGACGATCACTTGATATAATAATTTGTTTATTTGCTTCATGCAATTCATTGAAGGTATGGAAAAATTCTTCTTGAGTACGTTCTTTTCCTGCAATGAACTGAATATCATCAATTAATAACACATCGATATTTCTATATTTATTGCGAAAACTTTCATTCTTATCATCACGAATTGAGTTAATAAGTTCATTTGTAAATTTCTCCGATGAGGCATAGATAACCTTTGCATTAGGATTTTGATCCAAAATAAAATGTGCAATAGAATGCATAAGGTGAGTCTTACCAAGACCTACGCCTCCATATAAAAATAGAGGGTTGTAAGCACGGGCAGGTGCTTCCGCAACAGCTAAAGCTGCAGCATGTGCCATGCGATTACTGTTACCTACTACAAAACTATCGAATACATATCTAGGATTAAGATTACTAGGGGTATTTAATGGGTCTTGTACCTGTTCAGTTTTCTTGTTATTTTGCTCTAAATTTGTTTGTTCATTAGGAAGCACAAACTTAATCGTGTACTCTTTGTTTAAAACTTGTAGAGCACTATTACGAATGAGTTCTAGATAACGCGTATTGAGAATTTCTTTAGTAAACTCATTTTTAACATTTAATATTAAGACATTGTCTTGAATATCAAGAATTTGCGTATCTTTAAACCAAGTATTAAAACTAACACTAGATGTTTCTAGTTCGATAATACTAAGAATGGCTTCCCATTGTTTTTCATACACTGATGACATTCTTAATCCTCCTAATTTACGTAAATTTATGCACAGCTTATTCAAGTATTGTCAACATGTGCATAAAATAATCAACATATATCTTGAAAAAGTCAAATTTCCTGGTTGAATAAGTGAATTAGAAACAGGTTGTGGATAAAGTTATTCAACGTAGGAAATCTAAAAAAAATAATAAAAAACAAAAAAAATATATGTTATACACAGGGTTATCAACAAAATGTGAATAACATTACTTAATTAACAACTTATCTACAGATAATCTAATAATATCAAAATACCTGTGGAAAATCAACCTGTCTCTAAAAAATATCCACAGAATTTGTAGTGGATAAAATGTGGATATTTTAGCAGATTGTTTAAAAGAAAAGTAAAATAGAAAGCAATAGATTTAAATATAAATAAAAAGAAAATAGGACTAGCTAAAAATGAGTAAAAAGAGAAAAGATAGGGAATAATAGGGGAAGATAGCGAGAAAAGATACTAAGTTATTATACATTATAATAGGAAGCTTTTTATTTTTTGTGTATAAAATATTATATTTTGAAATGCCATTTCTTTTAAATAGGCAATTTTAGATGCTGCCAGTTTAATTACCAAATATTTATTGGCTGAATATTAAGCGTACATCTTGACGTTAGAAAACAAATCTTTTATACTGATTATAGTGCTTGTTTACATTTCTATAAATGAATGTAAATATTTTTTAATTTGTGTGAGATAGATAATTATCCGTTTGATTATTTATCATTTTAATGTGCATATTGTGTGGTAACTTATCCCAAAAAGGAGGTAACACACAATGAAAATGACTTTCCAACCAAAGAAACGTCAAAGAAGTAAAGAACATGGTTTTCGTAAAAGAATGAGAACTAAAAACGGTAGAGCGGTAATAGCTAGAAGAAGAGCAAAAGGTAGAAAAAAATTAACAGCATAAAACAAGGCCGCTTTTGTGGCCTTGTTTTGCTATAGAAATTTAGGAGCATTTTTTATGAAATATGCAGAATCACTAAAGAAAAACTACGAGTTTAGAGTAGTGTATAGAAGAGGAAAATCTTTTGCTAACAAGTATTTAGTTGTATATAAGTTAAAAAATAATAAATCTGATAACAGACTGGGTATATCGGTTAGTAAAAAAGTTGGGAATAGTGTTGTACGTAGCCGTACAACTAGACTCATTAGAGAAAGTTATAGATTAAATGAAGAATATATCGAAAAACAAGGCTGGGATTTTGTTATTGTAGCAAGATCTAATGCTAATGGAGCGTCCTATCAGGATATTTCTTCCGCACTTATTCATTTGTTGAAACAACATAGGGTATATGGCAAACAAGAAGATTTATAATAGATTTATAAAAATAGGCTATAATTGCTACAAAAGGGAGGGTGAAGATGAAGAATTTACCTAAGAAAGTAGCACTTTTACTTATTAGATTTTACCAAAAAGGAATATCCCCCATGTTAGGAGGGAATTGTAGATTCTATCCAACATGTTCACAATATACTTACGAAGCAATACAAATTCATGGTTTTATAAAGGGAACATTTCTAGGAATAAAAAGGATTCTTAAATGCCAACCACTTCATCCTGTAATGTATGATCCAGTACCAGAGAAGAAAGTGAAGTTGAGTAAAAAGTAACCTTAATGTTAAAGACGACATGAATGTTGTTAAGAAAAAATTAGGAGGAAACGAATGAGTCTAATTAATCAATTTTTTGGGGCAATACTTAATGTAATTTTTGAAGGGGTAACCCTTATATCTCCAGAAGCAGCGCTTGGGATTTCAATTATTTTATTTACATTAGTAGCACGTGTTTTAATGACACCTTTACAATTGTCTTCACAAAGAACAAGTAGGGGCATGAGTAAAATTCAGCCTGAAATGCAAAGAATTCAAAACAAGTATAAAGATAAAAAGGATCAACAATCTCAAATGCAGATGAGTCAAGAGATGCAAGTTTTATATAAAAAGTATAAAATTAATCCTTTTGCTGGATGTTTACCATTATTAATCCAATTTCCATTAATTATTGCGTTATTTAATGTACTTCGTACACCAGCGCAATATATTAATAAATTAACAAATGTATATCATCAAATGGCTGAGATTGTTACTATTAATATTGCGAACTATCAAAGTTTATTACAACCATTTGCAGATTCAGTATATGTAAATTCTCGTCAACAATATGATTTATCACAAGTTGATGGCGTATCTCAATTTTTAAGCCATTTAACAACAACACAATGGAATGAATTTTTACAAAGCGCTGGCAATGTACCAGGTTTAGATCAAATTTTCCAATTAAAACACAGCTATGAGACATTTTTAACAATGAACGTAGTAGATACACCTAAGTTACTTATAAGTTCAGGAATGTGGTTAGCAATCCTCGTGCCTATTATTGCAGGTGCATCAACATATATTTTCTCTAAGATTACAATGTCAGCAAATGGTGCAGTACAAAGCACTGCATCAAGTGAACAAAATCCTGCTGAATCTATGATGAAAACAATGAATATTGTAATGCCTGTTATGACAGCATTCATGTCTTACACTATGCCAATCGGTTTAGCACTTTATTGGATTTCTGGTAACGTAATTATGATGGGGCAACAGTGGGTTGTAAACAAAATGCTTGCTAAGCAAGATGAAAAAATGGAAGCACAACTTAAAAAAGATCGTGAAGAAGCTAGTAAGAATGGACGGGTTACTACTAGAAAAGTAAGAAAAAGAGTACCAGTCCAAAAAACTGATAATACTGATCAAGACAACCTAAAATAGCAGTAAAGTGAAGTGGTAAAAGTAAGCCAGTAAATTTACAAAGGTTGGGGGTATAAACATGAGAAGTGTTGAAAAAGTAGGTAAAACTGTTAATGACGCTGTAACAGAAGCGTTAATAGAGTTAGGTGCTAGTACAGAGGAAGTAGATATCGAGATTATTACTAAAGGCTCAAAGGGGTTATTAGGATTTGGTGCAAGAGACGCTAAAGTTAGAGTAACACTTAAGGCACCAGCAGAAGTTGAACCACAAATTGAAGTGATATCTGAAGTTAAAGAAGATGTTAAAGTTGCTAATGCAAATAAAGAAACTGAAACGGTGGCACCACCAAAATCAAGCAAAGTTAAAAATAAAGAGAAAAAGGATTCAGAAGATGCTGTAGTAGTGACTAGAGATGAATTAGCACATGTACAAGCATTAGCAGAAGAGTTTTTATATAAGCTTTTAAGAGAGATGAATATTGAAGCAACTGTTAAGTCTGAAGTAGTTAATAACAATAGATTAAGCATAGGCTTTGAAGGTAAAAGTATGGGTGTTGTTATTGGTAAACGAGGCGAGACATTAGATGCGATTCAATATATTGTTAACATTGTTGCAAACAAAGGTCGTACAGAATATGTTAAAATTATGTTAGACACAGAAAACTATAGAGCAAGAAGAGAGGAAACTCTTAAGAAACTTGCTTATAAGTTAAGTAAAAAAGCTCAACAAAGTAAAAAGCCAATTATATTAGAACCAATGAATCCATATGATAGAAGAATTATTCATTCAGCTTTGCAGGATAGTAAAATTGTAAAAACACATAGTGAAGGTAAAGAACCATTTAGAAGAGTGGTTATTACACCAAACTATCAAAATAAATCATACAGATAAACCCAGTTCTATACTGGGTTTTTTATTTAGAAAGGACTTAAAATTTATGTTATTTGAAGATACTATAGCAGCTATATCTACACCTGTGGGCATAGGTGGCATTGGAATTATTAGAGTAAGTGGGAATGATGCAGTAAGTATAGTTGATAAAATTTTTAGAGCGGCAAATAAAAAATCACTAGCTGACGTAGATTCCCATACAATTAACTATGGACATATCGTTAATAAAGATGGTAAGGTTTTAGATGAAGTTTTAGTTATGCTCATGAAGGGGCCTAGAACTTTTACAAGAGAAGATGTTGTTGAAATTAACTGTCATGGAGGCCCAGTGCCACTTAATGCTGTTCTTATGGAAGTAATCAGCGTAGGTGCTAGAATTGCAGATAGTGGAGAATTTACAAAGCGTGCATTCTTAAATGGACGTATTGACCTTGCTCAAGTAGAAGCGATTATGGACGTTATTGAGGCTAAAACAGAGTTATCATTATCACAAGCTATTGGTCAATTAGAGGGTAACTTATCTAAAAGCATTAAAGAATACCAAGACTTATTAATCCAAATTATTGCACGTATTGAAGTTTCTATTGATTATCCAGAATATGATCAAGATGAACCTATCACAGAAGAATTTGATCAGGAGCTTGAAGAGCTTCTTACAAAACTTCAAAGACTGTTAAAAACAGCAGACACAGGTAAGATGATTCGTGAGGGTGTTAAAACTGCTATTGTAGGTAGACCTAACGTTGGTAAATCATCATTACTTAATGCATTATTAGAAGAAAATAAGGCAATTGTTACAGATATCCCAGGAACAACAAGAGACGTTGTAGAAGCTTACCTTAATGTAGATGGAATCCCATTCCAATTATTAGATACAGCAGGAATTCGTGAAACTGATGATGTTGTAGAACGTATTGGGGTAGAGAAATCAAAGACATCTATTGAAGAAGCGGATCTTGTATTAATGTTAGTGGATAGTAATGCAGGTTTATTAGAAAAAGATTTAGAGATTTTAGAGCAAATTAAAGATAAAAGAGTTATCTATGTTCTTAATAAAATTGACTTAGATAATAATATTACAGAGGAAATGTTCAAAGAACACTTTAGTAACGGAACAGTTGCGCGTATTTCAGCTAAAGAACAAAGTGGCTTAAATGAATTACGTACAGAAATGAAAAACTTTGTAATTAAAGGCAATACTTCAATTAGTAACGAAGCAACTATTTCTAACCAAAGACAAAAACAAGCTCTTATCAATGCAATTAAGAGTTTAGAGAAGGTATTAGATGCAATTGCTTGTGGATTACCAGAAGATTGCTTAGCAATAGATTTACATGATGCCTATGGACATTTAGGCATGATTGTAGGAGAATCATTAAAGGAAGAAATTATTGATCAGTTATTCAGTAGATTTTGTTTAGGAAAGTAGGAGAAGAAAATGACTTATATTGCAGAAACGATAGACGTTGCAGTTATAGGTGGAGGACATGCTGGTTGTGAAGCAGCACTTGCTACAGCTCGCATGGGTCATAAAACATCTATGTTTACAATGTCATTAGATAGTATTGCAATGATGCCATGTAACCCTAATGTAGGGGGAACATCAAAAGGACATCTTGTAAGAGAAATTGACGCACTTGGCGGAGAAATGGGAAAAAATATTGATAAAACGTATATCCAATCTCGTATGTTAAATACAGCTAAAGGCCCAGCTGTTCACTCATTACGAGCACAAGCTGATAAAGTGAAATATAGCCATAAAATGAAAGAAGTACTTGAGCAAACAGAAAACTTAAGTATTAGACAACAAGAAATCGTAGAAGTTCAAGTTGAAGATGGCAAAGTAAAAGCTGTTGTTACAAGTACAGGAGCAGTATATCCATGTAAAGTAGTAGTACTTGCTGGAGGAACTTATGTACGTTCAAGATGTCTTACAGGTGAGCATATTGAGCATACAGGACCTAATGGACTTAAGACATCAAATACACTTAGTGATAGCTTAAAAGCGCTAGGAATCGAACTCAGACGTTTTAAAACAGGTACACCAGCCAGAGTAGATGCAAGAACAGTAGATTTCTCTGTAATGGAACCTCAACATGGAGATAAACGTATCGTACCATTCTCTTTCGAAAATAAAGAAGATGATATTAAACGAGACCAATATCCTTGTTATTTAACTTATACAAATGAAAAAACACATCAAATCATTCGTGATAACTTACATCGTTCACCAATGTATTCTGGTGTAATCGAAGGTGTTGGACCAAGATATTGTCCATCAATCGAAGATAAAGTAGTAAGATTTGCAGATAAAGAAAGACATCAAGTATTTATTGAGCCAGAAGGTGAAAATACTACAGAGATGTATGTTCAAGGTATGAGTTCTTCATTACCAGAAGAAGTACAGTTAGAAATGCTTCGTTCTATTAAAGGATTAGAGAATGTACAAGTAATGAGAACAGGTTATGCAATTGAATACGATTGTATCAATCCAATGCAATTAAAACACTCATTAGAGTTAAAAAATATTGAAGGTTTCTTCAGTGCTGGGCAAATGAACGGAAGTTCAGGATATGAAGAAGCTGCAGCTCAAGGATTAGTAGCTGGTATCAATGCGGCGCTTAAAGTTGAAGGTAGAGAACCTATGATTATTGACCGTTCAGAAGGTTATGTAGGGGTTTTAATTGATGATTTAGTAACTAAAGAAACAAGAGAACCTTACCGCATGATGACTTCTAGAGCTGAATATAGACTTCTTTTAAGACAAGATAATGCGGACCTTAGACTTACACAAAAAGGTTATGAAGCAGGACTTATCAAAGAAGAAAGATATGTGAAATTTGTAGAAAAAAGAGCAGCTATTGAAGCTGAACTTGAAAGATTAAAAACAGTATTCGTAGGAACAAGTGAAAAAGTACAAGCTATTTTAGAAGCTAAAGGTAGTACATTACTTCGCTCAGGCATTTCTTTAAGTGAAATCCTAAAAAGACCAGAGCTTGAATACGATGATTTCAAAGAAGTAGATACAGATAGACCAGAACTTCCATTAGAAGTTATAGAACAAGTTATGATTGAGCTTCGTTATGAAGGATATATCGTAAGACAACAACGTCAAGTAGAACAATTTAAACGTCTTGAACGTCGTTTAATTCCAAAAGATATTAACTATGATGATGTTTACAGCTTAAGAATTGAAGCAAAACAAAAACTTGAACAAGTAAGACCTATTTCAATTGGTCAAGCTTCTCGTATTTCAGGGGTTTCACCAGCTGATATTTCTATGTTATTAGTATATTTAGAACAAAAAGGTCGTATGGAAAAAGCTCAAAATGATGAAAAAGAGGAATGTTAATGGATCAAAGAGAGTTATTAGTTAATGGTGCAAGAGAGCTTGACATAGAGCTTTCAGAAAGACAAGTAGAGCAGTTTATGATGTATAAGGCACTTTTACAAGAGTGGAACGAGAAAATGAATTTAACAGCTATTACAGAGGATATAGAAGTTATTACAAAACATTTCTTAGATTGTATGACAGTAAATAATGCTTTAGATATGAATGAAAAAAGAACTGTAATTGATATTGGAACAGGAGCTGGATTCCCTGGTCTTGTAATGAAAATTGCCTTTCCAAATTTAAAAGTAACTTTAGTAGATGCATTAAAGAAAAGATTAGTTTTTTTAGAAGAAGTAATTTCTAAATTAGAACTTACAGATATTGAATGTATTCATTCTAGAGCAGAAGACTTAGGAAAAAATAAATCTTATAGAGAAGGCTTTGATATTTGTGCATCTAGAGCCGTAGCCAACTTAGCTGTACTTAGTGAATATACATTACCATTTGTTAAAGTAGATGGCTATTTAATTGCTTTAAAAGGACAAAAATTAGATGAAGAATTAGAGCAAGGTAAAAAAGCCATTAAGATTTTAGGTGGTCAGTTAGATGAAGTTGTAGATGCGAAGGTACCATTTACAGAGTTAAATCATAAAATTGCTAAGATCAAAAAGGTAAAACCAACTGCTAGTAAATATCCAAGGAAAGCAGGAGAGCCAACAAAAGCACCGTTAGGTGTGGAAAAGTAGAATTAAAAAGAGGAGTTATCAGATAAAGTTGTTGATAGCTCCTCTTTTTATCCAAATATTGTGGATAAGTAAAAAATGTAATTAGAAAAAGAAAATATGATTTAGATTACAATGATAAAATTTATAAGATGAGTTATCCACATATAGGAATAGATAATAACATTATTGTGGAAAAGAAATACTGTCAGATTGATTTAAATGAAAATTAGTAAATAGATTTTAAAGGCTATTAGGTAAATAAATCAAAGTAGTAAAAGTAATTTAGTAGCTGAAAAAGAGTAAAAAAGGAGTATTTTTAGAAAAAAACTGTCTAGATAATTAAAAAATTCAAAAAATTTAAAACTGCGACCTCGCTTCGCGAGGTAATAAAATATGTTAGAATAATAAAAGTATAAATAAACTAAAAAAAGATTAGTAAAAATAGTGCACAGCGCTTGGAGGGAGCTGGGGATTACTCTCCCCGTAAGTACATATAAAATAATATGAAATTAAAAAGGAAAATATAAGTCTGAGCTTGTGGATAAAAAATTAATGAGATAGGGTAAGAAAGAAAAGTGGGTAAATAAAAAGTTTTTAAAAGTAAAAAATGATATCCACAGAATTAACAGGTAATACACAGATTCTGTTTATTTCTTTTTATATGTGGATAGTTTAGGGAGAATCTTGAATGATTTTGTATGAATATAGTTTTTAAAGGTAAAATATGCTATACTGATAAGTAGCGAAACGTTATTTTAGAGGGGAGCAGAATAAATGCAAAAAGATTTAAAGATAGAAAATGTTGCTGTAGATCGTGTTAGACCAAATCCTTATCAGCCTAGAAAGGTTTTTTCTGATGCTGCTCTACAAGAGCTTGCAAATTCTATTTTAGAACATGGATTAATGCAACCTATTACTGTGAGAATGGTTGGAGATTCATATGAACTTATTGCAGGTGAAAGAAGATTAAAAGCTTCTAAATTAGCAGGTCTTCAAACAATTCCAGCAGTTATAGTTGAAGTGAATACCAAAGACAGTGCAGTACTAGCCCTTATTGAAAACTTGCAACGTGAAAACTTAAACTTTTTAGAAGAAAGTCAAGCATATCATACGATTATGCAGGACTATGGATATACACAACAAGAGTTAGCTAATACATTAGGTAAGAATCAATCAACAGTTGCTAATAAATTAAGAGTTTTAAAGTTATCATCAACAATCCAAAAACTTTTAATTGAAAATAACTTAACTGAAAGACATGCGAGAGCATTATTAAAATTACCAGATGAGAAATTCCAATTAGTAGCACTTGAAAAAATTATTAAACAAGAGCTTAATGTAAAAAAATCAGAGCAACTTATTGAACAAATGTTAGTGGATATTACAAGAGAAAATATGATTCAGCATAAAGCAAATCAAAAGGTTAAATCATATGTTAAGGACATGAGACTTGTAACAAATACAATTACACAAGCAGTAAACATGATCCAAAAAGCTGGTGTAGATGCGAAATACACTATGAAAGAACAAGAAGATGGATATGAAATAAGAATTAAAATTCCTATTAATTAATTATAAAAAAAGTAAGGGATTGTTTAGAAAGGCAGCTACTCATATTTAAGTAGCTGCTTTTTAAAGGAATAAGTTATCTATCTTTAGCATTGCCTCATTTTAAAAATATAAAAATAAGGCAATGCTAAAGATAGATAACTATGTTCTT
>NZ_BBCG01000063.1 GCF_001311925.1 Cellulosilyticum ruminicola JCM 14822
GGAGCCACTTTTTTATTTGATAGAATAGCTTTGAATATCTTTTGTACTTAATAATTTAATTTTTTTCTTCATGTAAATCTCCTATTTGTATCCATGTCTGGATTTTGTAAGTGAGATAACTGTATCCATAACTAGAAAATATACTTTGTTACCATAACTGCTTAAATTATATATGTGGCATTTCTTAAGAATTAGTAGGTCCTATTTTTGTGCCATAATTATCTTCAATGAGTTGTTCAAGTAAAGAAGGATTTCGGATAGCTTGTGACATGGCATTAGTGAGGATATTTGCTCTATCCATACTGCTTTGCCAAGCAAATATACCACCAAGACAATTTTGGATAACATAAAGACCTTTATAATAAATAGAAAGTAAGTTGTCATATGAATAAGCAAAATTACCTCTAGAGTCTACGAGATAAGGTACTTTAGCCGTATCATCCCATCTGACTTGATAGCCATTCTTATTGATGAAATTTTTACGTAAATCATCATAGGTTTTGGTTTCAGTAGCACCATAACGACCATAGAATGGGATGCCCATTAGGATTTTATAGGAAGGCATACCCGCAGAAATAAGATTTTGAATCTGACCATCTACACTAGTATTACCAAGGGATAAGCTAGATGGATAGAGATTAGATTGATGTTTGCCTGCATTGGCGCCTGTTTCACCGGCAGTAAAGTCATAAGCCATTAAATTAAAGTGGTTAATGATAGGTGCAATATTGGCGATTTCTACATTATTAATATAAGCATTTTCCCCTGTACCAGCTACGCTAATCCATGCATCTGGACCTAGAACATCTCTTAGAGCTGTAAGTAATAAGGTGAAATTTTCACGGTCCTGCTTTCTAGACTTAATACCAGAAGCACTAGAACCAGGATATTCCCAGTCAATATCTATGCCATCTAAGCCATAGTCATTAACCCAACGTTGTGCTTCCCTAGCAAAGGCATAACGGGAAGTAGGGGTAAGTGCTGCATCAGAGAAGCCGTCAGCACCCCAACCACCGATGGCATGATAATTTTAATATTAGGATTTTCGGATTTTAAGTTAACTAATTCTTCAAGGTAACGGGTAGAATAAACTGTAAATGTACCATTTGGATTAATAAGTGCAAAAGCATAAATAGCAAAGTCAAGTAAGTTAGCATCTACATTATTAGGATTACCTAGTACATATTCGCCTACAATATGTTGAACCTGACAATATGGATTGGTACCAGAAGGTGCATTTTCGAAACTTTGAATTTCAGGGCGATAACTATTTTTTAACCCTTCAAAGGTGCTTATGATATTTTGAAGGCTGACACTATTAAGTACTGGAACAGAAAATTGCTGAACCAAAGTTTGCTCAGGAGAGATGAGAAAAACTTCAGTGTTTGCCTGACGCATAACTGCAGCAGGTATACCAATCGATTTACCAATTTTACCCTCCCTATCATCTACAATTGGGAAAGGCATATCATAACGGTCAAGGTTAACCGTAGCATAAAACCAATTGAGATGTGCAGCAGATGGATCCATGCAAATCGGCAAAATTTCAAGTTCAAGATTTTTTAAATTAGGAGCATGCTTTAGTAACGTAATTATTTCATTTTTGCGAGAAGTGTTAAAGTCTGTAGGATTGCAAACTAAGAGTATCCATTTCCCTTTATAATTATCTAGGTTAATGAGACCTTGTGTACTAGAAGCTGTAAAAGAAGGTATTTTAGAACCAATTTTTAAAGGGCCCATTTCATCACTCCTTAAAAGCATAAGTATTCAATCTTATATTATTCAAGGAAAAGATGTCCTATGATAGATTTAGAATATAGAATTAGCACACATAATGGTGCAAACGCATAAGATAAAATAGCTTAATGAAATAGGTGATTTTATGATAGATACTAGAGGACTTGGTTCATACTGTTGTAGTGGCTTTTTTAGTTCACCACAAGGTGCCATTATATTTTCAGCAGTGGTTGCTTTATTATTAATAGAAGTAATGGATAAAGATACTTTAGGTATTACATCAGATATTCTTCAAGCCATAGGTGAAATGTTAGCGATAGGCGCAGGTATGTGTTAATAGAGTATTATTATATAGATACAAAAAAGGAATGCCCTAGAGCATTCCTTTTTTGAGTTTTATTAAATAATCATACCAAGCAATTTATTACTACGTTCTACAAAGGCGTACATGGCATCTGCGCTTAAACTTTGATTTGCAAGAAGGGCAAGATCATAAAGGTGCTCACAAACTAAAGTTTTAGTTTCATCATTTAAATCTTTATGTGCAAGGGCATCTACAAGAGGATGGTTTTGATTTAATACAAGTGTCATTTCAGTTTCTGGTGCAGCCATTCCCATCATATTGTACATTTTCATCATTTCTTGCATACGTCTGCTTTCTTCAGAGATTAAAATCATAGAAGCAACGTGGTTAGATTTTAAGTTTTCTACACTTACTTTAAGAGAATCATTATGCACTTTTTTCTTTAAAGAGTGTTGTAAGGTTTTCTTCATAAGTTTTATCTGCAGCTTCACCTTTTAATGCATCTGAAATATTAGAGTCGATACGTTTGAATTTAACAGCTTGATTGCTGTATTCAAGATGAGACATAAATGGACCATCAATTGAATGTTCAAGGTAAACAGCACATAGATTATTGTCTTTAAACATTTTAATGTATTGTGATTGTTGTTCTTGATTAGAAATATAGAAGACTGTATTTTCATTTGTTTCTTTGACACGTTCAAGATACTCATTAAGTGTAACATAATCATCATTTGTTGTTTTAAATAAGATATAATCCTTCATTTTATCAAAGAATTTACTTTCTTTAAGGCAACCATATTTGATAAATGGTGCAATATCATCCCAGAATTTTTTATAAGTTTCATTATCCTTTTTAGAAAGTGAAATAAGTTTATCAGCGACTTTTTTAGTAATGTAGTCAGCAATTTTAGTAACGAATCCATCATTTTGAAGTAAGCTTCTTGAAACGTTAAGTGGTAAGTCAGGACAATCAATAACACCTTTTAATAAAAGTAAGAACTCAGGAATAACTTCTTTAATGTTTTCAGCTACGAATACTTGATTGTTATAAAGTTTAATGCGTCCTTCAATAGTTTCAAGTTCGTGTGAAAGTTTAGGAAAGTAAAGAATACCTTTTAATCTAAAAGGATAATCCATATTTAAATGAATCCAGAAGAGAGGTTCATTAAAGTCTGCAAATGTTTTACGATAGAATTCTTTGTATTCATCATCTTTACATTCAGATGGCTGTTTTACATAAAGAGGATGTGCATCATTAATAGGTTTTGGCGCATCATCTACTTCAGATGGAGCTTTTGCATTACCATTTTCATCTACATCAATTGGTTCGGCTTCTTTTTTTGCAGCTTCAGCAAGTCTTTCAGCTTCTTTTTGTGCATCAATGACATAAATTGGCACAGGCATGAAAGAACAATATTTTTCAATGGTTTGAAGTACAGTGTAATATTCTAAGAACATGGTACTTTCTTCATTGATGTGGAGTGTAATTGTTGTACCACGAGATGTACGCGTACCTTCTGAAAGTTCATAGGTTGTCCCACCATCACAAGTCCATTTAACAGCAGTATTTGTTTGATATGAAACAGTATCAATATCAACAGTATCAGCCACCATAAAAACAGAATAGAAACCAAGTCCGAAGTGACCAATGATTTGATCTTCGTTCATTTTATCTTTGTATTTTGCTAAGAAATCTTCTGCACCTGAAAAAGCAATTTGTGTAATATATTTTTCGATTTCTTCCTCTGTCATACCAATACCATTATCAGCAAAGGTAAGTGTTTTAGCTTCTTTATCTACAGTAACAACAACTTTGAAATCTTCATTTACCGTGTCTGTAGCTTCACCCATATCACAAAGCTTTTTAAATTTTAAAATGGCATCACATGCATTTGAGATTACTTCACGTGTAAAGATATCGTGATCTGAGTAGAGCCATTTTTTAATAATAGGGAAAATATTTTCGCTATTAATTGATAAATTACCTTGTTTAGACATAAAAGGTACCTCCTTAGATGAATCTTTTTTTATCGTATAAAGTATAAAATACACATTTGAAGAAAATATAATGAATAATAAATTATTTCTTAGGGTTACATTTGCTATTGATGTAAAATAAACTGCTTAAACATAAAATACATGCAGTAAGCGATAAAATCGTCATAAGTATATGGTGTAATAAAAAGCAACTGACAAGAAGTTGAATAATAGTCATCAAAAGTAAGGATGTAAAACTAGAATAAAGTTTATTGTAATCCATGAGTACCTCCTATTTAACAAAATTATCTTTCAATGCAATACAGTTAATGAAAAAGTGGCCATTACCTTTAGTACAAACATTTGTATTTACAGAATATGTAAAGGTGATGGCCACTATAAATTTAAGATGATGAGACTGTAAGATGATAAACGTATTTAATAGTTTTACATAAACTGATATTTAAATAAAAACTGCTTCATTTTTTCATCCCATAATATATCGGCACTTTTGTCTAATGTAAAAGTTTTATAAGAAGTGCCAGTACTGCAACTGATTTGGTTTTCTTTAAAATGAATGTTTAGGTAAAAAGCAGAAGCTTCAGGTGCTAAAGAAGCTGTTTTTTCTTTATTAGTACCTAATATAATTTTAAAGTAAGTTGGCATTTTGGTGCCTTGCATGAGTTCATAAACATGTTTACGCACTTCGCCCCAAGTTAGAAGTTTTGAGTAAGTTTCGTCATTTAAGGTATCAAAGTAATCCATATTACGGTTACCATCAATAATAAGTTTAAAAGCTGCATGGATGACGATTTCTTTAACCTCAAATGTATCAAAAAGCTCAGATTTTAAGAGCTTATTCATGAATTCTTTTCTATTAGAAATAGAATATGTTTCCATAAGCTACCTCCTATTATTAAAAAATTTTATTAATCATAAAATACTTTTTCCATATAAAGCCCATGACTAGGCGCAGTGGCACCGGCTTTTGCACGTTCTAAAGCTTCTAAAATACCAGGGATTTCATTAGGTGACTTAAGTTCTAAACCAACTTCAACTAAAGTACCTGTTAAAATACGGACCATATGTTGTAAGAAACCATCCCCTTCATAAGTGATTTGAATTTTGGAACCTGAAACGGCAAAATTGATAGAATAGATTGTACGTACTGTAGATTTCGTTTTTGATTTAAGAGAGGTAAAGCTCTTGAAATCATGTTTGCCAAGTAAATGTTTGCTAGCTTCTTCCATGGCCGTAATATTTAAAGGTTCTGGAACATGATAAGCATATTTAAGTGTAAAAGGATCCGCAAATTTATTATTATCAAGTGCATAAACATAGCATTTTTTCACCACGTTATAACGTGAGTGGAAGCGAGGTGAAGCAATGGCTAAGTTCACTACAGCAATATCTTTTGGTAAATAGTTAAAAAGGTAATCAGAGATTTTGTCTAAAGGAATAGAACGTTCACTGAAAAAGTTGCAAGTTTGTCCATGTGAATGAACACCTGCATCTGTACGACCTGAACCAATGATTTGAATTTCTTCTTCAAAGAGTCTAGAAAGTACAGCTTCTATTTTACCTTGAATTGTTTTCTCTGGGTGTTTACTCTGCCTTTGAAAGCCGTTATATTTTGAACCATCATAAGCGAGTACTAATTTATAATTAATCATAGTTAAGCCTTTCTTTAAAAATAAATCTTTACGATTAGTATAACATAGTTCATTTAGATATGCATTAGCCTTTAAGTAACTTATTATTAGGAGCATATACATAAATTTAAGAAACTATACAAGAAATAAAATCGAATATTATGTAAAAAAGATATAAAAATGTTCGAAAAACCTTTGACTTATTTTTTAGATTAAGGTATTATTATGAAGGAAGTGAAATATCTATATATAGTAAATTAATTTGTTTTCTTGTAAATTTATCAAACAGGTTATATTAAGGAGGTTAAAATGGGTTACTTTAAGTTGAAAGAGAATAATACAAACGTGAAGCGTGAAATAGCAGCAGGTATTACAACTTTTATGACAATGGCATATATACTTGCAGTTAATCCACAAATACTTGGAGATGCAGGATGAATCAACAGGGGGTATTTGTTGCAACCATTTTTGCATCAATCATTGGATGCGTTGTTATGGGGCTTGTAGCTAATTATCCATTTGCTTTAGCACCAGGTATGGGTCTTAATGCATTCTTTACATATACTGTAGTAATGAACTGGGGGTATTCATGGCAGTTTGCATTAGCAGCAGTTTTTGTAGAAGGTTTAATCTTTATTATTTTAACTTTATGTAATGTAAGAGAAGCATTATTTAATGCAATTCCAAGTTGTATGAAAGCTTCTGTAAGTGCAGGAATTGGTTTATTCATTGCATTCATTGGACTAAAAGGTGCAAATATCGTTATTGATAATAATAGCAACTTGGTAGGACTTGGTAATATGGTTACACCACCAGCTGTATTATGTATGCTTGGTGTTATTGTAACTGTTGTTCTAATGAAACGTAATGTGAAAGGTGCTATTTTAATTGGAATCTTAACAACTTGGGTATTTGGAATCGGTGCACAAGCTATTGGTTGGTATAAGGTAGATGTAGAAGCTGGTGTTTATTCATTATTACCAAGCTTTAGTGCAAGTGGTGCTTTATTTGATGGATTTGGTGAGGTGTTTTTCAAAATACCAAAAGCAAGTGAAATCTTTGGTAGTGCAGATAATATTTTTACATTTATTGTAGTTGTTTTTTCATTCTTATTCGTTGACTTATTTGATACATTAGGCACACTTATGGGTGTAGCTGAAAAAGCTGGTTATCTCAATGAAAAAGGTGAATTACCACGTATTAAACAAGCATTCCTTGCAGATGCCGTTGGAACTACAGTAGGAGCTGCTTTAGGAACTTCAACTGTTACAACATTTGTAGAAAGTTCAGCAGGTGTTATGGAAGGCGGACGTACAGGACTTACAGCTATTTCAACAGCAGTTTGTTTTGCCCTTGCATTATTCTTTGCACCAATCTTTATGGCTATTCCAAGTTTTGCAACAGCACCAGCACTTATTGTAGTAGGTGTACTTATGATTGATAGTATTGTAAAGGTAGATTTTACGGATATTACAGAAGCATTGCCAGCTTTCTTAACAATTGCAATGATGTCATTTACAGCAAGTATTTCCGAGGGAATTATTTTTGGTGGGATTACTTATGTATTTGTAAAATTCTTTTCTGGCAAACGTAAAGAAATTAGTGTTATGATGTATATTTTAGCCGTACTCTTTATTATTAAGTTAATTGTTTCATCATTAATGTAGAATAATATTAAAAAAAAACTAAATAAAAATTTAAAGTGATACGATATATATAATATAATTCGTATCACTTTTTGCATGACTTTATTAATATAAAACTTTAGTTATAAGTACATGTAAATAGTTAAAAAAAGAGAAGGGGGATGTATGTGGATAACGAAGAGTTTATGCAGAAGATTATGCAAGACTTTAGAAACATTAAAAACTATGAGCAAAAAAGAGGATTTCTAGAAGATTTAAATTATCAAGTTGGCCAGATTAAGTACTTTTATGATGAGCTTACACCAAATCAAACGGGAGATCCATCTACTACGTTTTATAGACCAAAACAATTACCTAAGGTACATCAAATAGCATATTTTAATTTAACGCGTGGTTTTCCAAAGGAGCTTTATGGTGGACATTGGTGTTACATATTTAAGTATTTTAAAACGAAGTTTGTTATTATTCCAACTACATCAGTGAAGCCAGATTCGTTACCACCAGATAAAGAGTTTCAAATGGATATTGAAGTAAAAGATTTCTCAAATCATTTTATTACAAGACTTCAAATAGGGGATATGCGTACAGTGGATATTCAAAGGTTATATCCATCTAAAGGATTCTATGATGTTGCAACAGATAAAGAGAAAATTTTAAATACTATAAGTAGAATACTATTAGATTAAGTATGTTTAATATAAAATGAGGCAATGTCTCTAAGATAAATAAATATTATAAGAAATAAAGGAGTGATAGAGCTCCTTTATTTTTTATGCCTAATAAAATAGATGGCAAATACATTAATGTATAAAAATTAGAATATAATGTATTAATATAAAATAATGTATGATATACTAAAAAATATATAAAATATGAAAGATGAGAAATGGAGGGAGTATATGGAGAAAAATGTAGTTATACTTATTACATTTTGTTTATACTTATTTGTGATGCTAGGTATAGGTATGTATTTTTATTTCAAAACCAAGAACTTATCAGATTACATTTTAGGAGGTAGAGGACTTGGTAAATGGGTAACATCCTTAAGTGCACAAGCTTCTGATATGAGTGGCTGGCTTTTAATGGGATTGCCTGGTGCAGCTTTCCTTGGAGGCGTGAGTAATTCAGTATGGATTGCTATTGGGTTAGCTATAGGTACATATTTTAACTGGAAAATTATTGCTAAAAAATTGCGTACTTATACAGAAAAGTTTGATAATTCTATTACATTATCAAGTTATTTCGAAAACCGTTTTGAGGATCAAAGTCGTATTTTAAGAGTCGCATCTTCTATTTTTATTTTAATCTTTTTCTTATTTTATACAGCATCTAGCTTTGTAGCTGGTGGTAAACTTTTGAACAGTGTATTTAATATCAAATATAGTACAGCAGTACTTATTGGAACAGTGGTTATTATTACTTACACATTTTTAGGTGGCTTTTTAGCTGTATGTTGGACTGACCTTATTCAAGGTATTTTAATGTTTTTTGCAATTGTAGCTTTACCAATTATGGTTGTAAAAGGTGCAACAGCAGAAATAGGTGCTTTAAACTTTAATTTATCTATTATTAATGGCAGTCGTGACGTGATTTCAGAGGTAGGGTTTTTAAGCTTCTGGAATACAGATGCTTTAGCTGGTGTAGGGGGAGGCATCACAGTAGCAATCATTAGTATTATTTCTTCTATTGCATGGGGACTTGGTTATTTTGGTCAGCCACATATTTTGGTGAGATTCATGGCTGTTAAAAATCCGGAGGAAATTAAAGATTCACGCCTTATTGCTATGATTTGGGTCATTATTTCACTTACAGGCGCTGTACTAATTGGAGTTTTAGGACGTAGCGTTTTGGAAGGAACATTAAATAATTTACAAGGTACATTAGCTACTCTTGAGGCAGGTTCAACTGAATATGTAAATATTACAAATCAAATGAGTTATATTCAGAATTTAGATGGTGAATATGTGTTTATGGAACTTGTAATGCGTTATACACCAGTTTTAATTTCAGGTGTATTATTATCAGCTATTTTAGCAGCGGTTATGAGTACAGCAGATTCACAACTCCTTGTAACAGCTTCCTCTATTTCAGAAGACCTTTATCGTGGAATCTTACGTAAAAATGCTTCTGAAAAAGAACTTGTATGGGTGAGCCGCTTTACAATTATTTTAGTTGCTGTATGTGCGTACTGTATTGCAATGGATCCTAATAATTCTTCAGTACTTGCTCTTGTAGCTTATGCGTGGGCAGGATTTGGGGCAACCTTTGGGCCAGTAGTTTTGATGTCATTATTCTATCGTAAAATGACAGGGAAGGCAGCACTTGCAGGGATGATTACAGGTGGTGTCACCACGATTATTTGGAAATCGCTTGCAACACATTTTCCACAAGTTGTACTCTTCGGTTTATATGAAATCGTACCAGGATTTTTACTTGCCCTTCTTGTGATTTATATAGTAAGTAGTTTAGATCAAAAGGGACAACAAGTTATGGCCAATAAATTTAAAAAAATGAACTTATAGATAGGCATAATAATGAGGTATAAAGAGTGAAAGCTTTATACCTTTTTATTGTATATAAGTAACTATTAAAAAATTAGGTTGAATATAATTATTTATAATTGTTGGATAAATTTGAATAAATGTATTATAATGAAATGGATATTTAAAAGAAAGCTCAAGGAGAGAGTGCAAGCTTATTGTTAGGGTGAAGAAATTTAAAAATGGAGGAAGCTGTATGATTAAAACAACGCTTATAGGATATGGTCAATTACAGACTAAGAATTTGATTACTTACATAGAGCGATTAGATGCACATTTAGATGGTTATTATCCTAATATTTTGTGGAATGTGTTATACCAAAATGGGACTACTGTGAAAAACCTTTTAGACAATTTAGAAGATAAAGTACTTGTACATCATCCTAATATTGTTTTTATTAATCTTTCATCAGCTGAGATGAAGCAAGATAGTCAAGGCTATATTTCAGTAGATACTTATAAGGAAATTTTAAATGAGTTACTAGCTAAGATTCATAAACATAATAATCGTACAGGGTTAAATGGCTGTCGCCCTATTCCTATAGTGGTTACACCACCTCCTATTTTACCAGAGCTAGCAGAAGAGAAGTTTAATAATAAAGTACTTTTAGAATATAGAAAGGTTATTGAAGAAGCTGTAATAGAATGGAATGGCATGCTTTTAGATTTGTTTACATATTTAAGTAAGAAAAATAGCTATAAAGAATATATGAATGGTTTAGGATTAAATCAAAATGGGCAAGATTTATTATATGATTTGATTTTTTTAGAAATGACCAAACTTATTAACTATCAAGGTGTATTAAAAGATAGAGATAAAGTTTATGAAGATGAAGAGTAAGTGAAGTGCAATTCAACACGTTTTCAGTTAATGTTCAAAAAGTCATCACATAACATGATTATTCTATATACATAAAGATAAACGACAGGTCTTAAGGGAGGAATAAATTATGTATTATGAAGATGATGAAGCAATGAAAGCTTTAATGGAAAATAGAATGAAAGCAGAACAGGAAGAACTTAGAAAACAAGAGGAAACAAGAAAACAAGAAGCAGCAGCACAGGCATTATTAAAATCAGAGAAAGCACGTGCAACACGTAAGAAAATAGCTTCAATTATTGGGGTTTGTACTTTAACAGTAGGCTCATTTGGACTTGGAGGTTATGTATTTAATCAATATCCTAATAAAGAAGCAGCTGTAGTTAGTGAAACAACAGCTAGTAAGCAAACAAATTTAGTACAAACAGCCACAAACAGCCGCACAGGTAGCAGCTTATCTGTAGTAGAAGTTGCAAGTATTGCAGCCGATTCAGTGGTAGAGATTACAACTGAGATTGCAACAAATGGCAGGCATATGCAACAATTCATAGCAGAAGGTGCAGGAAGTGGTGTAGTTGTTTCAAAAGAAGGTTATATAGTTACAAATAATCATGTAATTAATGGAGCAAGTAAGATTACAGTAAGATTAAGAAATGGCGAGACATATGAAGCTACTTTAGTAGGCACAGATTCAAAAACAGATGTGGCACTTTTAAAAATTCAAGGGGCAACACTTACACCAGCATCATTAGGTGATTCTGATCAGTTACAAGTAGGTGAACTTGCAGTAGCTATTGGAAATCCACTGGGACAATTAGGTGGTACAGTAACAAATGGTATTATTAGTGCCTTAGACCGTGAAATTACTTTAGATGGACAAACAATGAACTTGCTTCAAACAAATGCAGCTATTAACCCAGGTAACTCAGGAGGCGGTTTATTTAATGATCAAGGACAGCTTGTAGGACTTGTTGTAGCAAAATCAGCAGGAAGTGATGTGGAAGGTTTGGGATTTGCTATTCCAGTTAATGAAGTGAAAAATATCGTTAATGAACTTATGAATAATGGCTATGTAACAGGTAGACCAGTACTTGGCGTATCTGTTTTACAAGTGGATTCACTTCAAACAGCTATGCAGTATCGTTTAAATCGTATGGGAGTCTATATTCAAGGACTTACACCAGGTACAAATTCTGAAAAATCTGGACTTGCAGTAGGTGATTGCATCTTAGCTATTGATAATCAAGAGGTTACAGATACAGCTGATATCAGCAAAATCTTACAAGATAAAAAAGTAGGCGATACTGTTAAAATGACAATTTCAAGAGATGGACAAATGTTAACAAAGAATCTAGTATTATCAGAAAATAAACCACAATCTAATTAAGGTTAAGATAGGGCACTATAACCTCAGTGATAAGGGTTATGGTGCTTTTTACTTTATAATGTCTTATAAATAAAGATATGTTACAATAATATAAAAAATAGTGCTTATAGAGACAAGGAGTGTAGCATGTACAATATATTAATCGTAGATGATGAAAAAATGATTCGTGAGATCATTAAGAAATATGCAGTTTTTGAGGGACACACTGTGACAGAAGCGGCTGATGGTATGAGTGCCATTGAAATTTGTAAAAAAGAAAAATTTGATATTATTATTATGGACGTGATGATGCCAGAGTTAGATGGCTTCTCGGTTTGTAAAGAGATTAAGAAATTTTGCCAAACACCTGTGATTATGCTTTCAGCAAGAGGTGAGGAATATGATCGCATTCATGGGTTTGAAATAGGTGTAGATGATTATGTAGTGAAGCCATTTTCACCGAAGGAATTGATGATGCGTATTTCTGCTATTATTAAACGTAGCCAGCCACAAGCAGTAGAAATAGTTACTAAAAATGAGGTGAAAATCCAAGGGATTGTCGTAGATTTTGATGGACGCATGGTAACTATTGATGGCAAAGTGGTAGATATGACGCCTAAAGAGTATGAATTATTCTTTTATATGGTGAAAAATAGAGGTATTGCACTAACAAGAGAAATGCTGATTAGTAATGTATGGGGCTATGATTACTATGGTGATGACCGTACTTTAGACACACATATTAAACTGCTTAGAAAAACACTTGGCAAATATGCAGATTTAATCGTAACCCTAAGAGGGGTGGGATATCGTTTTGAAGAAAAATAGATGGAGTATGAAATGGCAGCTGTTTAACTATTTAGCTGGATTTGTAGGCGTTTTAATTATAGTGTTATGGTTGTTTCAGGTTATATTTTTAAATGATTTCTATGAAAGTATTAAAGTAAAAGAGATTAAAAAGATTGGGAATCAAATAGGTAATAATATCGGTAAAAATGGGATTTTGGATGTGATTGCACAAGTAGCAGCTGAAAAAGAACTTTGTATTGTTATTACAGATGCTAATGGTTATGTGGTTTATGTAGAAAATGATTTAGGTGGCAATAGTATTTATCCTAATGTAAGCCATGATCAATATAAAAGGTTGATTTATAAAGCGAAATCTCATAAGAATAATATAGCTATTGAAAAAAGGCCTTATCGTGCAATTAATATAGAACGTAGTTATGATCATACTAATGTAAAGTTTTATCCTAAGGTAGAAGCCTTAAAAAGTGTGGTGTATACAAGAGTCGTGTATGATCCAAGTTTAGGTGAGGTGGTTATTTTTATTAATGGGCTTATTTCACCTATCAATGCTACAGTACAAACAATTCGTGAACAATTAATATATGTAACGGTGCTTATGCTAGTATTAGCTTTTATATTAGCTTTTTATATTGCTAAAAGGATAACAAGTCCTATTAGTCAAATGAATAATGTGGCCAATCTTTTAGCTTCCCATCCAGAACAAGTAGCCTTTGAAGGGCATGGTTATAAGGAAATATCAGAGCTGAGCCGTACATTAAATTACGCAGCAGAGGAGTTAAGTAAGACAGAAGGCTTAAGAAAAGAGTTGATTGCCAATGTGTCTCATGATTTAAGAACACCACTTACATTAATTACGGGTTATGCAGAGATGATGCGGGATTTACCAGGTGAAAATACACCTGAAAATACCCAAATTATTATTGATGAATCAAAGCATCTTTCACAGCTTGTAAATGATATGTTAGATTTGTCTAGATTACAGTCAGGCACAACTAAATTAACTTATACAACTTTTAATCTTACAGAAAGTATTCGCCAAATGTTAAAGCGCTATAATGCATTAACAGAACAGGGCGGCTATCAGATTGATTTGATTTGTAATGAAGAAGCCATAGTTTATGCAGATGAGTTACGTATATCTCAAGTATTATATAATCTAATTAATAATGCGATTAATTATACTGGAGATGATAAGAAAGTTATTGTGAAGCAAAAAGTTATGCAAGATTGTATAAGGATAGAGGTCATTGATACAGGTGAAGGTATTGCAAAAGAAAATTTACCTTATATATGGGATCGTTATTATAAAGTAGATAAGACCCATAAAAGAGCTGCTATAGGAACAGGATTAGGATTATCTATTGTAAGATCAATACTAGATAATCATAAGGCGCAATATGGGGTAGAAAGTGAAAGCGGTAAGGGTAGTATATTTTGGTTTGAAATGCCTAAAAAATTAGCGAATCAATAAAAAAAATAAGTAAAAATCACAAAACCGTCACAAATAGGTGTATAATAATAAGTAGTATACCTTATAAAAGGTAATAAACGATAAAAATTTAAAGTGTAAGTGATACTAAACAAACAAGGAAATTGAGGAAAAATCTATGAAAATGGTAAAAAGATTAATCGCAGTGTTAGCAATTAGTGCAATGAGTTTAAGCATGGTAGCGTGTGGTAATAGTAATGGGGATACAGGAACTAAAGTGACAAAAGCCGATGAAAAAGATAAAACAGTTATTGCAGTTGTAGATGGTACACCAATTTATAAAGAAGGATTATATACAAATTATTTAAACAACTTAGAACAGAGCTTAAAAAGCCAATATGGAGAAGACTATTTAAAAGATGAGAATGCTAAAGAGCAGTTTGAAAACCAAAAAGCAATGATTCTTCAAAATTTAGTAGAAACTCAAGTTTTAGTACAAAAAGCAAAAGCTAATAATATTGAAGTAAAAGATGATGAAATTAATGGACAAGTGGATGCATTAAAAGCAAACTTTGAGTCAGAGGAAGCATTTAATGAGAGACTTAAAGAAATGAATACAAACTTAGATGAAATTAAAGAAGTATCAAAAGTGATTTATTAATTAGTAAAGTAATTGAAGATGTTACAAAAGATGTAGATGTCACAGAAGAAGAAGTCAAAACTTACTATGAAGAAAATTCAGATAACTATAGAACAAATGCAGGTGCAGAAATGGCACATATTCTTGTAAAAACAGAAGAAGAAGCTAAAAAAATAAAAGCAGAATATGAAGCAGGTACAAGTTTTGAAGATCTTGCAGCTAAATATGGTACAGATGGTACAAAAGACCGTGGTGGTGCTTTAGGATTTATTGAATATGATAGCCCACAATACGATGCAGATTTTTTAGCAGGTGCAAAAAATTTAGCTGAAGGACAAGTATCAGATCCAGTTAAAACACAATTTGGTTATCACCTTATTAAAGTAACAAATGTACAAAAAGAAGCTGTAACAAAATCATATGATGAAGTAAAAGATGAAGTGAAAGAAACTGTAAAAGAGCAAAAAAGTTATGACATATTTAATAAAAAATTAGATGCATGGAAATCTGATATGAAGATTGAAACATATGAAGATCGTTTATAATTATATGTGAAATGTAATAAAAAAAGAGGATACAAGGGGGCCAATGTCATTTAGTTAAGTGATATTTATAAAAAGGTCATCTACGAATAGTTAAATATTTGTAGATGATTTTTTGAGCCTGTATAAAATTTTGTGTAAACTGATTAAAAGCTCTTTCCTAAGGCGATGATTATAAAAAATCAAATGTATCTTAAGGAGGAGCTTTTTATGTCAGTATTACCAAAGGATTTAGTAAGAAATTTTATTAAAGAGCAACATTTTACTAACACAGATGATGTATTAAATTTATTAAAGGAAATGTTTAAAGATGTACTTCAAGAAGCCCTTGAAGTTGAATTAGAAGAAAAATTAGGATATGACAAATATCAGATTTCAGATAAGACTACTACTAATAGCAGGAATGGCTACAGTAACAAAACTGTTAAATCTGAATTAGATCCTGTTGAGATAAATATTCCTAGAGATCGAAATGGAGAGTTTGAGCCTCAAATCATTCAAAAGCATCAACGTAATATTACTGGTATTGAAGATAAAGTATTATCTTTATATACCACTGGTCTTTCTACACGAGATATTCATGTTCAAATTAAGGAATTATATGATGTAGAAATATCAGCAGATATGGTTTCTAAGATTACTGACCGTATTTTAACAGTTGTATCCGAATAGCAAAATAGGCCTTTAGAACAAGTTTATTCTTTCATTTTTTAGATGCTATCCACTATAAGGTACGTGATGAAAAACAGATTGTTAACAAAGCTGCATATGCCCTTAGTAAAGCATCAACGTTGTATCATTCATCAAATACGTGCGAGTATGAAATATGTTGCTTCTGGAGATCAAAAAGCTTTTGCAAAGGATTTAAAATCAATCTACGCTGCAATAAATGAAGAAACAGCTTTAAATAATCTATTAGAAGTCAAGGAACAATGGGGTAAGAAATACCTGCCTCATTATCTGTTTTATGATGTCCTCGTTTATCAGATAATGCTTCTTCACCATTTGCATCAAATTTCTTAACCCATGAGTAAACCTGACTATAGGATACATTAAATAATGTAGCTGTATCTTTATAATTACGCTCATGATTTATACAATATTTAACGATTTCCTTACGTTCTTCAAGAGTTATTTTTCTTTTTGCAGTTGCCATATAGAACTCCCTTTTAGGATCATAATACTTAAGTTCTCTATTGGCATTATACTTCATAATCCAGCATCGGAGTACTTCTCTTGAGGATATGTTGTATTTTACAACGATATCATCAACACTTCCTTCACCAGATAAAACGGCCTTAGCACACATAAGTTTATATTCTACTGTGTAAGTAGAATTACCTTGTTTGGCACTAAAAGCTTCGATTCCATAAACTTTATACTTAGCAACCCATTGTTTTAAGGTTTTACTTCCAATATTATATTTTGCAGATAAAAAATTATAGGACCCGTATCCATCAAGATATTCTTGTGACATCTGAGCACGAAACTCAGGTGTATAGGGTGATTTTGACATAAAAATACCTCCTAAGTAGATTTTGATTATTTACCTTGTCTACTTAGGAGATATCATATCAAATTAGTAGTTGCTTTTTTATATACTTAATTGATAAGCCAACTTACTAGTGTATTATTTATTCATTGTTGTCATTATCAGTAGATATATTAGATACTATTGAATTATCTTTAGTATTAGTGAATTTTTCTATAAGTTGAGGAATATTAATACCTGTCATAGTATTTAAGGTTTCAAATCCATTCCCAGTAATATCTGTAACTAATTTAGCAACTTTAGATGCACCCTGTTGACCACCATTATCTATTACTGTAATTTTATCAATTTGTTCCATAGGTTTAGCTGCTTCACGCATGATATCAGGTAGTTTTTCAACAACCATTTGAATTATAGCAGCTTCACCATATTTAGACATAGCGTCAGCAAGTTTTTCTTTGGCTTCAGCATCAGCAATACCTTTAGCTTTTATGATACTTGCTTCAGCTTCACCAGCAGCCCTAATGGCATCAGCTTCAGCCTCGGCGATGATTCTTTTAGCATTAGCTTCAGCTTCGGCTTTTATTTGAATAGCTTTGGCATCAGCTTCAGCTTCTTGAATAGCTTTTTCTTTAGCAGCTTGAGCTTCGATGATTTTTTTCTTTTTATCAGCTTCAGCTGGCTTTTCGATAGTTGCTACAAGTTCTTTTTCAACGCGTTTAGCTTCTTCTTCAGCTAATTTAGCTTTTTGTTGTTCAACTAATGATTTGTTTTCTATTTCTTTCAATGAATATGCTACGTCAGCATCAGCTTTAGCTTTATCTTGTTCAGCACGATAGCTTTCAGTTTTTATTTTTTTATTTCTTTCAAATTCTGCAATTTCAGCTTCTGATGCTAATTTTGCACGTTGACCTTCACGGATTGATTCAGCAGTTCTGATTTCTGTATCACGTTTTCTTTCAGCTTCAGCAATGTCAGCATCAGCTTGTGCTTGAGCTATTTGTGGTTTGGCTCTGTTTTCTAGATAACCACCTTGAGTAGCTATTTTTAAAATAGAATATGAAATTAATTCAAGTCCCATAGAATCTAATTCTTCACGAATATTATCCTCAATACTTTGTTCAAAAGAAGCTCTATCTTCATTTATTTGTTCAACAGTTAATGTTGATACAATACCACGTAATTTACCTTCTAATATTTTCTCAACGATATTTTGTATATTACCAACTGTATCATCAACCTTACCAGTACAGAAACGTTCAACTGCTTTTATAATTGAGCCGGGATCATTATGTACTTTAACAACAGCAGTACCAACAACATCAACAAATATACCTTGTTAGATGGCGCTTCTGCTACATCAGTAGTCATAGAGATAGCTTCTAAAGAAATAGTACAACTTGTTTCAAAGAATGGAATAACTATACCACCTTTTCCACTTAAAACCCTTTGTTTGAAACCAGTAATCACCATAGCTTTATCAGCTTTGACCTTCCTCCAGAACATACAAAGTAATATAACAAATACTAGTGCAATTGCTATTAATATTATTGCAATGTCCATAATTATACCTCCTGTTTTTTCTATATTATTAGAGAGTGTTTAATTTTATGCTGTCTAAGTTTAGAGTGATATAAATATAAATTTACTCTTATTATTTAGACATATTATAAATTACTAATAACTTGAGATATTTTCTTCCACATACCTAGTGTAATAGAGATTATTAAAATAATACCAACTACAACAAGGATAAGTACAAGATATTCTTATATCATTTAATCACTCCTTAATATATAATTATATTATTATATAATAATATAAAAT
>NZ_BBCG01000064.1 GCF_001311925.1 Cellulosilyticum ruminicola JCM 14822
CATAATGAGGGGAGAAGCGTTAGCATCCAAAGATTTTACACATTATTGCTTATAGATATATATCATTTCTACACTATAAAAAGAATCACACTGCATACTTATGAGGTGTTTGCGGTCCTTCTTCGGAGGATAGCAAAGTTGTCTTTAACTGAAAAGCGTTTGAGACAAACGACATATTTCAAAATAGAGAACTATTTAAACCAACTCCTCGTTACTGGAAAAGCTTAGTATTAAGTTAACGATTATGATATCATATTTTTCACAAGTAAGCATAATTGCTTTAAGGAAATAAATAAAATTCTCAAAAAGTTTTTCTTCATCTACTTCTTATAAAGTTTCACTCTCACAATCCTCATCTTGTATAATTCTATGGCTAATCTACTTATATCCCTATGTTTATGGATAAATCTTTCTACCTTTTTCATCACCAATACCTGTCTTACGATAGAAATAGGTATTCACTATATCTTGCCATTCAATGGCATCTTTAAGCTGCACTTCTAATTCGTTACTTACTTTTTCATAGTAAGCATTTGAAACTTTTCCTTCTAAGTTTCTCCAAAGCTTTACATATTTTTGAACTTGTTCTACTCCAGCAAAGTGTACATCATAAATGTATTGTAATAATGTTCTGCCATCCTTAAGCTTTTCATCATATCCTATATGATGGAAGAATAATAAAAGTTCTTCAGGACAAGTCTCTTTATTTTCATACATACTTGCATTCGGTTCATGATACTGGGCTGTATAGCCTGTTCCATTCTTAACCGTTCTATCCACACCAATGCCTTTGTAATCTGCATAATGATAAGTTCCCCATGGTGAATACTCATAACCTTCAATATTAGGTCCATAATGATGAGAGACATTAACCATCCAGCCAATACCTAATGGCACCGTATAATCTTCATAAGCTTTTCGTGAAGTAAGTAATATTTCTAATACAGCTTCTTCTACAGTTTCATCCATACCAAATGTGAGATTAATCCACTCTTTTGCGATTTTCTCTGCACTTAAATCAGGATTCCAACATAATCTTCCGAAGCCATATAAATTTACTGCTGCCATAGGACTTCCTGTCCAGCACTGGCTATCTCCTATATTACAAACACCTGCTATACCACCATGAATATTTTTGAATGTCTCACCTTTTACAATATCCTTTACTAAAGTACCCTGGCCCTTAGCATATGTATCAAATTCTAAACACTCTTTCCACATCGGTGCTAAGTAGCAAATGTGTTTTTGTTGACCTGTATATTCTTGTGTGATCTGGAATTCCATAATTTGATTTGTTGCTTCGAGGGCTCCAAATAAAGGTGAAATTGGTTCTCTAATTTGAAAATCCATAGGCCCATTTTTAATTTGTAAAACGACATTATCATCAAATTGGCCATCTAGCTTTTTAAAATGGTCATAAGCTGCCTTAGCCCTATCCGTTTTACGATCGCGCCAGTCCACATGACAGTTATAAACGAAACATCTCCAAATTACTTTGCCATCAAAAGGTGCAATAGCCTGCGCTAACATATTTGCTCCATCTGCATGAGTACGTCCATAAGTAAAAGGCCCCGGTCTATTTTCTGAATCCGCCTTTACTAAAAACCCCCCTAAATCAGGGACAGTTCTCCAAACCTCTTTGCCTACGTTTTGCCACCATTTTCTTACCCTTTCATCTAATGGATCAGCTGTCTCAAGTCCACCTAGCTGCATAGGTGCTGCGAAATTAATGCTTAAATACACTTTAAGTCCATAGTTTCTGAATACTTCTGCCAGTCTTGCAATACCTGATAAATAAGGCTCACAAATTAGCTTAGTCTCCTGATAATGTACATTTACATTATTAATAGTTAAGCTATTAATTCCCACTGAAGCCAATAATCTAGCATAGTCTTTAATACGTTCTAAATCTTCTATGATTTGATAGTCCTTGTAAAATATAGATTGCCCTGCATAACCTCTTTCAACGCTGCCATCCATATTGTCCCAATGATTAATCATACGAATAGGATTTACTGGATTATCAATAATCTCTTTCCTACCAAGTGTCCCTCTTCTTAAACGGCTCATGAGTCCAAAAACACCATATAAAATTCCTTCTCCTGTTGGCTCTTAATAGTAATGCTTTCTGACGTTTGCGTAATCATATATCCTTCTGCTTTTAACTGATTATCATTCGTATATACAAAATTTATTTTTATATTCTTATTTTCTAGCTCCTTTGTATGATAAAACTTATTTAATTCTTCTACAGCTGTTTGCACACATCGATGTTTTGAGAATTTTTCATCTATCTCAATGCTTAAGTTTTCAGCTTGTCCTAATACTTCTTTTGATACTTGTTTTTCATCTAGCCAACAGTTGTACATCTAAACTCTCCCTCCTATGCAAAAAGGCTACTGTGTCCTTCTCACTGTAGCCTTTTTAACCGTTCTATTATTAGTTATATTAACCTTAAATTATTCAAATATTTAACCTAAAAGGTGAAGCAGGTAACCCCTCTTTGCTATATAAATTCGCATTTTCAGGATTATCAGCCCAAGCATATCTTACTTCTTTTGGTAAACCTATCTGCTCATGCCAAACAATTACTTTATTAGATCCCATAAGTTTAGCATGTGCTTTATAAAAATGTTCTCCATCCTGAGAAATAATGAATTGATTTAACTCATTGCCTTTCATTATGAGACCTGTCCCCTCATTCTTAAAGGTTACAATAAGCGCATCATCTTCTCTTATAACTGACTCTCCTACTGGACTACAATAATTAACTTCTTCATGATAAGCAATTGCTCTGGCTGCAAGTGCTAATCTTTCACCAATATCCTTCTTATTTAAAGGATGTAAATCATTCCATTCTCCCACATCAAGGCTTGTAATCATAGCCGTATTAGGGAGTTCTAATGCTTCTAATTGTGCCTGTCTGATTTTTGCCCAACCAGCTTCTAAATCAGCTTTTCTAACCTCATCTGTAAGATTAGCTTGCTGTAAATAATAATCTTCACTTAATGTTGCATAGTTTGGTAACTGGACATATAAAAATGGTAAATCACTACTTCTTAATGTCTTTCTCCAATCTTTAATAAGACCTTCAAATAATGTCTTATAATCATCTGGATAATAGCCATTAGATTCCCCCTGATACCAAATCACACCTTTAAATTTTATGTTTTTAAGCGGTGCAATCATGCCATTATATACTCCCATTGGCTGGAACTGTATAAATACAGGGTAATCCAATCGCTCTAACTTTCCACCAAGTTTGTATTGCCAAGTTCCATTTAAATCAATTACTTCTGGACCTATTTGAAGCTGAAGCTTTTTATCTGGTGTGAATCCTACTTCACCCCGCTCAAAGCATACACGAACTATTATTACATTTTTCCCCGCTTTAAGTTTACCTAAAGGAATTTCATAAATACGTGGTGTATGTCTATCTGATGTAAACCCTATTTCACTACCATTAATATAACATGGTCATTGTCTACGATAGTTCCTAATAAGATTCTGCCTGCTTTCCCAGCCATATTTTCTGGCACCTGAACTACTTTTCTATACCAAACACTACCAGCTTCAACTAAATTTTCATCTACTAGAAAGCTAGGTAATTCACAATCTTTCCAACCTTCCATTTCTCTAGCATCATACCAACGCCCTTTAATTAATTCTCTTTCTTTGAGACTTAAGTCGACCTCATCTAGTCGATTATACCAAGCATTAATGCGTGTAATATCATCTACTAACGTTTTTTGGATGAATGCTTTATCTTTATATTTTGCACTTTGTTCTATGTAGGCAGGAAATTGTTTTAATGCCTCTTCACTCATCCAAGCTTCTATAGGCGTTCCTCCTATGGCAGTATGAATAAGCCCAATAGGTACTTGATATTTTTCATAAAGAGCTTTAGCGAAGAAATATCCTACAGCTGTAAAATTTTTTGCGTTAGATTGATTTAGCCTTTGCCAAATGCCTGCTCTTATATTTTCTAAAGGTCCATTAAAATCATAAGTCATAGGTACTTGGAACATCCTAATCTTATTATTTTCATAAGTCTCTACTTCTTCTTTATAACGTTCCATCACTCTGCTGATAGGCAGTTCCATATTAGACTGCCCCCCACAAAGCCATAAGTCACCTATCAATATATCTTGAATTACCATTCTCTTTTTATTACCTACTGTAATGATCAGCTCATAAGGCCCCCCAGCCTCCATAGCTGGCATCACAACTTTCCAATTACCTTCTTTATCACCTACTGCTGTATAAGTACATCCTGCAAAATATACATCTATAAATACACCTGCTGATTCATGTCCCCATATTTTGATTTCTTCATTTCTTTGTATAATCATGCCATCAGATATAATCCGTGGTAATTTCAACCCTTGTATTCTATCCATTTAAATTACACCACCCTACTACTTTTCCTAATAAGCACTCACCCATTTCTCTTTTAGTTTTTCATCCTATAAAACATTTACCATATACGATAATTACCACTTAAAGCTAAGAACGCAAATATATAAAGGCAGTTATCATAATAACGGCGTTCTCCTTTTCTAAGTGGTGTTTCCCAGAATTTCTTAACCCAGTACTCACCACCTGCATCTCTAGATGCTAATGTCCCCATTGCATTAGTTGCAATAATGGCTATTGGGTGAAGTGCCTCTTCCTCTAATTCCTCACCATCTATCGTGTAAACTTTATAAGGCGTCCCCTCTTTTGCCTTAAAGAAGTTCTGTACTTTACTTGCACATTCTTTATTCCATTCAAATGGACCTGCCCATTCATTATCAAGTCCTATATTCGCTACAACGCGATATGCATCGCTATAATAATTACCATGCCCCTCTTGATGTCTTGGTGTCCCATCATATTCTGTATATTCTGCTGCAAATCCAGTTTCACCATGACATGCTTTCTTTAAAAATTCTCGACTAGCCTGAGCTGCATCTGCCCAAAACTGTCTGTCCTCTTCATCTGCCCACATTGCAAAAAGTTCATAGAAATGTGGTAAATGATAAGAAGGATCTGTAAATGGTAGGCCTGGTACAAATTTAATAAGTTTATTATCAGGATGCCACATAGGTTGTCCTATGCCATCCTCCCCTTTATGAACACACTCATGTAAAAGTTCTCTAGCTTCTTTTGTATAGGCAAATATTCCTTCTCCATCTCCCCATCTATGAGCAGCAAAGAATAATGCCATTGCAAAATATTCTTCTCCATCTGGCGCTGGACCATCAGAAATCTTTTCCCCTGTAGGTAAAACTGACCACGCAAAGTAACCCTTATTCCAACCATCTTCAAGCCACATATAAGTTTTGACCCATTTCCATAGACGGTCAAATTCCTCTTTCATATTATGCTGTACACACATCATCATGGCATAAGACATTCCTTCTGTACGTACATCATTATTTCCTGTATCTACCACATATCCCATATCGTCACCGAATTCATGATAAATACGTTCTTCTTCTGATCCATAGAAAAATGTATGATAAATAGCTTCTAATTTATCAGCTATTTCTTTTTCATCATAACCATAAATCTTAAAATAATTTGTATACTCTCTCTCTTGTGCCCCTTTCATATTGGCCTCCTCTTAATTCTATGTATTATCCTATCTACCACTGTATTCAAACCATTTAAAGTCTGCATAGTTTTGTGAAGCTTTACCATTGCTACTTGCATACATTCCAATGCAAGTGCCTACAAAACCATCTGCTTTATTTGTACTTAATATAGATGCATCTATATTCTCTGCTAATTTACTTACTTTAGAAGGTGTCACGCCATAATAAAAGTCTAAATGCTGCCCTGTAGCAACAGCTCTTAAATATACCTTGTTTCCTTCAAAAGGTACTTCATTAATGATTTCATCTTGACCTTTTTCGCATTTTGTAAGTCTTAAGTAATTCTTTTGACCTTCCATGATATATTCAAATCTAAAATGATAAGCATCATTTTGCATCAGTACAAGTCCTGCCACCTCATTTTCACTTTGTGGCATAAATTCCATCATAGTATTAGCATTGAAATCTTTATGTTGCTGCCTACGTACGATAAGACTTGGTGTTGCAAATTCTTTGATAGTTTCAGTTCTAAGTTGTAATCTTAAATAGCCTTCCCTATCTTTTAAACTACAAAAGCTTTCTTTAGGTCCTCTTAAAGCCATCCATTTATAATCTAATTCTTCTCTCATGAAGTGTTCACAAGTATCTTCTGGGAGCACTTTAAACTCTGGCAAATTAGGTGCAACGCCTATTTCTTCTACAAGACCTTTGCCTTCATTCACAATAGGCCATCCATCTTCCCATGTTACTGGTACTAAGAAAGTTTCACGCCCCATATTGTAATAACCTTCATAAGGTCTAGATGCGAGTAATACCATCCACCATTCACCATTTTGTGTTTGAACTAAATCACCATGTCCTACATTTTGAATATCATTATGATTTCCTAAATGTCTATGTGTCAAAATAGGATTACATCTAAAAGACTCATAAGGTCCTAATAAATTTTCGCTACGTGCAATGGTAATGGCATGTTCATGACATGTACCACCTTCCGAAATCATGACATAATAATAACCATCTTTTTTATAAAGGTGAGGTCCTTCAGCCCAGATTGTTTCTCTGCAAGAACCTTCCCATACCACATATTCTTCACCGACTAATTTACCTTGTTCTAAATCAATTTCTCTTACATAGATTACATTGTCTCCCCAATATCTTGAGATGCTCTTATCTTTTTCTTTAGTCCCTATGTAATAAGCTTTACCATCATCATCGAAGAATAAGCTTGGATCAATACCTATTGCTTCATCTAACACGATTGGATCAGACCAAGGACCTGCTGGATTAGTAGCTGTCACATAAAAGTTTCCGCCACAGCCTATATTAGTTGTAATCATATAAAAGATGCCTTCATGATATCTAATAGTTGGTGCGAATATGCCACCTGAATGATGTGTGCCTTCTAATGGCAATTGACTCTCTCTCTCTAAAACATGACCGATTTGTTCCCAGTTCACTAAATCTCTGCTGTGCCAAACAGGCACACCAGGGAAATAGGCAAATGTGGAATTCACTAAATAATAATCTTCTCCTACTCTACAAATAGAAGGATCTGGATAAAATCCAGGTAAAATTGGATTTGTAAATACTCTCATATAGCTCTCCTTATTTATATTTTATTTAAAACTCTACTTCAGCTACTATATGTGTTTTACCTGTAAGCTTTTGACTTCTCTTATCTGGTGCAGATGTTCCTATAAATAATTTGAATTTCTTACTATCTACAATACGTTTACCTTCTTCATTGATTACCGTAAATGCTTTTTCACCTACATTTAAAGTAACTTCTTTACTTTCACCAGCTTTTAAGAATACGGATTTAAAGCTGCATAAACTGAAGTTAGGTACTGCATATTGAGATTCCATATCTTTGATATAGATTTGAACTACATCATAGCTATCCACATTAGATTTATTTTCAAGTTCTACTTTTACTTTATATTTTGTTTGACCTGCTGAAAAGTTTGTAATTTCTTCCCCTTTAGCTCCATCTAATACTTTTACTGATTGAACTTTGATATCGGCATAACTTAAACCATATCCAAATGGATATAATGCTTCATTTGGCATATAACGATATGTACGATCTTTCATTGAATAATCTTCGAAAGCTGGTAATTCTTCAGTTGTTTTATAGAATGTTACTGGTAATTTACCACTTGGAGAATATTCACCGAATAATAATTGTGCTAAAGCTTTGCCACCTTGAGCTCCTGGATACCATGTTTGAAAAATAGCATTACAATGTTCATCTGCATAATTAATTGCCATAGCACTTCCTGTGCTTAATACTAAGATTACAGGTTTACCTACAGCAACAACTTTTTCTAAAAGCTGTTGCTGTCTACCGATAAGATTTAAGCTTAATTTATCTCCACCAGCGAAGGCATTTCCTGTATCCCCTTGTTCTCCTTCAATTGTAGAGTCTAAACCTAAGCATAATACAACTACATCACTTTGCTCAGCAACGATTAAAGCTTCAGCTTCTCTATCATTTTCCCAAGCTAAGTTAGACATACCATTTGCAAATAAGTGACAGCCTTCAGAATAATAAACTCTTACATCATCACCTACATAATCTTGAATTCCTTCTACAAATGTTGTATATCTAGAAGCTGTACCATTGTAATTTCCTTCTAATACTGTACGATTATTAGCTGTTGGTCCAATGATACCGATACTTTTAAGCTTGTCTTTATTAAGTGGTAAGATGCCATCATTTTTAAGCATAACCATACTTCTTCTAGAAGCTTCTAAAGCCACTTCTCTATGTACTTTGCAATCATTTACTGCATAAGGAATTTCATTATATTTACAGTTTTTATCAAATAAACCAAGCTGCATACGAATTCTCATTAATTTTTCTGCTGCTTCTGTAATTATTTCTTCTTTTACTAAGCCTTCTTGATGAGCCTCTAACATGTGTAGATATGTATTACCACAATTTAATTCACAACCATTATTGATTGCTAAAGCTGCTGATTCGGCTGCTGTATGTGTTACCATATGTTCTGTATGGAAGTCACGAATTGCCCAGCAGTCAGATACAATATAACCATCGAATCCCCAATCTTTCTTTAAGATATCTACTAATAAAGTTTTGCTACCACAAGCTGGCTCACCATTTACACGGTTATACGCTCCCATTACACCGATTACATTAGCTTCTTTAACAGCTGCTTCGAAAGCTGGCAAATAAGTTTCATATAAATCTTTTTTAGAAACAATAGCGTCGAAATGATGTCTATCTTCTTCTGGTCCTGAATGTACTGCAAAGTGTTTCGCACATGCAGCTGCTTTGAGATAATCTTCGTTTTCGTCTCCTTGTAATCCTTTAATAAAGGCAACACCTAAACGTGCTGTTAAATATGGATCTTCGCCATAAGTTTCATGTCCTCTACCCCATCTAGGTCTCTGAAAATATTGATATTAGGTGCCCAGAATGTCATACCTTTATAAATATCTCTATCCTCTTTTTGAGAAAATTGATTGTATTTTGCACGCCCTTCAATGGCAATGATATCTGCAATTTCACCTAATTTTTCTTCATCAAACATTGCAGCAAGTCCTATAGCTTGTGGAAATACAGTAGCCACTCCTGCTCTTGCGACACCATGTAATGCTTCATTCCACCAATTATATGTAGGAATTCCTAATCTCTTAATAGCTGGGGCATCATATCTTAATTGTGATGCTTTTTCTAATAAATCCATTTGCCTAACAAGTTCTTTTGCTTCATTTTTAAAATTTTTCACAGTCTTGTTCCTCCCATATTCCCATTTTCCTATTACACTTTACTATTATATCTTAAAATTTTTTTGCTTCTTTTAATACCACTATTTCCTACCTATAATACCTATATATTTATAGATAATTATTCTTTAACACCACCAATAGTCATACCAGTTACAAAGTATTTTTGTAAGAATGGATATAAGCATATGATTGGGAATGCTGTAACAACTGTAGTTGCTGCACGCATTGTAAGTGGCGAAATTGTATTACTTGCTGCTGCTGTCTTCATTGATTCAACAGATCCACCTTGATTCATTACAGAAGCAAGAAGTTTCATAAGTTCATATTGAAGAGTTGTTAAGTTAGTTGCTGTACGGTTATAGAGCATTGCATCGAACCATGAGTTCCATTGAGCTACGGCAATAAATAATGCAACTGTTGCAAGTACCGGCTTACATAAAGGTAAAATAATTCTCATAAAGATTGTAAAGTGACCAGCACCGTCTACTTGCGCTGATTCTACTAAACTATCTGGTAATCCATTCATGAATGTTCTAATAACAATCATATTAAATGCACTTACCATACCTGGTAAAATATATACCCAAAAGTTATTTGTAAGACCAATAGATTTAAATAAAACGAAAGTAGGAATTAGACCACCATTTACATACATTGTTAATACATAAATAAATGAAACTTGTTTTTTAAATAAGAATTCTTTTCTACTTAAGATATAAGCTAATAAAGAAGTTACAAAAAGTTGAGTAATTGTAGCAATGACTGTTCTTAAAACAGAAATCTTAGTTGCTGTTAAAAGAAGGTCTTTCGCAAATACCATTTGGTAGTTTTTAAGAGAGAACTTTCTAGGCAAGAAGTAAATACCACCTCTTAAAGCATCTGTTCCTTCATTAAATGAATAAGCTACTGTGTTGATGATTGGATATAAAATTGCTACTGTGAATAATCCTAAGATAATTGCATTAACGACTGTAAATACTATATCTTCTGTTCGTTTACCTTTTAATGTTTTCATATATCCTACCCCCTTAGAATAATCTTTCTTCGCCCATAGCTTTTGCGATTCTATTGGCAATGAAGATTAAAATAACACTAATAACGCTCTTGAAAATACCTGCTGCTGTCGCAAGTGAGTAGTCAGCTAAACTAATACCATATTTGAGTACGTAGATGTCAATTGTTTGAGACACGTTTTGAACTAATCCATTTGTTAATAAATATTGCATATCGAATCCTGAATTTAAAATGTTACCGATATTAATGATTAATAAGATACAGATTGTTGATTTGATACCTGGTAAAGTGATATATTTGATCTTTTTGAGACGACTTGCACCATCGATTTCTGCTGCTTCATATAATTCCGGATTAATAGCAGTAATAGCTGCAAGATAGATAATACTTCCCCAACCTACTTCTTTCCATACATTTGTAATCCCTACGATTCCCCAGTAGTATTTAGGAATAGATAAGAAGTTAATTGGTTCCTTTATAAGATGTAATTTGAGTAAGATTTGATTAAGAATACCTGAATCCATTGAAAGTACTTGGAATACAAGACCTACAACGATAACCCATGATAAGAAGTGTGGTAAATATGAAACGGTTTGTACAAACTTTTTTACCAAATCTGCTTTTTACTTCATTTAATAAAAGTGCTAAAAGAATTGAACATACGAAACCTAATACAAGGTTAATAATGCTCATCGCTAATGTATTTCTTAATACACCTAAGAAAACATCATTTGTAAATAATTGTCGAAATTTAGCAAAACCAATCCAAGTTTGATCAAAAAATCCTTTAGCTGGCTTATAGTTTTGGAAAGCCATAATCCAACCAAATAGTGGTACATAGTTGAAAACTAAAACATAGAGGATGAATGGGATAGTTAATAAAATCAACTCTTTTTGTCTCACCATTTCTTTCCATGTAATTTTCTTTGATACCTCTTTTTCTACATATGCTTTAGGTTTTTTTATCTTTGTATTTGATATAGTTTCAGTCACTTTGCTCATAAATCTCTCTCCTTTCTGGATATTGATATAATAAGAGGGCCTCTAATTGATACGATTATCGAGAATAGAGGCCCTCTTAAACTTTGCAATGTATTTATTTTACATTTTGCCTGCTACTATTGTTCACCATTAGCAACAGCGACTCTTCTTCTAACTTCTTCTGTTAATGCATTCTCGTAAGCTTCTATATCAACACGTTCATTAAATACTTTCATATATTGATCCCAAGCACTTTCAAAATCGCTATCCATAACTACTTTTGGTAACCATTCATGTTTTACTTCATCCATGTTTACTTTAGCTAAACCGTAATCTGTATCTGCTGTCCAAGAGTTTGTACAAGACCACATTGGATACCAAGGTTCACTTGGTTGTGATTCATTTAAAAATTGTGTAAATGTTTGGTAACCATAAGCATCAAGTATTTTTTTCTTAGCTTCTGGTTGACTAGCATAGTATTCACTAGGTTGTTGATCTGGTGTGTAAGCATTGATTCCATCTAAACTCATACCTTCATGATGTGGGAAGTTTGCATATGGATCAACAAATTCATTGATACGATAGTTTTTGTCTAAAGCATTTGCTCTTTGTTCATCTGTTCTATAGAATAATCCATCTTCGCCAACTTCATAATCTATACCTTCCATACCCCAGTAACGTAATGTTTGAATTTCTGGGTCTAATAAATCATTAATCATTTTTAATGCGCCTTCAATATCTTTACAGCTTGTAGTGATACTTAAACCATTTGATGTATCAAAGGCTGGTTCACTATGATATCTTTCAATTGTTCCATCTTTCAATACGATACCTACTGGAACATATGTACAATTATCTAATCCTTGTGTTACAAGTGATTTTTCTGCATCTTGGAAGTTCCAATATTGGTCAACCATACCACAAACACGTCCTGTAGAAAGTTTTGCGATATATTGGTCATAGTTTAATGTAAATGTTTCTGGATCGATGATTCCTTTTTGATATTCTTCGTTTAATTTTTTGAAGTAAGCTTTTGCTGTATCTGTTGTATTGTAATTATGAGCTGTTAATGTCTCTTTATCTACATAGCAACAACCATCATTTGGATAACCATCTAAAAATAGAGGTGGATTTTCTAAGCAATAATAACGCCAGTCATCACTTAAGATTTCATAACCGATATTTTCAAGACCATCATCCATTGTAGGATTTTCTGCAATGTAACGTTCAATAAGATCGAAGTATTCATCTAATGTATTAAGTTTTGGATATCCAGCCCATTCAAGTACACGATTTTGAATCCAGAAAGCTTCATCATTATGATATGTTTGCATGTCATGATCATTTATAATGCCGAATTCAGGGATAAGATAGATATGACCATCTGCTGCTCTCATTTGATTCCATTGAGATTCTGATATAAAGTTTTTGATATTTGGATAGTTATCCCAATATTCATCAATTGGTACTAAAGCACCTGCATCAATTAATAAAGATGTACCATCTGAACCTACGATAAGATCTGTATAGTCACCACCTGCAACCATTGTTCCTATACTCTCTTTAGCTGTTTGACCTGTAAGGAAAGTAATTTTTGCTTTTGCACCGATACGTTTTGAAATTTCATTATAAAGCCTATTGTCTTCAGGTATTTCTGTTCCAGGCATTGCAATATACATTGAGAACTCTTTAATTCCATCAGCTGATTCTTGTTGTCCTGTTGATGCTGTTGTTGTAGCTGTTTTACCACATCCTGTTCCCATAACAGCTACTAAACTCATTACGCCAAGTAAAGCTAGCATTGCTCTTGCTCTTTTCATACTATCCCCTCACTTTTTATCTTATAGCACTTATTACTTGCTTTATGATTGTGCCTTATTTATAAATAAATTTTACCAATCTTGTCCTTTATCCTCAACCTAATAAACTATATATAAAGTATAAAAAACTATACATTTTATATATACAATCTGTATTTTTCACTTATTTTTTAACTATATTACATATAAAGTTTAAGATTTTGCCTATTATTTATATGCTTTTTGACTTTTCAACTCTTTATTTCACCTACTTATATCATAAATTTTACTATCTTCAAAAGTGCTTATTGCACAAAAAGGGCTGGGGAAGTGTGCGTATTAACTACGCCCTCTATAATCTGTGAAGCACTAAATTCGAAGATTATTTTACAGGTAGATTAATACGCACACCTCCTCAGCCTCATTAAAACATAACTTAAGGTTATAAACTATTAAAATCAAGTTCAGATTATTACTATGCTTACTTTTGTCTTGAGATGGGCTAACTTTATATGAGTTATTTTAAAAATTGTTTACGATATTGGAGTGGTGTTTTGCCTTTAAGTTTTACGAATTTGTTGATGAAATAGTCTAGGTTATTATAACCTACTGATTCTGCAATGAAGCATACTTTATCATTGGTACGAATAAGCAGTTCACTGGCTCTTTCTAGTCTGTAGTTGTTTAAATAATCTTTAAACCCTATACCATATTGTTTCTTGAAAATCTGGCCTAAGTAAGCACTATTAATATAGTACTTTTCACTTAATGATTTTAAACTTAGATTTTCTTTATAATGTAATTCAATTTCCTTTTCAACTTCTTTTAAAACACCATGGGAATTACTTTGCCTAAGTTGTGATAAATAACCTGCAAAGTCTTTTACAAATGCTTTAAAGTGTTTTGCACTTCCTCTAGCTGCACATTGTTCAAAGGCACATTCGCTAATATAACGTAATACTTCTTCTTGATCTACTTCTGAATCTAACTCTTTTGTAAGATATAAGAACTGACATAGTAAATAATCAATATTAATGTTAATGATTTTAGGATCTACATTATTTTCTTCAAAGCTGCTATAAATCTGATCCACACATCTATCTATATCTTCTTCTGAATTTTGTTCTGCATAACGTACTAGCTCATCCATATACTCTTTCTTAATCCCATAAGTACTTGTCTTCAAACTAGAAGTATCATCATAATACGTAATGTCTTCGCTATGCTTATAATTTTGGAATGACTTTGCTATAATTGCTGATTTGAAAGAGTTACTAAGCTGTATTACCTCTTCTACCATTTCACCTATATAACAATAGAATTTATAAGGAAGCTGTACTTTCATTGTCTCCTGAAGCTTTTGAATATACTCTCTTTCATTAATTCCCTTTTCCTTCGAAAACTGTCTTGAATATATAAAGCCTATCCCATAACTCTCATTACGTTTATCAATATCTAATAATACATAATCTCCATATGGCTGAGTATACGTTTTTAATTTATCATGAAACTCATTAATGACTTCATGTTTCTCCTCTTCTTTTAAATCTCTGAACCCCTTATCGTTTAAATCTATTTCCATCATTATATATCTTAGTTCATTATGATAAGGTAATCTTTTACATATATAATCAATATCCTGTTCATTATATAATCCAGAACAAAGGGCATTTAAATGACGTTCTAATACAATCATATCTGTATGTAATGCTTCAGCTTGTTTTTTTGCTTCCTTATTATAGGATTCTTTAAATTCCATAAGCGTTTTCACAAGCTCTCCTTTTTGAATCGGTTTTAATATATAATCAATGACATTATGCTTAATTGCTTGTTTAGCATATTCAAACTCATAATAACCACTTAATACAATAACTTTAAGATGTTTATTTTTGCCATTTCTTATAGCTTCAATAAGCTCTATGCCATTCATATGAGGCATTTTAATATCTGTAATTACTAAATCAATTGGCTCTTTTTCTATTATTTCGAGAGCACTCTGCCCATCTGCTGCTTCATTTACAATATTAAAACCATATTTTCTCCAATCAATCAAGATTTTTAATCCTTGACGAATAAATGGTTCATCATCTACAATCAATACATTTATCATCCTCAGCCCCCCCATACTTTTTATTATAAGTTTTCCAAAGATTCCATAGCAAGTTGCAAGCTTATATCTGTTCCTTGTCCTTCTTCACTTTCTATTTGAAACTCTACTCTACCTTCAGTGCATAACTTCATTCTTATAAGAGCATTCAGCATTCCAGTACTCTTAGACTGACTTAATCTATTAATATCTAAAGATGATAGCCTATTTCTTATTTCATTTAATTTTTCTTCATTCATGCCACATCCTGAATCACTAATTTCTATATATAAGTTTTCTTCATCTTTAGATATCGTTACAAATATATTTCCTCGGTCTGATATTCCCTCTATACCATGTACACATGCATTTTCTACAAAGGTCAAAATGCTTAGTTTAGGAATTTTAATACCCTCACATCCCGGCATAATATAAAATCCAAAATTTAATTTATCTCCAAATCGATACTTTTGTATATTGGTATATTGTTCTACGAAAGTTATTTCTTCCTTTATAGAAATATTATCATATCTCCATGATAATGATTTTCTTAAAATAATAGCAAGCTGCCCGATTACCTTGGCTGTTTCATCTTCATGTTTTAAAAGACTTCTCATACGTATACTCTCTAATGTATTAAACATGAAATGTGGATTGACTTGTGTTTGTAATGCCTTCAGTTCTGCTTCTTTTCTTGCTAATTCTAAAGCTTGCTTTTCCGCATTTTTCTTTAACACTACTTCTATTAAATCTCTAATCTTAATAACCATTAAATTGTAGGATTTAATGAGTGAACCTATTTCATCTCTACCACCTACATCTGTAATGACTTGAAAATCTTCACGTTTCACTTTATCTAAATAAGCTTCTATCATACTAATCCTTTGTGTAAAGGATTTAGAAATAATGGATATAATTATAGTTGGCAATAGTAAGTTAACGATTGCCATAAGCCAAATTACAGCCCTATTGGCTCTGATCATAGATAAGATTTTAATTGGCGCTGGTACAATATATACTGTCCAATAATCACTTCCAACATTAAAAGTCTTCTCATAAGCTAATCCTTCTATTTCTAATCGTTCTTTTGGTGTAAAGTTTTTTAAACTGCTTTCTGTAATTTTATTAGAAAATAAAATATACTTATCATTACATATATATATATATCCTTCTATTTTTTCATTTAATAGCTTATTTAAAATTCCTGTATATTCTAAATCAATCTTAACGATTTTTTCTTTATCTCTTGAACCAAGATAATTAAGCTTTTTAATTACACTGATGGTACGGCTCATTCTAGCTATAGATGCCTTCTTCTCATCAAAGTATGTCATTAACAGTGTGTCTTCATTACTTTCCTTAAAATCTTTATACCACTGCATATCTCGTACATCATCTAATTGCCAAAAACTTCCTCCATTCATAATGGTATGGTTGTCCACATATAACATGATATTATTAATATTTTGCGATTTATAATAATACTTAAATATATTATTCTGTATGAGCTGTTTATAGTTAATATAGTAATTTAAGTTAGATTTATGATTAGTTTCTAAAAACGTATTAATAATTGAATCTGTATATAAGTTATTTGCAATAGAATTGCATCCTTCTATATCAAGCTTTACATTATAAGCAATTCTATCAATCATATTATCCATTGTTATAGATTGCTGCTCTAAAGCATTTCGCCTAATAGAGCCTATAATAACGCCATCTGTTATAAGCATAGGTATACATACACAAAAAATATAAATAATTAATAATTTATGCTTAATCTTACAATTGTTTAACATACTTAGTCTATTCATATCTCAACTCCAATGTAAGTTTATTTTTATTATTTAATCTGTCTATTAAATGATAGCATTATATTTTAAATTATTCCATAATTTTATATATTTTATATTTAATTTTTATATATTTTATCTTTAATTTTTATATATTATTAAGTTTATTTTGATGATAATATACAAATATCTTATATTTAATTTACTTATTCTTTTTTTATATCTTTACCCATTAATACTTATTAATTTTTATTAGCTTGACTAGTTATTAATAATTAGTTTTGTCTATATTTTATCTTTTCTATGATTACTTTTATTAAGGAGGTTTTTATGAACAAACTACTAAACGTGCAACCTATCTTACTACAGCAACATTATTAGCAAGCACTCTTTCTAATGTAACAATTCCGGTATTAGCAGCCGAGAATGTTCAAACTGCTATTGCACCTTCTGTTTTTTCTGAATCTGTAACTCCTTCTGGACTTGTTTCCTCTTTTGAATCTGAAAACCTAGATAACTGGAGAAATAGAGGCGATGCAAAAGTTAACTTCGCTTCAGATGAATCCCATCCAGGTAACACTTGTGTCTTAGTTTCAAACCGTTCAGCAAACTGGCACGGTATCGAAAAAGATATCTCAAAAATCGTTAAACCTGGCCGTAAATACTCTTTTGGCGTTTGGGTCAAATATACAGATGCCAACGGTTCTGATACTGAAGAAATTAACTTAACATTACAATATAACACTTCTGCGGACTCTGATGATCACTACGACCGCATCTGCGGAAATAGTGCCGTTCAAAAGGGTGAATGGACTTATTTATCTGGTACATATGATTTTAAAGAAAATACAACTTCAGCTCTCATTTATGTAGAAGCTGCTACTGCAAACTTAGAATTTTACATAGATGAAGCTTCTATAGATGGTGATTTTTCTCCAACTCAAGATGAATTACCTCCTGAAAATATAGCTATTCAAAATGATATTCCTTCATTACAAGAGGTTTATAAAGATTACTTTAAATTTGGTACTGCTGTTGCACATCATAACCTTAATGAACTAGAAAAGGAATTAGTTGCAAAACACTTCAATAGTATTACTTGTGAAAATGCTATGAAACCAGAAGCAATGCTTGATTATGATGCAACTATTAAATATATGGAAGAAAATAATGGTGATGAAACACATCCTCAAGTTCATCTATCTCCTGAAGCAATTGCTACCTTAGATTTTGCTAGAGATAAGGGTATTCCTATTAGAGGACATGTTCTTGTATGGCATTCTCAAACACCTAACTGGCTCTTTACAAAAGGTTATTCAAAAGCAGCCGATGCAGAATTTGTTAGTAAAGATGTTATGTTACAACGTCTAGAAAACTATATTGATGCAGTATTTAAAATTCTTGATGAACAATACCCTGATGTAAAATTCTATGCTTTTGACGTCGTTAATGAAGCCGTTAACCCTAGTTCACCAGATGGACTCAGATTCCCAGCTAAATCCGCTACAACTTCTGGGGATGATGGTAATAATGAAAATGCCAATAACTCTATGTGGATGACAACAATTGGTGCTGAACATATTGAAAAAGCCTTTGAATATGCTAGGGCAGCTTCTAAAAAATATACTTCTTTAAA
>NZ_BBCG01000065.1 GCF_001311925.1 Cellulosilyticum ruminicola JCM 14822
CAACTCGTTATACTAGTATCTAGATATTTCAAGTATTGGCAATGAGCTGCTTTATTTACTGGAGTAATAGTATGAGAATGAGAACAGGTAGAGAAACGTGGAATAGACTTCTTATATTGGAATCGTGAACAAGTTGCTTCTGAGCGATTGGCAGCATTGATATTGGCAAATGAAGGATTTCGTAATATTGACCCATCGCATCCATTAGGCGGAAAAGATGGTCTAAAAGATATGATACTGACAAATGGAGGAAAAAAGTGGGTCGGTGCTGTATACTTTCCAAGGGGGCAGAAGACTTTTAAGGAAATTAAAGATAAATTCATTCATGACCTTGAAGGTGTATGTGCTAATGGAGCAGGAGGCATTGCTTTTGTAACTAATCAAGAAATCCGATTATCGGAAAGAAAAGTTCTTACAGAAATTAATAAGAATATAGATGTTAATATATATTATTTAGATATTATTATCATGAGAAATGAGGTATTAGTCATATATTATTGGACATACATAATATATAGAATTTTAGCTCATAAATTAATCTAAAATTACAGTAAATCTAGAGAATCACCTCACAAATTATTGAAATCCAATATCTATAAAGTTTTACTTCATCTAAATTAAGAATAAAAAGTAAGTTTATTGGATAAATAAGCTAAAAACAAGCTTATCTATAAAGTTTTACTTCAAAAGTCAAAAACATTTACCTCGCTGAACAAGAATATCAAGATTTGTAGTTATTTAGGTACTTCTGTTTATTATAGGAAGATACTATTCGTAAAACCGGTGTTTCACGAATAGTATATTAAGGTTATAGTGTAAAGTTTAGTAATAAAACTCCTAAATATATTGTATATCAACGTATGAACTAATTTTATAGTTAATTAAAAATACTCTCCATTTGAATATATTGATTATTATTCAAATGGAGAGTATTTTTAATTAACTAACACTGCCAAAATAATAATCGGCTGATCCGGATGATGACGAACTAGAAGTATCGGCAATATCAACGGGTGCTTCATAATTAGCAGTAAAGTCAACACCAAGTCCAGAAGGTGTCGTTGTGTCTATTTCCACTTTAGTCTGATTTAAGTTAAGACTGTATAATTGTGGAGAGCACCAGTTTTTCTTACTAGACATTTTTTTCACAACTCCTTTCTTGATGCGTTACCCAGCTATAGTTTGAGAAATGTGCCACTTCTACAAAATCTTTTTGAACATCTCCACCAGTAATAATGTATGTGCCACATCTTAACCATGCATGGGCCAGCAAACTTTTGCCCTTTGCAACGCCGAAGTATAATGTGGTAGGTATTTTATAATAACGTAGTAGCCAACTCACTACTAAGGCGCGCACTAAACATTTACTTTCCCAAGGCGTATATCTACAAGCTAATAAGCTATAATAATGGACACGTTTTATAATCTTTAAATCTTCTGACGAAACAGATTCATATGGAGATTCTTCATTGGGAACACCAATACAAGGTTGAAATTTCTTTAAAGGAACGGCAAGCATTAAAAATCGAGCAATACCACTAAGTATGTAAGCACTACCTAATAATACTTTGTCTTTAAAAGGTATACGGGTCCATACTTTTAGCTTTCTAAATAATCTATGTATCAAACCTATACCCTCCCTTTCTAACTCTATTATAATTTGTTTTCAGATAAATCACAACAATTTTGGAATAATCTTATAACAATATCTACCTCTTCTGTTAATGTATCCTGAGCTGCTGGCCTTTGTAATGTGTAAATAGGTACCTGTTTTAAAAGATTAAGACATTGCTTAAAATATGAGGATGGCATAGGAAGTAATTGCCAAATACTTTGACGATAAATATTTTTTAACAATATAGTTAGTTTTTCATGTCCTTTAGCTTCTTGGAAGTGTATGTTTTGCTGCATTCCAATACTTATTTCAACAATGCCACCTAATCTAACAGCTTCATTTAAAAAGCTATCTCCTACTGGAATGAGGTACTTTTCACGTTCCTCATCTATTTTTAAATAACTATCTAGATTATATCCCATTTGATGCATTACATCTGTACATAGCTTTTGATAGGGAAAAGTAGGTTCTACTAAAGAGTTATTAGGATCTGTACAATTAAGGGCCGAAACATCATCTGCCAAAAACTTAAAGCCTCTTTGACGTAGGGCTGTTGTTAAGGTTGATTTACCGGCGCCAGAATCACCCGTAATAATGACTGCTTGCTCATTAATAACTATTGTACCGCCATGAATAGCGATTTGCTGACGTTGTGCCAATAAACAAGCAAAAGCGTTTCCAAACAAATGTCCTTTAATAAGCTGTTCATCTTTTCCGTGGCTATTGATAATCTTAATTAAATGACCATCTTGTATATAAAAAGTACATAAATCTTCAACTTCAAACCACATTTCATGAGGTTTAAAATCATAATGAATATTTTGTTCTTGTGCTTTCTTTATCATTTCAGGCATAACGTCATAAATAATTTTCACATCACTTATGCCTTCTTGAGGTGCAGTAATCAAATCAGAAAGTTCTATTTCTGAAGTAATATGTAGTCCATACATTTTATAATGGTATAGCTTATTAGTGCTTGAAATTTTCATGAATATTATCCTTTCTCATTTGATTTATCAATATTATAGGCTAGTTTAAAATAAACTAGCCTTATGTAGTAAACACTACTCTGTGTAATTGTTAGCATCGGATGAATTAGCTGAAACACCACTTGCCCACCATTTTCCATCATCATCATAGGTTGTTGCATCGTGATGGCCTGTAGGTGCGACGCCATATTGGGTTTCTGATACATTAAACTTAGAGACTGTTGGTAATGTCCAAGTTTTCTTATTCATTTCAATCACTCCTTATTATATATTAAATAAGTACATAAGTTAATAGAATAGTTGATATATCCTTTAAGCTGTACTCTTGTTTCATATATATGTACAGATTAATAAATTATTCAATGTATTTATTAAAAAAGCTATGACTAACTATTTTTATAGTTAGTCATAGCAATGTAAATAGATTAATAGCTATTTGCGTAAGAACTATTGCCACTGGTACCGCCAGCCCACCATATTCCGTTACTATCATAGGTTGTTGCATCATGGTGCCTTGTAGCTGCAGATCCTTGTTGTGTAGCTTGAAGCGTTACTTTAGACATTGTTGGAAGCATCCATTGATTTTTTTTCATATACAATCACCTCTATGTTTTAATTCGTAGATTAATTATGAAATTAATCTATGTAAAGCTTAATGATTATTAGGTGGTGAATCCTGCTCAATGTCCATAGTTACTTATATGTGCACACAATACATTTTATACCTAAAATTTATACATCTTACATTTCCAAAAATTGATTGCAAATATATAAAAGTAAGTAAACCTTTATTTCTGACCAGTCTTCTTCTACTAAAGTTTTATTTAAACGTGTTAGATGGGCATGATATTTGGAGAAATCAATCATTGTAACAAGATGTGTATTTAAATTAATTTTTTCAAATGTTTTATAAAGATTAGGCCATACTGCTTTAAGTCTTTGAAGCTTATCGGCACCTTGAATGCCACGATTTGTAATGTTCGTTAGAATACATTCAGGTAAAAGTCCTTGCATACTATAACAAATAAGCCTTCTCTCAATGCCATCCTTCACAAACTGTTCACCAGGTAAACTTAGGCAAAATTCAATTAAGCGCTTATCTCTGGTAGGATCACGAATAAGAATGCCCTGCTCCAATCCTAATTTCATTTCCATGCTGGCAATTTGAGTGAAATTTATAGCATCCATAATGGATTGCCGTTCTTCTTTTAGATCCATAAAATACTTAGGATATTGATAATAATGAATGCTTTCTAGTGTTTTCTTAAGCTTAAACTTTTCAATGGCTGCTTTGTTTAATAAACTATATTCAAAATAATCAAAGCGCCGAGCTTGTTTATAACGTAAAAGTTTTTTGAGTCTATAGGGAATAGCGATTGATATGACCTTTTTTAAGACAACTTTACGTGGTATATGATAAGTATTGCTAAAAGCTTTCATTTCTTTTAAAAGTTTCCGCCACTGCCAGTGATGCATTAAAGTGAGGCTTTGTGTCAAAAAATTACCATATGAAATCGTTGTATTGCCAAATTGTCCATTTAATAAAACTTTGCAGCCACACTGCTTGGCCTTTTCTACCCCTTCACGATACCAGGTAATATTCTCTACCATTTTATAAGGATATTCGAACACTTCTAAAACATGTTCCAAATCAGATATTGCCGTTTTGCCTTCTGCCCTGCAATAATTGAGATGAATATTGGGATACATCTTGACAAGAGCTGTAATATATTCACTTTCATCTGCTTGACGTCCTGGAATATAATAAGGCTCAAACTGGGTCATAGGTACAGAGCTAAAGGCTTCTAATGTTTGATTATCTTTTTGAAGTGTGGTAGCTGCGAAACAAGCCACTGAACTTGAATCTAATCCCCCGCTTAAAAAAATCCCATTGGCATCTGTTAAGCGACAATTCACCGCTTCCTTAAATAGCTTCAAGAAAGCTTCACGGTAAGCTTCATCATTTGCTAATTTAAGCGGTTTAACCGTTTGAAGTGGTTGCCAATATTTCACAAACTGCATCTTGTTATGACAAATATGTAAGCTATGAGCTGGTGGTAATTGTTTAATTTCATTGTAAGGTGTACTTTCACTGTCAAATTGAATCAAAGGTGTTTCGTTAGAAAGGAACTGTGCAATCCACTTACTATTTAATGTCTGAGAGGTTTTATTTAAATTTTGTATGGCTTTAATGACAGAGCCAAAGTAAAATATGCCTTCTTGAAATGTATAATAAAATGTACGTGTACCTGTGGCATCACGAGCTGCAAAGATTTCATTTTTTGCCTTATCCCAAATTACAAAGGCAAAGTCGCCTACTAGATGATTCGGACATGCTCTGCCCCACTTTTCATAAGCATATAAAATCAGTTCACTATCACTTATTGCTTCAGATAAATTAAGTCCAAAAGTTTCATATAATTCTTGGCGATTATCTAAAATCACATCCGCTGTAATGAGTCTTGTTTGTGACTTATTATAAAGAGGCAATTTTTCAGTTTGGTTTTGAGGGGTAATATGGAGTAAACCGCATCCCATAAATGCTGACTTTTCTTTGACTTCCATATAGCGATCTAGTTTATAACACCTTAATTGCTCCTGCATATTTATATGCGTTGGTAAAGTAGCCTGATTCAGTGCAATCCTACCATAAATTAATCCACTCATCTCTGTTGCCTCCTTACTCTATGAACAGTTAATATAATGACTAATGTGAATAGTGAAATACAAAGCCCTATTTTAAAGCCAGGTACTTCATAATATAAAATAATATGATGCGTTCCTGGAGATAGCCTACATCCCAATAAAGCATTTTGTATTGCTAGAATGTCTTGTTTCTTTCCATCTACCTTTATACGCCAACCTGGATCATATAAAATAGAGGTCATTAAGAGTTGTGTCTCATGAGTATTAGTAATATCTCCTTCTATATAGCCATCTTTCCATTTTGTCACTTTTAACCCTTGATTTATTAACGTATTATAAAGCGCTTCAAATGATTTAAGGTTTAAGCTATAAAAAAGCTATCTTTTAAATAAAATTCAGAATCAGTCAGTTCTAATGTAATATGAATTAACTCCCCTTTTTTATAAGCGCCTACATTTTTAATACCATATTCACGGCCTAAAAAATAATAAGAAGCATCTACCCCATTCACATAGACTGCTACAGGATTTCTTTTAATGGACTGCGTCTCAAAAAGTTTAGAAGTTAATTGCATGTAAATAGGGGCGTCATAAGGCATTTTTAAAGTATAGGTAATCGTCCCTTTTAACGATGGATTTTCTTTGGTATAATGCACTTCATCATTTTCTCTATTCACTTTAAGATTTGCATATTGGATATCTTGTACCATTATTGGCTCGTAGTAATCATCTACATTATTGGCTAATTGATGTAATAGGCTGTTTTGTACTTCAAAGGCATTATCTACACCTACAAGTGGCATAAATGCTTTTTGAGAAACAGCGTAACCAATAGGTAAAGCATAAGGATTTTCATAAACTTCCATTGTTTCATTGGGTGTTATACAGTTATATAATTTCTGAGCGCCCCATGTCTGATTTAAATAATCAATAGGTTTATAACTATGCCACTTCAAATAGTACTTTATACTAAACAGCATGTCTGTCGGCAAGGTGCCACCTTCTGTATAGATTTGATTCACCAGATTTTGATTAGAACATACCCCTATATTTTGCAAGAACTTCAACGAACTTTGTTCGATACTAGAACTAGAATGATTAATGCCATAATAACCGTAAAGCATTGGATCATTATCGGATATTTGATAAAAGTCCTCTACTCTAGAAAAATCTCCTGTTTTACTAAGTTCTGTAATAGATGACTCAAAGTCTTTAATACTATTAACAACTAATTTCCTTTCAAGATAGTCAAAACTTTTTTCAATCATTGTGGCGTTTATAAGGAGCTCGCCATAAACAACTGCAGCAATACATAAGAGTAGATATCGTTTAGCTTTAAGTTTGTACATATAAAGAAGCAATAAACCTAAAAGCATACAAGTAAGTGTAAGTCCTATTTGCCTTTTCCCTAGAAAGTCATAATGCAAAAGAGACATCCAACGACTTATTCCAAACCAAAATCCTATAAGCATCCCAAAATGTCTGAGTTCTAATCCTTCTAAATGATCAAAAGAGTTATAAGCTAATTGCAACAAAATGAAACTTACAATGAAGGCATTACGATAAGGAAAGCAATAAGGATAATCAAAGCCATGCCATATTAAGTTAAAATAATTTATATTAAAACTAATATAAAAAATGATTAGAAGTATACCTGTGATTATTTTGTCTTTCCGCTCTATCTGTTTATTAAAAAAATAACTTAATGCAAGGCTTAATAGGAGGCTTCCTATAAATAAATTTGGGAAACCATCTTGGAGCTGATTAAAATTAAAGCTACTTATAAAGAATTTACTAATTAAATCATTCAAATGAAAGGTAACTTGTGGTAAACTTTCAGTAAGGCGAAAATCCATTTTTCCTGTTTTTAGAGAAAATAAAGTAGGTATTAGTAAAATTGCAGGAAGTCCACCTGCACCTAAAGAGGCAAGTATAAACTGCCTTATTATCTTTTTTAATGGGAGAAATTTTAAATTCTGTAAGCACACTGCATAAATAAAGTAAATCACACTTGCAATACAAAGCATATAACCTATGTAATAATTAGAATAGATACAAAGTGCTAAGCTTATTAAGTACAGTCTTGATTGCCTCTTATAAATTAACTTTTCAAGACCTAATAAAATAATCGGCAAACCGATGACGCCATCTAACCACATCAAATTGGAGAGATGACAAATATTATAGGACATTAAAGCATAACATGTTGAAAATATAATAACGCTCATATCTTTACGTTTGAAGTGAACATTTAAATAACGGGCAGCTGTAAGTCCACAAAGACCAATTTTACATAGTGAAATGAGTAAAATAGCTTCTGTAATATGGGCCTTTGAAAAGCCAAGTAAAATAAGATTTAAAGGACTAGCTAAATAATAAGCAAATAATCCACTCATATTACCGCCTAATCCTTTGTTAAAACTATATAGTAAACTACCTTTCCCTAAATAAATATCGCGCATATAGCAAGCATCCCAACATATTGACCTCTTAGATCAATGGTTAAAATGCTTTTGCTGCCAAAGGGATAAATCCCTTCTCTCATAAGTAAAAGGCTCATTAAGCCTATGGGGATTAGAAATGCATTTAACCATAATCTACTATTTTTAAAATACTTTTTTAGCATAATTTCCCTCCTTATCTCTATATATTTATATAGGGACAGGCTCTAGGATATGCCACAAATTTTTATTATGGGAAATCAATAAATTTCAGGAGGCATTACAAATGAAAAAGTTTCTCTTGCAGATTAAATGGCTCATATATAAATCAAAGCCTGTAAGAGTTAACCTGATTGTGAATACATGCATTAATGTAGTTTTATCAGGTCTATCCATTTATCTGGCATTACTTTCAAAAGCATTAATTGATGCTGCAACGAATGCGGATTTAATACTTGTTTTTAAATGGATTAAAGTACTCGCTATTATTTTCTTAATTCAGCTTAGTTTACGTGCTTTAGGAAAATATCTACATACTTATACGATTACTAAGTTATTAAATACTATTCAAAAACAGCTTTTTAAACATTTAATCTATAGCAGATGGCAATCTCAATCGAATTATCATAGTATGCATTTATTAGGTTATTTAAATAATGATGCCATTAAAATAACAACTTTGGTTTGCGATACGCTGCCTAGTTTAGTGACATTAACTGTAACATTCCTAATTTCTTTTATAACACTATTTCAGCTAGACCCTAAAATTGCATTTTTAACGCTCTTGGTAGGTCCTGTTTTTACAATTTTAAGTTTATCCATCCGTAAAAAGATGAAACAGCTTTATCATCAAACACAAAATCATGAAATTAAATATAATACCTTTTTACAGGAAAATTTGCAAAATATTATTACACTCAAGAGCTTTTGTCATGAAACATCAAGCATGTCTGAACTCAAATACTTACAAGAAAGACGCTTAAAGCTTAATCTGCATACATGCAGGTTAACAATCGAAGCAGATAGTTTATTAAGTATAGGTTCCACATTAACTTATTTCTTAATATTTAGCTTAACGACCTATAAACTATCTTGTCACCAAATTACATTTGGTACATTGGCTGCCTTACTACAGATTTATCGCAATGTACAAGGCCCCCTTTCTAATTTAGCAAGCAGTGTTGCTACGATTATTCAAGGGGGTGTCTGTGTAGAACGTTTTATTGAAATAGAAGAAATCCCAGAAGAAATGCCACGTTTCTTATCAGAGGCTACATCACTTGCGCAAACTCAATTAATATCTGAACTTAAAACAGGTACTTTTGAAAAAATAAAACTTGAAAATATAAGTGTCGCCTATAATGATCAAGAACCTGTTTTGAAAAATATAAATCTTGAGATTAATCGTGGTGATATGATTGGCCTTATAGGCCCTTCTGGATGCGGTAAAACTACATTAATTCGTCTGCTACTTTCATTAATTACACCTTTAGAAGGAAAAGTAACCTGTATGATCAGCCAAAAGGAAGTGCCACTTACTCCTTTATGCCGTCATTTAATGAGTTACGTGCCTCAAGGGAATACCCTATTTTCGGGCACCATTGAGGAAAACATCATTTACGGCAATTCAAAGGCTAAAACTTCCCAAGTTGAAAAAGCAGCTCGTTTAGCTGCTGCTCTCCCTTTCATTGATACTTTATCAAAAGGATTTGAAACACCAATAGGTGAAAAAAACAAAGGACTTTCAGAAGGTCAGGCACAACGTTTAGCTATTGCACGTGCCTTTCTTTATGACCGCCCTATTTTAATATTAGATGAAGCGACATCTGCGCTTGATAGATTAACAGAAAAAGAAATTTTAAAACAACTTAAAAACTTAGAATCACATCCAACGTGTATCGTTATAACACATCGTCCTTCAGCACTATCGATTTGTAATTATGTTTATGAAATAAAAGACGGAACATTAATAAAGAAAGATATAAGTGAAATACTTTAGGAGGAACTCATGAAATATTCAAAGCTAACAACATTGATACGTAAAATACTATTTTGCATTACAATTACAACTTTAAGTGTGATTTATCTTATTGGTAAAGTCGTATATTTTATTGACTATAATAATAATCATATAGAAATAGCACGTTATAATATTCAATCTAGCAAAATTCCTGAATCCTTTTCAGGTTATCGCATTGTACACCTTTCAGACTTACATAGCAAATACTTTGGATCAGAACAAGAGAAACTTGTGGGGCAGATTAAAGCACAACACCCCAATATTATCGTTGTAACAGGTGATCTAGTAGATGGTAAAACGAAGTTTCAAGAGCCTTGTTTAACACTTATGAAAAAACTCGTTGATATTGCACCTACTTATTATACTTATGGCAATCACGAAGCACTTCTGCTCTATGAAGAGGCCTATCAAAGTTATTTTAAAAATATCGAAGCTTTAGGTGTACATATAATGAATAGTAAAAGTGTTATTTTAACAAATGAAACAGAAGAAACGATTAATTTAATCGGTGTACCTGATCCTATAGCAATTCCATTACCTAATGATATCTTTTATTATAGCGATCAAGAGGAACGTACAAAGATTCTTTTAGAAAATACCCTCTCCTTAGTACCACATCAAGAAAACTACACCATTTTATTATGTCATAGACCAGAATATATTAATACTTATAGTAACTTTCCAGTTGACTTAGCATTATGTGGTCATACACACGGTGGACAGGTACGCCTTCCTATAATTGGTGCCCTTTATGCATCTGGTCAAGGATTTTTTCCAAAATATGATACAGGGCTTTTTAAGAAGGACCAGCTTACACTTATAATTAGTAGTGGTTTAGGATCTTCTTCTATCCCTTTTCGTATTTTAGACTTTCCTGAAATAGGCGTCCTGACATTAACTCATCAATAATCAGTTTAAAGGAGAAATTTATGAAGCCTAATGAGAAATTAATTATTCAATATCTTATCGCTGCATTAAAAGTTGAAAAATGTGAATCTAGTAGACTTACATTAGCTGAACTAGATTATCTTTATACACAAGGCTGTGCCCATCAAATTCAAACGCTTATCTTTTCTGCATTAGATTCTCTAAAAACATTACAAAAGATCGCACCTGAACTTATGACACACTGGACGAAAGAAATGGTTATGCGCAGCTATTGTCAAAAGGAAAATTTAAAACAAGTGGCACATATCCTTAAACAAATGGAGCATCAAGGTATACTTGTTATTCCTCTAAAAGGTGTCTTTTTAAGAAATCTATACCCTAGACCTGACTTAAGACTTATGGGAGATGCAGATTTACTTGTTCATCAAGAGGATTTAGATAAGGTAAAGCAACTGCTCATTCAAGAAGGTTATGAAGAAGTCATCGATACCCATTCCTACCATGTAGCTTTTACCCACTCTAATTATATGAGTATAGAAGTCCATTGGGCACTTACAAATCATCGTTCATTTAATGCACCTGCTGCCATTGCATTTGAAAAGCTTGTTTTTGAACATGCTGTTCCTGCTATAGTTGGCGACGCGCATGTGCTTAGTCTTTCTTTAGAAGATGAATTTATCTATATTTGCATGCATATGGCTAAACACTTGAATTATGCAGGTTTTGGCCTTAGACAGCTTTGTGATTTTTACTTAGTTTTAAAGACAAATAGTAAAAAATATGATTGGGATTACTTAACCAAGCAGTTTAAAGATATTGGTTTATATCATTTTGTAGCCATGCAAGTTGCAACATGTAATTACTTATTTGATAGTCAGCTAAGTTGGCCTAATAAGGATTTTCCACAATATACAAATGCGCAAATATTGACATTTATTGAAGATTTATTCCAAAGTGGTGTCTGTGGTCAGGCAACCTACCACCGCAGTTTAGCTGTAACCTTTACAAAATGTAAAGGTCAAGATGTATCCTATGCTACATCTATGTATCGTTTATTTTTTCCTAAGTTTAATAAACTCAAATCACAGTATACTTATTTAGAGACTAAACCTTATCTCGTAGTTATTGCATGGTTTAATCATATATATTATTTACTTACACGCACAGATCGCTCATTTATTGTTAAAGTACAAGCGTTAGTATTGACTCGCTATAGTATGCATAAACGTAAACAGTTACTAAAATTATTAAAGTTATGAAATGACTAAAGAGGTGAATCATATGAATACAAGAGAAAAAAATTTAGATTTATTAAGGGTATTTGCTGCGTTTTTAGTTGTCATGCTCCATACAAGCGTTAGATCGGTTACAACGAATATAAGATTATGCAACTTAAATTTCACAATTGCAAATCTCTTTAATGCTGCAACACGTGTTGCAGTACCTACATTTGTTTTATTAAGTGGTACATTTTTATTAGGTAATCCAAAGAACAAAGATTTTCCTAGTTTTTATAAGAAAACTTTTTATAAGATTGTACTACCTACTTTTATTACAAGTTTAATCTATATGTACTATGTGGATGTTTTAAATTATGGGCAAGCCCTTATTTCACATGCAAGGCTATCAGAACCCATTAGACTTAATCCATTGCTCATCTTCAAAGGTCCATGCTTCTACCATCTTTGGTATATGTATATGTTAATTGGATTATATATGGTGGTGCCGCTACTTATTCGTTTAAAAGAACGTGTAGGAATGAAAAACTTTATGATTATAGGATGTATATTCTTAGCAATTGATATGGCTATTATCTTTTATAATGAACATTTTTGGCCAATACGTTTTGTCAATTACATAGGGTACCTTATTTTAGGGTACTGCTTACATTATTATTTTAGTAATTGTAAAAAACATTCAATTTTTATAATAATCGCTATAGGCTGTTATTTATTAAATGCATTGGCAACTGAATTTATTGTGCGTCAGGGGTATTTTGAAACTACAGAAAAGAAACTTATTTTATATGGTCATCTCACACCGTTTGTTTTAATAAGTACAATTTGCTTATTTATTTACTTTATGAGTTTACCTTCAAAAGATTCTAAGCTCCTAATATTTGCACCACATACATTTAATATCTATCTTGTACATGCAGGGATATTAGTTATATTTGATCAGCTTATTCATAACATTTTAAAATTCTCTATACCTGTTATTATTTATATTCCCATTATGTCAATTGTTATCTTCTTACTCTCATATGAAATGTCTAAACTTATTAACTTTGTGACACAAAAACTGAAAAATTGGGATAAACCACATATTGAGAGTTCTTATACTATGAATTAATACCAAAAAAGCTTAGATTTGAAAAAATCTAAGCTTTTTATGCACCAATTTATCCTATTACTATATATAGTATAGTAAAGGAGTGATTTATAATGTCTACCGACACTTTAACAGGGGTACAAACTGCACCATTCTCTATACTAACAGTAGATACGATTGCTGACTTAGTAGCTCTACCAAATTTGACTTTAGGTACAATGATTAAGGTAAATGGCTATTATACAGCTATTGATGGCGCTACACATTATCGTGTTGTTGCAAACAAAGATAATGGAACGGGTATTGCTTATAACAATTTGTATTTAAACATTGCCTATTCTAACGAGCTCTACTCTACTTGGTTTGGATGTAAACAAGATGGTGTAACCGATGATACAATTTATTTTCAAAAATTCCTAAATAACTTTGGTAAGGCCAATCTGATTGTGCCACCAGGCATTATTAAAACATCGCAGATGCTAATTTTAAAAGGAATCTTTAGAAATCAACCTGGTAATATCGGCAATGTATCATTTCGAGAAATTACTTTTAGAGGTGCTGCTATTCATTATACAGGTCCTGAAAATGGCTGTAGCATGTTTATATGTTTTCATTTTAACTCTATTATTGATGGACTCACAATTTATGACCAAAGCACTGCTAACTTTGTAAATGTTTGTGCGACATGGAATTCAGATATACGTAATTTCCATGTAAGCAATTTGTTTATTAATGAAAATAACGCAGATGTCCCAGTACTCCATGCAGATGGTGGCGTTTATTATCAGTTTAATATGAGTTTTACAAGAGGAGATATTACAAAAGCATTAAAAATCACTAGTACAGTTCAAAATACAGCTAAACGTACCTGGCTTATTAATAGTATGTTCTTTACAAATATTGTGATTGGTTCTGAAAATACCAATATCACCCCTTATTGTATTAAATTATATGGTGGACAAGGCCTAGAAAATGTTAATTTTGATAATTGTGATATTTCTTATGCTACAAAAGCACTTTTTTATATTGATGTCCCATTTCCAAATGCTACAATTAATATCCGTTCTTCTTATTTAGATAGTGGAGTACCTTTAGTTGAAGATTTTAATTATAAAAATATAATCTTCAATCTACAAGATAATTATGAAGCCTCTAATGATAGTAGACAACTTATGGGGATTAAATTAGCTAATATTACACGTAGCTCCCATACAGGTAATAAAGGCATTGAAGCAAACTATCTACCACTTACAGTAATAAACCTTGCTATGAATGGTAATTTAGGTCTTAATGTGCGAAATCCTAAATGGTGTTTTGATGATGGGGCATCACTAAGCTTTGAAGAAAACACACTAAATACGCTCTGTGGAAATAGTCTCAAATGTATATTTAATAGTATGCATCGTGGCATTCAATTCTTATCGATGCCCCTTCCAGCCACAGGTACTTATACCTTTGGGATAAGGTTGAAAAAACTTTCTGGAACAGGTACTTTACAACTCATTTATAACAATAGTTATTTCAAAAATTTTGAGATGCATAATATTCCAGATGGTGAAGAAGTATTATTATCCACTTATGGTGTAGCTCAAAAGGTACTTAGTGAAGGAACAATTATGAAAAATGCCCTCTATCGTTATGGAGATACAACCGATTTAACAGTAGAAATATATGAAATCATTGTAGTAGCCGGTACGTATATCTCCTGGAATCTGCCACTGCATCCTATGGCTAGTTTAGTAAGTACCTCAACGCAGACAGCTAATCTAGACAATTACTATAACAAATCAGAAGTTAACGATTTATTAAAGAACTTACAATCTAAAGAATCTACGCCTCTTACTCTAGATAACTATTATACTAAACAAGAAGTATTCGAACTTATGACAAACTTTTTGAATCCTACTCGTTTTGTACTTCAGCATTATATTGCTTCATCTACTACAACAACTGTTGCCATTCCTGCTTTAAAAGATGCCTTTTGTTTACAGGTCCTTTGTAAGAACTTAACGTTAATTCGTGGTACAGATTATACCATTAATTCTACTGCACTTACTTTAGAATTAAATTTTACCTTACAGCCAAACGAATCCCTTTATTATATACTGTACTATTTAAATGGGCCTAAAAAAACAATTACCTCTATTACCCTTTCTCAAGAAGTTCAAGAATGTTATATAGGTGACACTTTTACTTTAAGGGCTTCAACTACTCCTGAAAGCACGGATGCTACCCTATTTACATGGGCTAGCTCAAATCCAAATATTGCAACGGTTACAAATGGCCATGTTAAGGCATTAAGCATTGGTACTGTGCAGATTACTGTAAGCTATGAAAATCTTTCAGCCTCTTGCACAGTGACAATTTCTTGTCCTCAAATACCTACTGATTTAATCGAAAAGCTTCCAAAAGATACAATGATTATGTTAGATGCACGTTATAATATTGATATAACGTCAAATACTTGGCAAAGTGTCATTGGTAATTATACAGCTCAAATTAGAGGTGCCTATACTTATACCAATGGAAAGATTGCATTAAATAATTTAACGGGTACCACAAACGGTATTTATCTTACAATCCCTGATTTACCTACAGGACATTATCCTTTTGGTATTTATCTAAAAGCACGTACACTAGCTTGTACGAATTATCATCTTATTAATATTGGTTCAGACTATACTACTTCAGGGGCAAGTCTTTTTTTAATGACGTGGGCAAGTCGTGCTAGAGTAGGTGTAAATGGTGCCAAATATTGGTCTAACATGACAGTTAATAACATGTATTTTGAATTATTATATACTTTTGATGGTGTATCTAGTATGCCTAAACTTTATATGGTTTCAAATAGCGCTATTTCAGAAGTCAGTTTTAGTTATACTGTTGAAAATATGGCAGCTTTTATGAATGTACTCAATACGACAGGTATCGTATTAGGTGGTGATAACACAGCTGAAACATCTTGTAAACTCTATGAAATTGAAAGATTTGCATTTGTTAAAAGGTATTGTACACGAGAAGACTTACAATCATTCATGCAATATAGTCAATAATTGAAAGGAGTTATTTAAGTGGAGTCATTACCTCTTATTCAGCAAATCAATGAGATGAATGCAGAAATTAATACGTTAAATACTAAGATAGACACACTTGATACAAAAGTAGAGCAGCTAAAAAACAGCTCTACTACAAATGTATTTTCATCTGCACCAATGAGAAATGTAGAATCTAATCCTTATTATTTTGAGGATATACGTTGGCTTAAAAAGACGGAAATCCTCTATATGCAGACTGTGGCTCCTCTTCCAGATATAAGTACCAAGTACATTGTATGTGATGAGCAGGTCATTCCACTTTATAGTATGCTTGGTGACTTTGTAGTCAGTTATTTAACAGAACCTGTTTCTGCTATTACTCATGATTGCAGCGCTAATCAAACCTTTCAACTGCCTCAATTAAAAATCATTCCTTTTACATCGAGTTATTACTTCACCATTAATGTAACGGCTATTTCTAACGTAGCACCTACACTACAACTTTGTAATCATAATGCTACCAATACCCCTGTGTCATTTAGTGGTTTAAAATCAGCTACAGGTATTCAAAAGATTAGCTGTACTGTTGGAGCTGGTGCTTATACAGAAGACTCTATCTTAGCACCTTATATTGGTATTACAGCAGACGATATTGCAAATCAACGCTATATCTCTTATGAAATATTAGGTGTTTATAATAGAAATGATTTAGACTTAAATGAAAACTTCATTGGCGATATCAAGTTTTCAGGAGAACGTTTTGATGGCTCCAATGAAGGGATTATAATGACTGTAAATAATGTGAACTATACCTTACCAGTCATGAGAAGTTTATTTGGATTTAGTGATTATATTCGTAATGGGAAATTATATCGAAAGATTGTTAAAAAGCGCATTACTGCAGATATGATTGATACACTATCGAATCAATGGAGTGTTATTTACAAATACGGTAAAAAATCTTCTATGGTAATGCTTAATCTAGAGATTACAGATTTTGTACAATCTTCTGACCCTTGGTATGTTAATAATGGTCTAAGATACTATATTTGGAGTCCAACCCTTACAACCCATCCAATGAGCAGTCTTAATAACTTCGGTGGAGATGCTAATATACGTTGTATTTTTTATGGAAATGCCTATAGCTATGAAGGCCAGCGCATTATCTTAAAGCTCAAAAATAGTGATATTGGCTATAATTATGAAACAGATTCAGCACCAACTGCTGAGTATTTAGCTAGTAAATATAAGGAATGGGTAACCACTCATCCAACTTATATCTATTATCCTGTAGAAACACCTATTGAAGAAAATCTTAATATTACCTTACCAGTACTCAAAGGCAATGGTTTTATTAATACTGTAAAATTCGATACGGGTTCTACTTTAAGTATTGCACCTACTTTAAAAGTTAAGCGTCCAGATAGTAAATACAGGAACTTAACGGGTAAGATTTGGTTATGTATTGGGGATAGTATTACACAAGCACAAGGCTCTAATTTCAGTTACAGCGTACTTGCTAAAAATCTCATTCCAAACTGCATCACATACAATTATGGTAGTGGTGGTTCAAGTATCTGTAATTATAACAATGGTTCTAGGGCTTGGGGAATATGGGCTAAAACAAATATTAATACTTTTCCAGAGTACGCTGACCTTATTACAATTATGCTTGGTGTAAATGACCGTAAAACAACTCTCAATATAGGCAGCCCTGAAGATTTACCTGATGAAAATGGCTCTTATTATGCTGCTTATAAACAATTAATTCTCACGCTTACGAATAAATATCCTTTGGCAAGACTAGTCATTTGTGCACCGCCAAGGCTTTCTTACTATGCAGATGAAGAAGAGCAGCTTTATGATATTTATCATGTTACAAAGCAAATTGCCGAGTATTTTAACTTAGAATTTTTAGATGTTAATAAAGGTGGCGGCGTTAATAACCTTTCACCCCCTATAGATTGGCAAATTACAGGTGTTAATAAAAGAAATGGCTGGCTTACTCCTGATGGACTGCATTATAATGATTTAGCCCAACAAATGCTCTTTGAATATTTGGTAGCACACTTATAAAAAAGTGGCTCC
>NZ_BBCG01000066.1 GCF_001311925.1 Cellulosilyticum ruminicola JCM 14822
CCTTAATAAACTTTTAGGCTTCGCCTTTAAGCTGCTTCAGTTCTTCTTTTGTCAGCTGACGATACTCACCGATTTCTAAATCTTCTGGTAAGCTGAAGTTCCCCATTTTAATACGTTTAAGGTATACGACTTCTTTGCCAATAGCTTGTACCATACGTTTCACTTGATGGAACTTACCTTCTTTAATAGTGACATAGATTTCTGACTCCTCACCACTTGAAATAATTTCAAGTTTACCTGGTGCAAAAACTGTTCCATCTTCTAATATCATTCCTGCTGCAAATTTGGCACAGTCTTCTGTTACTACCTTTCCTGCTACTCTAGCATAATAAACTTTATCTACGTGTTTTTTAGGTGAAAGGATTTCATGTGTTGTTTTGCCGTCATTTGTTAAAACGAGTAAACCTTCTGTATCTTTGTCTAAACGTCCTACTGGCGCTACATCTTTATTACGATCTTCTTCTTCTAATAAATCCACTACTGTTGGTAATTTCTTATCTTCAGTAGCTGTAATGTAACCACCTGGTTTATTCAGAATAAAGTAATAGAACTCTTGATAATCCATGATACGTCCTCCTACTTTAACCACTGCTGTATCTGGATTAATGCTTGTCTCAGGCTTTTGTACAACGCTATCATTGACCTGTACCTTTTTCCCTTTAATTAACTTTTGTACTGTACTTCTTGTGCCGTACCCAACATGCACTAAGTACTTATCTAATCTCATCTTTGCCATATTCTACTCCTATCTTCCTTAACCCATCATACGCCAAGATGCTGGATATTGGTTTTTAAGCATATTGTTTTGTGCTTTTACCCAGCCTAAAGGATAGCCTTGCATGCATACAATATGCCATCCTTTACTTGCTTCAATTAAAAGTGTCTCACCTTTTAAATAACGTTTCACCATTTCTTCATCTTCACCAATTTCAATGGTACGTTTAAACATTTCTTTTGGATATGCTAAAACGAGAGCTTGTGAAGGTTCAAAGCGTTTACTTTTTGTTTCGCCTAAATAAAGACCTGAACGAATAGCACGAATTCCTGTAAGATCTGGTGCTTCTTCTGGTAAAATATAAAGTTTCCCTTTGATTTCTTCTACTGGTGTATTTAAATCAATATGTGTTTGTTCACTGATAAATTCAGCGGCTTCTTTATAATCTTTGATGCATTTACGTTTTTTAGGTACTGGCACGCTGCCACTGCCTTCTCCATGTCTTTGAAGTAAACATACAAAGTGGCCTTCTCCTGCCATACGGTGTGGCCATAATCTAAGAGCACCTCTTAATTCTTCTCTTCCACCGCCTGGTACCCACTGCGGCTCACCATTTGAAATGCCGCCTACACCTTCAAGTGGTACCACGCTAAAATCAGGATTTTGATCTAAGAAAGCCTCTATCATACATTCATCTTCTTCTGGTGAGAAGGTACAAGTTGAATATAAGATCATCCCATTTGGTTTAAGCATCGTTACAACATTTTCTAAAATGTTACGTTGTAAATTACAGCAGTGCTCTACGCCATGTGTTTCCCAGCTTTTTACTGCATCTTCACTTTTACGGAACATGCCTTCTCCTGAACATGGGGCATCAATTAAAATCTTATCAAAGTAATTGGCCCATTTGCTAGCCAGTTTAGGTGCATCTTCACTGGTTACAATGATATTTCTAGCGCCCCAGTTTTCTAAGTTTTTAAGTAAGGCTCTTGCACGTGAAGCACTAATGTCATTAGATACAAGAACACCGCTTTGTCCAAGTTTCGCCGCAAGCTGTGTTGACTTTCCTCCTGGTGCCGCACAAAGATCTAATACTTTGTCGCCTTCTTCAATTGGCATATATGCCCTGGTGACATGGCACTTGGTTCTTGAATATAATATAATCCTGCATAATAGTAAGGATGTTTCCCTGGTTTCTCATCTGGGCTATAGTAAAAGCCATCATGACACCAAGGTACTGGTTTGACTTCTTTAAAGGGATTGATTTTCTCCCATTCTTCTAAGCTGATTTTAAGGGTATTAATACGAAAACCTTGATATTTAGGTAAATCATAAGATGCTAAATAAGCTTCATATTCATCTTTTAATAGCCCCTTCATTTTATTTTCAAAAGCAACTGGTAACTTCATGTTTTCTCTCCATTAATTTTCTGTTCTGATTTCTGTAAGCATAGTTGGCTTAAACCCGATATAGTCTGCTGCCACAAGGCTATATATAATGCCGTCTTCTTCACCTTTTAAGGCTTCCTTCCAAGAAAGGGCATCATGTAAATGGCCATAAATAACTCTTGTTACAGGATATTCTTTTAATAATGCTTTCAGAGGAGATGTCATATCCTTGTTGTATGTAGGTGGATAATGTACCATCACCCATATTTCTTTTAAATCTTTATTGGCCATAGCCGCCTTTAAAGAAAGCTTTAAGCGTTCAAGTTCTCTTAAATAAAGTCTTTCATCTTCTTCGTCCCATTTCACTTCATTTGGACTAAGCCATCCTCTTGTACCACAAATGGCAATATCACCTATAAAATATGCTGTATTTTGAAGAAAATATAAGGAGTCATATTGACGATTTAATTTGCCAGGGCGGTCCCACCAATAATCATGATTGCCACGGATACATACTTTTTGTCCTGGTAAGCTCTCTAAAAAGTCTAAATCAGCCTGAGCTTCATTTAAACGCATGGCCCATGAAATATCACCTGGAATAAGGATTAAATCCTCTTTGCCTATAGTCTCTCGCCAATGGGCTTCTATTTGTTTTTCATGCTGCGCCCAATTCTCTCCAAAGATATCCATAGGCTTATTTGTCGTACTTGATAAATGCAAATCGCCTATTGCAAATACTTTCATCTAGTCTTCACCTACAAACTTACGCACGGCTTTACCATTTAAATAGTTGCAAAGGTCCCCTTGCTTATAACCTTTCTCTGTCATTTCTGCCACAATATCATCATGGATTTTCCACCAACTTGTATTCCAGTTGGCATATAAAGTATGTTCTTCTGGTGCGCGTCCTATAATACGCTGAATGACAATATCTGGTGATAAATGACGTAAAAATGTAATGACACGTGCTTTATATTCTTCTAAGCTTACTAAATCTAATTCACCTTTTTCATATTCCTTAGCAAGCTTTGTATTTTTTACAATATATAAGGCATGAAGCTTCACATAATCCATACGCAGTGCACTCATGCAGCGTGCTGTCTCAATAACATCTTCCATTGTATCCCAAGGTAAATCCACGATAATATGGTACATAATGTAAAGTGAGGGTACGCTTTAATCTGCATCACAGCATCTAAATATTCTGCAAGTCCATGTCCTCTATTGATGATCTCTAATGTTTTATAGTTGATTGTTTGAAGTCCAAGCTCAATATTCACTGTTTTATTATACTTTTTAGACCATTCATCTAAAGTCTCTAAATAGGCTTTATGAATGCAGTCTGGTCTTGTAGATACAGCTACACCTACAGCTTTTTCATGAGCCACTTGTTCTAAAGCTTCTTTAAATGTCTCTGGTGGCATATACGTATTGCTATAATTTTGTAAGTAAGGAATAAAAGCATTGGCTTTATACTTGCTGCTAATCTTCTCAATATTCGCTTCTACCTGCTCACGAATATGCTCTTTATTGCTACGCATTTCATAGCCTGCACCTACATCCCCACAAAATGTACAGCCCCCGTAACCAGCACTGCCATCACGATTTGGACAAGTGACTGGTAGATTCACAGGGATTTTGTAAACTTTCTCACCATATTTTTCTTTAAGGTGAGTTGAGTATTTATAATAAACTTCCACTTAATGTCCTCTTTTCTTAATGTCTTTTGCAGCGGCGAATACAATCGGTAATGTGGCCCTAATAATCTCTTCACTTTGACTTGTGGCAATAGGATTTTCACCTTTGCCACATTCTATTGTAAATCCTGGTTTCTGAAAAGCTTTGATAAACCAATCTTTGAAACCACCTACTGCTGCTAGTGGATCTGGCTCTCCTAATACGTAGCCACTGACCTCTTCAAATATTTTAGCATATTCTTGTGCGGTTGCAACATATTGATTGTCATATGTCCAATAAATCTCTTTGCCTTGTGTATGATAGGCTAAAACAATGTCATAAACTCTTGTACGGACCAAATCTGCCAAGGCCTTACTTTCTGGTTCACTTTCTGGATAAGGTCCCTCATACCCTGCATAAGACGGTCCATGCACTTCTGTGATTTTCTGATATGTCTTAAAGCCTGCATCATAGTTCCTATTTAAATCTACACCTCTTACATTAGCTTTCCACCTTGTAAAGTCTATACTCCCTTCATTCCAAGAAAGATGCTTATCTGTAAAATGTTCATTTTTGCTGCCTTCTATAGCCAGTGACACGCCATCTGGATTCACCATAGGTACAAAATCATATGTCACCTTTTGCAAAAGCGTCTTTGCAGCCATACCATATAAGCTTTCCCCATTTTTAAATGCTTTACACAATATTTCTATGGTACACATTAAGATAAATGTGGTAATCCATTCATTGCCATGATGACTGCCATTGATATGAATTTTCCTTGGTCCACACCCCAATCTCAAAAGATAAAGTGGCACCCCGTTCACACTTCTTCCTATGGTGTATACTTTCAAAAAAGGATAAGTCTTTGTAAGGGCAAAAGTCTGCCATTTTAAAGCAAGAAAATCATAATAACCTAAGCTTAATTGGACAATATTATTTTTCATATTAACCTCACATTACTTTTTCTCCTTCTAGTATATGATTCAAAAAACAAATTATGTTTTGAAGCGTTCTAGTATATATTCCATATTTTACCTTATAATTTTTATCATAAAAATAAATACTTTACACATACTATGAATATCATCTTGCTTCGCTATAATACAAGAAAGGGTGGTTACTTAGATTATGAAATCTAGAACTTGGGATTATATCGCAATTACACTCATCATTATTGGAGCAATTAACTGGGGACTTGTTGGTTTCTTCCAATTTGACCTTGTAGCCTTCTTATTTGGTGGTATGAGTTCATGGATTAGTCGTATCATTTATGCTGTAATCGGTATTGCAGGTATTTATTGCTTTACACTCTATGGACGTGTGTACGATCAACCTTATTCCAATAGTTAATCACATTAAAACCACTTTTTTAAAGTGGTTTTTTATTTACTGTTTCCTAAAACTTATATACTTTAAAATTTTTATAAATTTTCCCTAAAAAATAAGTTATTTTAATGCATCTCTTGAATAAATATAATAATAAAATACTTTCAAGAGGTGATGTGCTATGATAAGAATTATTACAGGCAATCCAGGTGAAGGAAAAACAAAATTACTTATTGATAAGGCTAATGAAACGGTTAAACATCTTACAGGACACGCTGTTTATATTGACAGTTGCTGTTCCCATCGTTTAGCGCTTTCACATCATATCCGCCTAGTAGAAACCTGTCCGTTCAAGCTTGATAATACCCAGCATTTCTTTGGTTTCTTATGTGGTCTTTTAGCCTCTAATCATGATATACAAGTTGTTTTCATTGATGAACTCTTAAAAATCACCCATGCATCTATTGATGAACTTATTGTTATTGTTGATGAAATGAAACGTCTATCTAATGAATTCAACGTAGATTTCATTATTGGAGCCTCTTGTAGTAATAAAGATTTACCCAGCCAAATGGCACCTTACCTCATTGCCTAGATAAATAAAAAGCTGTTGCAAGGCAACAGCTTTTTTATTTATTTTCTACCTCTTTAAAGATACAAATACTATAACCTACTACTTCATAGCTAGGTTCTGTAACCATCTCTTCTTTTAAATCTTCCTTAATACTTAAATGGCTGTCTAAAATGCGTTGCCATTTACCAGTAGGTAATTCAAACTTTAGATTTTCATGGTAGAAGTTAGCTACTACATAAAGTGACTCTTCACCTTGAATATGCCATGCAATACTTCTTGAATAATAAGACCAATCTGGCTGGCCATAATTTACACCATGCCATGTGACCTTATATTTTTCTTGTGTATTAAAATATTTTAAAGTCTTTCTAAGATGAATCAGACCCTTTGTAAAGTATATAGTTCAGCTTCTGATATAAGCTGATCCCAATTCATCCATACGCCTTCATGGTTTTGACAAAAAGCATTATTATTACCATTTTGGGTTCTGCCAATCTCATCACCCATAAGCATCATTGGTACGCCTTTTCCCATTAAAAGCAGACACATAGCATTTTTAGTGGCCACAAGGCGTCTGTATAAAATGTTCTGATCAAGGGTTGGCCCTTCTGCCCCCCAGTTATAACTATAGTTTGCGTTATTCCCATCACGGTTTTCTTCTCCATTTTCAAGGTTGTGTTTGCCATTATAACTACATAAATCACGTAGTGTAAAGCCATCATGTGCTGTAATAAAGTGAATTGTATGTGTACCGCCTTTTTGCATATCTGCAAAGTAAATTTCTTTGCCAAGCATACAATCAGCTACAGATTTCACAATCCCTTGATCACCTTTTACAAACTTACGCATCGTGTCTCTAAAGTAATCACTCCACTCTCTAAATGGATATGGCATACGACCTACGTCATAACTTCCTTTAGCATCCCAACTTTCTGTAACTAATTTTACATTTGAAAGAATCGCATCACTGGCAATGTCTTGTAACAAGGAGTCTTTCATCCACTTACCTTCATAGTCTTGCCCTAAAATAGACGCTAAGTCAAATCTAAAACCATCTACCCCCATACAAACAACCCAATATCTTAAACTATCCAAAATCAGTTTCTTAACAACTGGGTGGTTGGTATAAAACGTATTACCTGTTCCTGAGCAATTGCGATAACGTCCATTATGATCAAATTTATAGTAAGTGTTTGGGCTTAAAATCTTAAAGCTGCAAGGGGCGCCATTTTCCCCACCTTCACCAGTATGATTATAAACTACATCTAATATAATTTCTAAACCTAAGTTATGTGCTCCTTCTACTAATTCTTTAAATTCTTTATAAGCAGCATATCCATCCTTTGCAATACTGTAACGTTCATCAACTGCAAAGAATCCAATGGTATTATAACCCCATTCATCTTCTAACTTTTTTCCTGTATTAGGATTCACATTTTTAATTGTGTAAGGATACCACTTGAAAATAGGCAGCAATTCTAAAGTTGTAATGCCTAATGATTTTAAATAAGGCAGCTTCTTCATAAGTCCTGTAAACGTTCCCTTTTCGGCGTCATCAATGCCTGATGATTCATGATTTGTGAAATGTCCCACATGCATCTCATAAATAATACTATCTTTCCAAGGTACACATGGTCTCGGACTCTCATTCATATGATACCCAATGACAATATTATAGTATCCGCCTTCTTCACCTTCATTTTTATTAATGCCATAGGCATAAGGATCAATAAGTGGTTTTGAGATATTACCAGCACTATCTATAAGGCGCCATATATAACACATTCCTTCCTTAACTCCACTTACACGCACATTAAAAATATGTTCTTGTACGTGTTCGTCACGCTCTAAAATAATTTTACTCACACATGCATCTTGAGGCCCATTCGAATAAATTTCCAGTTGCATTTTTGCTGCCACATCAGAATATATTCCGAAATTGGCTCCCTTTTCATCTATGGTACATCCTAGTATAGGGCTCCCCTTACTTATTTTATACATTGTGCTGCCTCCCATATTAATATCTATACTGAATTTTCATTTTTTTCTATTATAATAATATTTTGCATGATGAAAGGACTTTTTTCTAGTTGTTTTCTGATTTTTTATTCTAGGTCTTGAAATAGCCTTATGCTTATGCTAAGATTAAATTTAACTGAATAAACACAAAAACGATGATAAAGACCTAGTAGTAAATAAATTATTTTTTCAGAGAGTGTGTGGTTGGTGTGAACACATATATATTTATATTATGAAATACAACTTTGGAGTTGCGTGTCCGGCTAGCCCCGTTATCGGCTATGAGGCAAACTTTTTGTTTGTAAATTAAGGTGGTACCACGTTAACTCGTCCTTAGGACTTGAGTTAACCCTTTTTATATGGAAAAAATTCACCTACAATTAATTTATAGGAGGTTTCATTATGAGAAACGTATATGACGTATTATTAGAACGTGGATTCATTGAGCAAACAACTCATGAAAAAGAAATCCGTGAACTCTTAGAAAAGGAAAAAATTAGCTTTTATATTGGTTTTGACCCTACTGCTGACAGCTTACATGTAGGTCACTTTGTAACTGTTATGGCTATGGCGCACATGCAACAAGCAGGTCACCGTCCTATTGCCCTATTTGGTGGCGGTACAGCGATGATTGGTGACCCAACAGGTAAATCTGACATGCGTAAAATGATGACTGTTGAAACAATTGACCATAACGTTGAATGTTTCAAAAAACAAATGTCTCGTTTCATCTCTTTCGATGACGATAAAGCCCTTATGGTAAATAATGCGGATTGGCTTCGTGACCTTAACTATATTGAATTCCTTAGAGATATCGGAGTTCACTTCTCAGTTAACCGTATGCTTACATTCGAATGTTACAAACAACGTCTTGAAAGAGGTTTAACATTCTTAGAATTCAATTATATGCTTATGCAATCATATGACTTCTTAGAACTTTACAGACGTTATAACTGTAAATTACAACTTGGTGGTAACGATCAATGGGCTAACATCCTTGGTGGGGTTGAACTTGTAAGAAAACTTCACGGTGATCAATCATTCGGTATGACATTCTCTCTCCTTACAAATAGCGAAGGTAAGAAAATGGGTAAAACAGAAAATGGTGCAGTATGGCTTGATCCAGAAAAAACATCTCCATATGACTTCTACCAATACTGGCGTAATGTAGGTGATGCAGACGTTAAACGTTGTTTATCACTTCTTACGTTCATTCCAATGGATGAAATCGAAACTATTACAAATGTAGAAGGTGCTGCAATTAATACTGCTAAAGAAAGACTTGCTTTCGAAGTAACAAAAATTGTTCACGGTGAAGAAGAAGCTGTAAAAGCTCAAACAGCTGCTAAAGCGCTCTTCATGGGTGGTGCACACGGTGGTTCTATCCCTACAACAGAAATGTCACAAGCTGACTTTGCTGAAGGTATGGACATCTTAACACTTCTTCAAAACACAAAACTTGTACCATCTCGTTCAGAAGGACGTCGTCTTGTAACTCAAGGTGGAGTAAAATTAGATGGTACAGCAGTAACAGATCCAGCTGCAATGATTACAGTAGATTCATTCAAAGAAAATGAACTTCTTATCCAAAAAGGTAAAAAAGTATTCCACAAAGTAATCATTGCTTAATTGAACATAACAAAACAGGGTATCGCAAAATGATTTATCATCTGCGATACCCTGTTTTGTTATGAAACTTATTGTTACATTATAAATCAACTGTATTATCAAAGTGATGATATTACCAATTACGGTAAATGCCATCTGATTTCATTTCTATAACGCCTTCTTTCATTAATCGCCCTGCGGCACGTTTAAAAGCTGCTTTACTCATGCATAAAATATTTTTGATTTCTTCTGGTGAACTTTTATCATGCAATTTAAGTTTACCAGCATGAGCTTCTAAAGCTTCCATAATCATTTTTACATCATCTTCCATTTGAAAATGAATAGGCTTTCTAAGGCTTAATTCTAGCTTGCCATCTGGTTTAACAGATTTCACACGTAAGCTCACAACTTCCCCTTCATGATGTTTCCCATAAAGCTCCTTCGTTGGAATAAGCCCATGATAACGATTGGCTACAGCTACAAATGCCCCAAATGCTTCTTTGATTGCATAAATAGTTCCTGTCACTTCATCATTTGTCTTATAGGGTGAATTGGTATTTAATACATCATATATTTTCATTGTAGCACATAGACGGTCACTTTTATCTACATACATCCCTACTAGATAATTTTTTCCTCTTTGAATCTTACCTACCTGCTGTTTAAAAGGAAGAAAAAGGTCACGTTCAAATCCCCAATCTAAAAATGCACCAATATGGTTAATACTCACAACCTCTAAAGCTGCTACTTCTCCAAGTTGTAATTTAGGCTTTCTAAGTGTAGCGATTTTTTGATCATTTGAATCACGATAAACAAATACTTCTATCCGTTCCCCTACTGATAAATTGATATCCTGCTCATATAATAAAATATCCGCTTCTTCTTCAGTTTCTATTTCATTTAAATAGATTCCTGTATCTAAAATTGCTTTAATTCTTAATACACTTATTTTACCAATTTCAATCATTTTTTTGCTCCTTCATCTTATCATCTACGCTATTATACTCTATTCTTATCCATTCGCCTAGTAATCTACTACATTTTAAGCTATTCCCTCTTTAGATTTAGAATGTTTTAGTCGACATACAAAAGAGAAATTTTTTAAAAATTGAAAAAGGAAGGGCTAATTATGCGTAAAAATAAAAATAAAATTAAATATCTTTCTATTAAGTATATGGGACTTGGTTTATATGTACTCACTTTTTTATTACTAACTTTTAGCATTATAGTACTTAACTTTACAGCTTCACCTATTATTGATTTAGGCTATTTTGTCTATAATCGATCTGCTTTATCTGGACTAATTACGCAACTCCAAGTCCTTACCCTTATTTTAATCGTCGTTTTCTTTGATACAATAGGCTATATTACTTGCCTAATCCTTTGTGTTGTAGCTGCTCTTGGTAATCTAATGCCAATTATACATACAAAAAACTATACTTCTATTACAGGTATTATTACCTTCCTTGGGGTTACTGCAAGTACAACGATTATTTATCAATATAGCAGGCAACTTAAACTTAAAATTTCAGAAACACTTTTACAAAAAGAAAAACTTAATGAAATTGCTTTTTATGACGCTTTAACTGGACTTGCTAATCGTAGACGTTTCTTAAAGACATTAGATGAACTCATTACTTCTGACCCTGAAAAAAAATCACATTTTTCCATTGTTTTTATTGATGTGGATGACTTTAAAAAAATCAATGATACAGCTGGGCATCAGAAAGGCGATGAGATTCTCATTGAACTTGCTAGCTGCCTTCAAGACTATATTCACCCAGATGACTTATTAGGACGTTTAGGAGGAGATGAATTCGCCTTAATTATTAAAAGTCTACAAAATCATGATGATATTTTAACTTACACAAATCACTTAAAAGACATTATTTTAACTCAGCTTAACGTCCAAAGTAATCCATTTTTCATCTCTGCCAGCTTTGGTATTGCTGTTTATCCTACAGATGCTACTTCTTCTGAAGAACTTCTAAAATATGCGGATACAGCTATGTATAGTGCCAAACTTGCTGGCAAAAATCAAGTGGTTTACTTTAATCAACAAATGCATACTGCACTGGTTTATAAAACCAACCTTGAAAATTATTTAAAAAATGCTGTACAAAATGATGAGCTCTATCTTGTTTATCAACCACAATATACAGTAGGTAATAAAGAACTACGTGGCTTTGAATGTCTTATTCGCTGGCAATCTCCAGAGCTTGGTGCTGTAGCACCTTCTACTTTTATTCCTGTAGCAGAAGATACGGGACTTATTATCTCCATCGGTGAATGGATTTTATACTCCGCTTGTGCAACCTTTAAATCACTTATGGATTACTATCACTTTAAACCTATAATCTCTGTAAATATCTCAGTGATTCAAATGATTGATACTAACTTTTTAAAAATGGTGAAAAAGGTACTTGCAGACACACATTTTCCACCTGAATGTTTAGAATTTGAAATTACCGAATCTATCTTTATCTCTTCAAAAGAATATGTAATACGCTTACTTAATGAATTACGTGACATGGGTATCCATATTGCCCTTGATGATTTCGGTACAACTTATGCTTCATTAAGTTACCTTCAAATTCTACCTTTAGATATTATTAAAATTGATAAATCCTTTATTGATTCTATTGTTAGTTCAAAAAAACAAGAGCACCTTGTAGAAGCCATTATTTCTATTGCTCAGAAATTAGATTACAAAGTTGTAGCAGAAGGCATTGAAGATATTACTCAACTTAATCTCTTAAAGTCTCATGGCTGCGATTATATTCAAGGATATCTCTGGGGACGTCCTCTAGATTATGAAACACTTACTGGTTCTCTTCCTGATATGATTCCTATAAACGATTCTTATATGTTTCATGATGAATCATGCTAATATACTTCTTAATAAAACCAATCTTTCATTTATAAGCATAATAAAAGGTGCTATGAAATCATGTTATTTCATAGCACCTTATTCTATTTAATTAAGGCATTAATGCCCCATAATTCGTAAAATCATCTTTTTAAGCTGATATTCAAATTGCATATCTTGTTCATCTGTACGTTTTTTAGCACATCCACCTTTAAAATGTTTGCCCTGTCTTCTAGCAGTTTTCTTAATATGCCTTTCAACGAGCATCTGATCTATATTTTCATTTGTGTAATGCTTACCATTTTGATTTAAAGCATAAGCACCTTTTCCTAATGCCATAGCCGCCACACCATAATCTTGTGTGACAACTATATCACCTCTTTTAACCTTGCCAATCATTGCAAAGTCTACAGCATCTCTTCCAGGTGTTACTTTATGAACACTTCCATAACTTACTTCAAATTCATGATTCAAATCACACAAAAATATAACTTCTATTTCATAAGTTTTGGCAACATGCGCTACAATCTCTTTAACAGGACAACCATCTGCATCCACTAAGATTTTAAAAGTTGACATCTTAAGCATTCCCAAAGACTTTATTTTTAAGTGCTACACCTGTTGGCGTTGTTGCCATTCCGCCTAAGGCTGTTTCACGTAATTCTTCTGGCAGCCCTTTTCCTACCTTATACATTGCACCTAATGCATCATCAAACGGAATATGTGAGCCCACGCCTGCCATCACTAAATCAGCTGTAGCTAAAGCGCTTACTGCACCTGAAGCATTACGCTTCGCACATGGAATTTCCACAAGCCCCGCCACAGGATCACAAACTAAACCAAGTACATTTTTAAAGACTATGGCCCCTGCATCAAAGCTCATAGCTGGACTTCCCCCCATTAATTCTACAACCGCACCTGCTGCCATAGCTGCTGCTGAACCACATTCCGCCTGACAGCCACCTTCTGCACCAGAGAAAGTAGCATTCTGTCCTATGATAAGTCCCATAGCTGCCGCCGCGAATAGTCCCATCACTAATTCTTCATCTGTTTTTTCTAATTGCTCCCCAGCAGTTAAAATAACGGCTGGTAAAATGCCGCATGAACCAGCTGTTGGGCAAGCTACGATTTTACCCATGGCACCATTTACTTCTGAAGAAGATAAAGCCATGGCCATAGCTTTAATAATGCCATCACCCATTAAGCTTTTACCCGAAGCTAAATATTGCTCAAGACGAAAAGCATCTCCGCCTATAAGTCCACTTAAAGAATACACAGCTTTTTCACGGCCTAAAGTTGCACCTTCACGCATGGCATCTAGTGTTTCTTGCATTTGCTCCATTAAAACTTCTCTAGATACACCTCTATCTTCCATCTCTCTACGAATTGCATATTCACTTAATGAGATTTGCATCTCTTCGCAAATCTCAATCATTTCTATTGCAGATTTAGCCATTCTCATTATGCGTTACCTCCTAATGGATTAATTAAAATTACACGACTTACACCTGGTACCTTTTTAATTTCTTCTGTTAAATCTGATGCCACTTGCCCATCTAATTCTAATGTCATTGTTGCACCTTGCCCTTTTTGACTACGTACAAGCTGCATAAAAGCAATATTAATATTCCTCTCATGACAAATTCCAGAAACTTTTGCCACAGTACCTGGCTGATCTTCATGACAAGTAATCAGTGTTGTATACTCGCCTGTAATCTTTACTTTGTCACCATTAATCTCTTTAATCTCAATAAGTCCACCACCAATAGATGAACCAAGTATTTCCCAACTTTCATTTACTTCATCAGTAATAAGACATTTCACTGTATTAGGATGCACATCGCCTAAATCTGCTGGCGTAAATTGCACTTTTAGACCTTTTGCCTTAGCAATATCTAAAGCATTTCTCAGTCTCACATCATCTGGATTCATTCCCAAAATTCCTGCGACAAGGGCGCGGTCTGTCCCATGTCCCTTATAAGTTTCTTTAAATGAACCATGTAATAAGAAATTCACTGATTGAATAGGTCTTCCTACGATTGTTCTTGCCATTTTTCCAAGTCTTGCTGCACCCGCTGTATGAGAAGACGATGGTCCAATCATAATAGGTCCTAAAACATCAAATACACCAACATTTGCCATATATTATTCCTTTCAAATCCAATAAGCTATAATCTTTTAAAATTAATATAATTATTTTGTTTTATGTTAACTCTTAAGTTGATTATAACTTATTTCCCTACCTTTGTACAGAAAGTCTATTTTCCATTAAAGAAAAATGCCACTAGATCTTCAATATTAAAAATCTACTCCTAAAGCATCATCTCTGGATAAGTAAAGTCCATCTTTCCAGTCACCTTACGTGTTAATGTGTGCTTACTAATCTCAAATCTTGTGGCAATTTCTCCAAAATTTGTATAATACTCTTCCATGAGCTGATTAAATCGTTGTTGCATAACTATTTCTCCTTCAATTTTCTTCAATTTTCTTCAATTTTCTTGACTTTATCTATCCTATAAGCCATCTGCTATTACTATAGCATATCTTTTAAAAGCAGACCATTAAACACCTCTCAATTAAATACACTTGCCTTCAAATAAATAATTAACAAAAAAGACAGCTAAGCTTAACGCTTAACTGCCTTTTATTTACTTGATTATGAAAGTTTAATTCTACCACTTTCACCTGCTGCTATATTACCTTTTTCAATGATAATTTCTTCTTCATCTTTAAGGTTTGTAAATACAACTGGTGTACTAAGTGATGGTACTTTGTCTTTGATAGCTTCTGTATCAACTGTTAATAACAAATCGCCAGCTTTTACTTTTTGTCCTACTTCTACATGTGTTGTGAACCCTTCACCTTTAAGAAGTGTTGTATCAAGACCAAAGTGAATTAAGATTTCGTGTCCTTTTGTTGTTTGCATCGCAATAGCGTGTTTTGTTGGGAATACTGTTAAGATTTCACCATCAGCTAATGCAACTACTTTACCTTCTGATGGTACGATACCGAATCCTCTACCCATCATACCTGATGAAAAGACCGGATCTGAAATCTCAGAAAGTTCGATAAGTTCACCTGGAATAGGTGCTAAAAGTTCTTCTCCTACAGATGTTGTCTCTGCCTTAGCTTCTACTTTTGTTTCTTGTTTTGCTGGCGCCCCTGCGTTAGATCCATAATCTTCAGCAAGTGCTTTTTCTAATTCATCTGGTTTAATACGGCCTTCTGTAATATCTAAGATATCATTTTTGATGTTATCTGATTTACCACCGAAGATAACTTGAACGTTGTCACCAACTTCCATTACCCCAGCTGCACCAAGTCCTTTAAGTGCTTCTTTGTTAACCTTTTTAATATCTACAAGACCTACACGAAGACGTGTGATACATGCATCAAGGTTTGTGATATTTTCTTTGCCACCTAGATAACCAAGTACTTTATAAGCGAAAGCAATGTTATTGCTTGTTTTTGTGCCATCTGCTGTTACTTCTTCTTCATCTTCACGACCTGGTGTTTTAAGATCGAATTTACGAATACAGAAGTCAAAGATTAAGTAGTAAAGTACGAAGAATACTGCACCTACTAAAAGTACAAAAATCCAATTTGTTTTTACACCTGCTCCAGCTGGAAGAAGACCGAATAATGCGAAGTCAATAAGACCACCAGAGAATGTCATACCGATGAATACGTTTAACATACTCATTATCATGTATGAAAGTCCTGCGATTAAACAGTGAATACCATAAAGAACTGGTGCTACGAATAAGAATGCGAACTCAAGTGGTTCTGTAATACCTGTAATAGCTGATGTTAAAGCAGCTGTTAAAAGAAGACTTCCTACTACTTTCTTTTTCTCTGGATGTGCATTTTTGTACATTGCAATTGCTGCACCACCAAGACCTAAAATCATCATTGGGAATTTACCTGCCATGAAAGCAGTTGTTCCTTTTACTAGCGCTGTCATTGTTTCTGCATCAGCACCAACAATAGCTGACATATTTGTTAATTGTGCAAAGTAGGCCTTATTTGCACCATCTACGAGCATTGTTGTACCATTTGCTAAATGTACATTAGCTTCTACGAAACCTGTGTACCAGAATGGTGTATAGAATACGTGGTGTAAACCTACTGGAATTAATGCTCTTTCAATGAATCCATATAAGAATACACCGATTGCCCCTGTACCTTGTACGAAGTCTGCAATTACTGCAATTCCATTTTGTACAACTGGCCAAATGAATGAAAGAATTACCCCTACGATTAACATTGTAAAAGCTGTTACGATTGGTACGAAACGTGCCCCACCAAAGAAACCAATAATTTGTGGTAATTGAATTTTGTGATATTTATTGTGAAGTGTTGCAGCAGCAATCCCTGCAATCATCCCACCAAATACAGAAAGATTTAATGTAAAGATTCCTAATGTATTTGTTACATAAGCACTATACTCTGCTGGAATATTGTCCATTGTAATAACACCAAGTGGTGTTGCACCTAATGCAAGCATTGTTGATATTGCTGTGTGCATGATTAAGAAACCAACTGCCCCTGCAAGACCTGCTGTTCCTTTATCAGATTTTGCAAGGCCTACTGCAATCCCAATTGCAAAGAGCAGTGGTAAGTTACCAAATACAACATTCCCTACTTCGTTCATTACAGTTAAAACAGCTGTAACAGCTGGAATATTAATAAAGTTAATTAATCCTGCATAAATAGCAGGTGGATTATCTAACTTGGCAATACTTAAAAACGCACCACCCACACCAAGTAAAATACCTGCTGCTGGTAATAAAGCGATTGGTAACATAAATGCCTTACCTACACGTTGTAAAAGACCAAATAGATTACTTATAATTTTGTTATCTTTCATGTTATTCCTCCTAAAAGTAATACATTTGCAACCTTTTTGACTGCGGTGCAAACTCTACATTCTTAGTGTAACCGGTTTCATTACTTATGTCAACATACACCTATTTTATCTCTTCTTTTTTATATATGTTGTACAATAATTTTTTTATATATTTATTATATTTCACAATTGACTTTAATTTATACAATGTATTTTATATATTCTACTATTTTCTTGATTAACACTTATCCTCTATTTTTTTATAATAACGACATGTGTTAGATTATCTCAACTTATAAATAGGATAAATATGATAATACATCAAGCTGTATAATCCCTAAAATAATTATACCAAGATCTATTTATCCAAATATTAAATGCTTAATCTGTCCAGTTTCTTAAATTTTTTGGGTAAGGGTTCTTACTATTATTTCTTTTTAAAGCTAGCAAGGTCATATTTTTCTCATTTTTTAGTTCTTGGGCAATATGATCACCTATATATCCTTTGTCACCTAGAACAATAGGTTGATAGACATCTGATAATAGTTCCCATAGAATAGCACGATCATCTACGTTGGCAGCTGTAATTTCAATTTCTACAAGATAACCATCTAAAGTAACTGCAGCATGAAACTTTAAACCGTAATAAGTTTCTTTTTTAGATGCACACTAACCATAA
>NZ_BBCG01000067.1 GCF_001311925.1 Cellulosilyticum ruminicola JCM 14822
GATGGTATAAAAAGTTTAAAAAATCTAGATACTAATCTTGCGATATGCATGGGAAACCTCCTAATCTGAGTACTATTAGACTATAGAGGTTTCTCATTTTATTGAATTTATTACTGGAAAAATTTTATTTATAAGTTAACGCTTATGAATATCAAATATGAAAACGTGTCTGGTACAATCGTAGCACTTGGTTGCCCTGACTATGTACAAGGCATTAACTTACCAGGTTGGCATCTTCACTTCATCTCAGATGCTAAAACAAAAGGTGACCAATTATTAGATGCTTCTATTAAAATAGCTCATGCACAAATTGACTACATAAACAATTTCTCTATGGCATTTCCAGAAACTGCTGATTTTGCAAAACTTAAATTAAAAACACAACAAGCTGAAGAAAAATCTAATAAATAAAAATAAATTTTAAAATGATACATAAAAAGAGGATGCCGTAAAATTATTACCTTACGACACCCTCTTCTTCTAATACTTTACATTTTTAATCATCCTAAACTCTGTGTAATTGTCTTTGTAATCTTCTATCCCTTCTACCAATAAGTAAAGTCCATATTTTAGCACTGCTTCTTTACGGCATATCACAGCAGTTGTTTCTTGTAATATGCCTTCTGCAAGATATTTGGCTCCTATGGCTATATCCTCTATAATCGTCGTCATACTTTCTTTAAACTACATTTTTAAATATAAGTCACATTGTTTAAGGGCTTGAATATGCGAAGCTACTTCTTTAATTTCTACTTTTAAGATTTTATCATTTTTTGATTGTTGCTTAGTTACTAAATTTTATTTCCATTGATATAAAAACAGTTACTATATTAAAGGCTAAATTTCCATAATTTTAGACATGAAAATAGCCAGTATCCTGAGATTTAATATATTAGACCATACCAAACACAAAGTAGCTGACTATGGACAATTTATATTACTTTATTCGAAAAATTTATAGGCCTTATCGATTGGAAATTACTTCAAAAATATACTGTTAAACTAAATACCTATTTTAAAAAGAATAAATTTTTTACACATGAACACCTTGTAAGTATGATTTACTTTCATATTTGTGAACATGATGGACTTCGTCATTTAAAGCAAAGTATGACAGAGCAAATGTCAGAAATCTTACCAGACATCAGCTTAGTAACTTTATCAAATCATAATAACCCTAGAGATTACAGAGTATTTCTTCCTATTATGCAAGAATTGATTAATACTTGTGTCTCAACGCTTAAAAATGATGAACGCCTTAAAAAATTTGGTTCAGTCAAGATGATTGACTCCACTACTGTAAGTATGTGTTTACGCTTTTTTGACTGGGCAAAGTTTCGAAAGACAAAAGCTGGTATAAAAATGCATACAAGTATTGATGGTCCAATAGGTGTACCTGAGCATATTATTTTTTCTAATGCAGCATGTCATGATCGACCAAAAATGGATGAACTAATGACAGATAAAGGAACAGTTTACATTTGTAACTCATCTCATGTGTTATAGTTCAGAAGAAATAGCATGGCTTTATAAAAAACGTTAGGACATAGAACTATTTTTCAAGTGGACTAAACAACATTGTAAAATCAAAACCCTTATAGGACATAGTGAAAATGCTGTAAGGATTCAAACGATAACAGGTATAATAACTTATTTATTACTTCGATTAACCCTTGAAAAGGTTGAAATAAAGATAAACTTAATCAATTTAAAGCGTAAAATAAAAAATCAGTTATTCCTGCTGAAGTCACTAAAGGTATGTAGATTACATCTTTAAGCGTTAGTTGTTCACACATTTTCTGTGCTGCTGCTAAAGCATTACTCTCTATCATTCCTTGATAACCTATTTTGATTTTCATATCGTACACTCCCATCTATTTTTCTTTTATAGTTCTTTTTATTTTACAAGTACACCACAAACCGTATAATTATCATATTTTCCACTAGATCTACTAATTAATCTTATTAATAAATGCCTAATCCATTCCTTAACGGTTTGTGATTTATTCAAATCAATTAGCATCTCCATTTCCGCAATCTGCTTCCAAAAACCATCTGAGCATAATAAAAAGGCATCACCTAACTGTAAATCTATTGTCTTTTCTTCTATTTGGTATCTTTTATTAGATCCTAATAATTTAACTTGTTTATCACATGTTTTATGGGTTTCAATACTTTTACCCTTTCGAAAGTAGTAAAGCCTAGAATTACCTACATTACCTATATGCAGCTGTTCTCCTATAATTGCAGCTACTACAATAGTTGTGCGCATCTTGTTCACTTTAGCTGCTTGCTTTTGGGCTTCTAGAATGAATTCATGTGCTTTTTCTATACTATTTTTCAATGTCCATTCGTCCATGTTTTCACATGTTTTATAGGCACTTAACACAGTCTCTCCTGCAATATGCGCTGACATTTTACTACCATCCCATCCGCCTAAACCATCTGCAACAACCCAAACTTTTTTCTGCGCTTCATCAAGATATCCTACAAAGTCTTCATTATGACGTCTGCCACCTTTATTGGTATAAGTCATTGTTTCAAATTCCATCTTCCCAACTCCACTTCATAATTAATGCTGTAAAATTATCTTGATATTTATTTTGCTCAGCTATAATTTGACTACTTATAGCCTCGGCACTTGCATGCACATCTAAGGTTAATAGCTCATTAATTTGCCTCTGGGAAAGTGTATCGGATACACCATCTGAACAAATTAAAATAATATCCCCATTTTCTAATTCAAAGCCTTTCAAACTACTATCCATTTCTGTAAGTTGTTCATTTCCTATAAATTGTGTTAACCCATGACGAGATTTATTGCTATCTGCTTCTTGTTTGGTTAAATGGCCTTTTAATACATGCTTATATAAATGCGTTAAATAATTATGTTCTTCATTTATCAAATATAATTCATTTTGACGTTTAATGTAAAGATGACTATCCCCTACACTAATCCAATGTAACTTATTCTTGTAAATATAAGTAAGAATCAATGTGCTGCCACCTTCTCCTTTAAAAGTATTATACACTGTGTCATTAATCTTATTGACTAATTTCCTTAACTGCACATCAATATCTGTTTTAACGTCTATTTTCTCCTTCAAAATTTCTTGTACAACCAACTTACTAATTTCATCGCCATGTGCCATACCCCCCATACCATCTGCCAGTATAACTCTGTAGCCTTTATATGCTTTCTTTTTTTTATGCGAAGCTGGCAAAAAACCAAAGGTATCCTGCTGATAGTCTCTGCTACCTTGCCCTTGGATATGAGCAACTTCCAAGTACATGTACTTTTCCAAACGAATCCTTATATCTTGAGGTTTATTATCTGTCCCTTTAAACCTTTGTTGAAACCATGCTCCCAGCTTCCTAAACCATAACTTGAAATTAATGTTCATATTTTTTTCTCCAACTTCAATATAAAACCACTATAAATACTATTCTTTTTACTTGAAGAGTATGCAATAGTCTTTCATAAAAAAACTATCAAACACTCAATTAATTGTTTGATAGGCCTTTAGATTACTTTATAAACTGCACACAATAACTTCTTTCTTCTTCAACTTCTTCTACAATTACACCTGTAAATCCTGCTTCTTTACCAAGTCTTATATAATCTTTTGGCTCAAAAAATTTAAAACACGATGAATTTCTTTTAACCCTTTTAAAGTATCTGTCCAAAAATAAATCAAATGCAATAGGGGAACATTTTTATTGTGTGCTATATTATTTTATTTAATCTTGCTTAGTAATCACTACTGACTTAATTCATTTAACACCTGAATAGAGTCATTAATCTCTTCATAACTTGTTGATATATTTTTATAACTATCTTCAAAAACAGTTATTTTATTAGTTACCTCTTCAACGCTTTGTGAAGTAGTATCTAGATTATCTTTAATATTGCTTAAGTCTCTTTGCATTTTTAAGAAATCACCACATATTTCTGTAGCCTCTTGACTTTGCATATTGGCATATTGTGAAGAAGTCGCTGCTATTTTAGAAACATCTTCAATTTTGGCAAATAATGCCTCTGTATTCGCACTAGATGTACTTAATACAACTTCTGTCTTTTGAACAGATTGAGAGATTGCTTCTATATTGTTGGATATGCCTATTAAGATGCTTCCTGCATTATCTGTTAATGCCTTAGAACTATCTGCTAACTTTCTTACTTCATCTGCAACGACCGCAAAACCTTTTCCCATTTCTCCCGCTCTTGCTGCTTCAATAGATGCATTTAATGCTAATAAGTTCGTTTGTGCAGATGTGTTTTGAATGCCATCTACAATAGAAGCAATTTTAGGAAGTTCACTTAATAACACACTAATGTTTTTATTCGTATCTACCATACATGCTACTGCTTCATTAATAGTCATATGTAAGCTTTCAATATCTTTATGAATCTCCTCAACGTCCTTGCTTGTATCTTCCATTTTTCTAGAACTTTCCTCAATGCCTAAAGATAGTGCTTTCAATTTATCTAAGTTACTTTCTGTTAGCTCTTTATAAGAGTTCACAATCTCTGTTTCATCCTTAGAAAGATTAGCAACTACTTTGGCATTGTTAATAATATCTGTAATGGCGTCTTGTGAAACATGTAAAGACTTATTCACTGCTGTGCTTGACTTTGTTGTATTTTGAACAACACCTTTAATTTTCTCGATAAGGTTCGTGGAAGCTTGTTCTCTCTGTCTATCTTGCTCAGCAGCATATTTAAGCTTTAATAGATTTAATTTATTATATTGATAAATCACAATCACTAAAATACATGCAACAACATTAACCACCATTGTCGTAATGATATTTTCTGCTAAAGGTGCCATTCCAAACAACGCACCTTTAGCAGTAATCATCCAAATTAAAGTACCTATATTCGATAAACTTGCTAATATTATAATTATGCCTTCCATATAAATTGCACTGACTAACACCATATACATTGGTAAAAATATATTTCCCCATGAATGTGCCATTTCCTCATTGATTAAAGCAGCCATACATATTAAGAAAGTATACATATACATAGCGGCTTTTGGACACTTACGTGATACCACATAAGCTATGCCCAATATCATTAAACCAGGGATTATCGTTGGTATTGTAGTAGATAATGCTACGCCACTTATAGTATTGCTAATCGCCCTACCTACAATAGAAAATAAAAATACAACAAGTACAATCATATTTTTTTGCCTTAACGTCTTAAGCTGTCCTTCCATTCAAAACCCTCCAATTCTAATTATTCACCTCCATAATATCATAATTTTCACCAAAAATATATTTATTAATATAATTATAAACTTTTTTATTATAAAATGATTATTTTTGACATTTCTTGTAAAACACAAAAAGGACTAACTTCTTGAGTCAGCAATGTTATTAAATTAGCTATCTTTCTTAATGATTAATTCATAATCGTAAACTTAGTCCTAATCTTTTCCAGTAATAATGAGTTGTTCTAAATAATATTCGATTTTAGCGTAAGTTGTTTGTCGTAAACGTTTTTCATGTAAAGACAGCTTTCCTATTCTATAGATATCATTAGAAAGCCTTTCGTAAGTATGTAGCGTTATCCTTTTGAGTGTGTAAAACTGATATAAGTCAACTATAATCAATGTGTAGAATCTTTGGATACTAACGCCTTTCCCCTGATTATAAAGCATTGTTTAATTGATACAATCATAAAGTGGTATTGTAAGTAGTGCCCCTAGCAATTTCCCTTACAGAATAGCTTTTACATATTTAGTTTTTCCAACATGCATTTTATCTATAGAAAGTGTACTTTTAAAACCTTAAAAAGTACACTCTATTTGCCATCTCATACGATAAAGTTCTGTAATAATTAAAGCATTAAACGTTTCTCTATTGATGTTAGTAATCATAAGATTCCAGTGTAAAAACTGACATTTTTATGTATCGATATCGGCATCATTATTTTGTATGTCTGTATTTTTAAAGCTGATTTTGCATTGTAACCACCCATACCAGTATAATCATCTGCAACTTGATTTGGTAATGAAATAGTTGTTGCATCTAAAAGTTTCACATCTGAAAAATAGTTGAGTAATAATGATTGATGATTTTCTAAAGCATTCACTTCTTCGGTGATATTCTTTGAATCTAAAATTCCTAAAGACACTGCTTTTGCAAATGTCTCAGGTAGAAGTTTAGAATGACGTTTCATAAAACCAGTTGATTTTGCAACTTTTTCTATAAAAAATGGTATAAAAAGTTTAAAAAGTCTAGATACTAATCTTACGATATGCATGGGAACCTCCTAATCTGAGTGCTATTAGACTATAGAGGTTTCCATTTTTATTACTGAAAAATTTTATTTATAAGTTAACGCTTATGATTTGCACATATTAGGTGTAAATAATGTATGAATCAACAATTAGCTTTTACCCATGCAAAGAAAAAATCTACTAGTGGCTTGACACTGAGCTGACGCCTGTTCACTCTTTCCTCAGGAGAAAGGTCTTTAAGTTCTTCTTCAATCTTATAGATGGCACTGATCTGTTGAAGTGCTGCATCATACATTTTTCCTGTACGATAGACCCACATATAGCTTTTGGCTCCTGCAGAACGTCCATCTTTATTAACAAGTACTGGTGTTTCATCTGCTTGAATAACAGGTGACCTATACAATTCTTGATGCAATCGATTCCATACTAATGATAAGTATCTTTCAGCACAACGTATCACCCAGTTAGCCATTACCTGCCTAGAGATATTGACTTCTACACGTTTAAACTCTTGCTCTAAACGATAAAGCGGAATGGCGTTTACATACTTTGCATTCATAATCTCGTAATGCTCTTTGGATTTTACTCTTAATTATAGATAACTTATCCTTTAGATTTTTAATCACTTGATCATTAATAGGGACTAGTTCATTTGGCAAACTTAATCAATTTATTATGCCAAGCCCTTGCCTGCTCCTTATCGTTATAATATCTGCCATTTACTTTTCACAGCCTAATATCTCCATCAAGCTCTAATAAATAAAATATACTCTTACTTTAATAATTTTTTATTCAGACGTCTTACCTATAAATTTCTATATCATTAGAAGAGTGTCATCTGATCAATCTCTTCTGTTAGAATTTGTACACCTACTAATTCCCGCGGTGCTTCTTCCCCACGTATATGGTCACTTTTTAGATATTTAGTTCCTTCATTTAACCTAGATGTAATAAGATTAAGTACATAAATATTATTAAAGCGATTGTAAATTGACTCACCATTCAAACCAGATAAGCAAATAAGTTGGGTGTTACGTTTATTTGCCATATCCATAAGTGGTTTTAAAAGATGCGCAGCATTAGTTTGTGCAAATGGGTTGTCCATCACAAGCACTTTGCCACTTTCATATTCTCCCCATAAATCATTTTCATCTCTTCGCATATAAGAAAGTAAACTAGAAAGTACTACAAAGGCTGATAAGAAACCTTCTCCACCAGAGTTTTTAGCAACTTCATCCCATGTAATTTGGTATACTTTTTCTTCTTCAACTTTATAAAGTTTTACACCTATTTGACTTATGCCAACTACCTCATTATAAAGGTTTTTAGTTGTTACACGTTTACCTATAAGTTCCTCGATTGTCTCATTTTGTTCAAGTTTACTTAATGCTTCATTTGTAATACTTTCTAATAAATCTTTTAATCTAATATCATAAAGATCTTCTTGTTCTTCCCAGTTAGGTAAATCAATCTTTAACATTTTAATAGGCTTTTCATGAATTGTTACTGTAGAGTTACGGTCAATCTTACCTATATGTTCATGTATTTCATAAATATACTGCATGATACTATCTAATAGGCTCTGCTTTTCTTTTACAATCAGTGCAATGTCTGCTTCTAATTTAATCATCAAAGTCGCATAAGCGGCTAGCGTATTATTTAAGTTTTCAATCACAAAATCCGGATGATCTGCAATTTTTTCTAATGTCATAAGTGGTTCCTTAAAGACTCATCCTCAAACGCCTCTTTACGCTGCAACTCACTAATTACTTGGTTAAGTTCCTTATGTTTATCATTACATGCTTTTATACTTTGCTGATAATCTCTTAACATTTCTTTTTTAATGACTTCAATGTTTTCTTTATCAAAAGAAATTGCTACTCTTTCATCTCTTTCTACAAAACCATCTAAGCCAGAATACTGTACTTCAAAGACGTTCTTTTCTTTTTCAAGTTGTTGCTTATTTTGAAATAATACTTTTAACTCTATTTCTTGTGTTGCAATTTGCTCCTCAAAGTCTACCTCCACCAATTCTTCCCTTGGCCTAAGTTCTTTATGATATGTTTTTGTAAGCTTTGACTCTAAAGATTGTAAAGTATTTTTGATTTCACCATTTTTTTCTTTAAGTTCTGCAAACCTTTTCATAAGTGCTTTAGCATCTACTTCGAGTTTTTTTACTTGTTCTTTTTGTTGTCTTTCTTCAAAACGGTCATACACTATATTTCTATAATTTTCTTCTTCTAAGGCATATTCTTTAGCTTTTTCTATAAGCTCTTCTTCCTGCTGCTTAAACCTTTCTTTAGCCTCTTTAAGTAGCGTTTCTAAATTTCTTTGATCTAAGGAAATGCTTTCTGTAATACTCTTATACTCTGCTTCAATATCTTCTATATCTTTTTCTACTTGTTCACCTATTACATACATACTATACTGAGTAAGCTGCTCTTTTATTTTGTCTAGTGTATTATTGATATTGAGACTTTCTTTTCTAAGCTCTTGTTCTTCTCTATAAAGTGCATCACGCTGACTCTTTTCCTGATCAATGGCTTTTTCTAATACTTGTAATGCCTTTTCAACTTGAAAAAGTTCTTCCTTGCTTTCTATATATAAAGCATACGCATTTGCTAATGCTTTTAAATCTTCTAATTGTATTTTATTTTGTAAAAATTGTTTTTCTACATCTTGTAAACTTTTTTGTAAGTTACTAAGAGAGGTTTTTAGTTGTTTAAGCATCATCTTACACTGATCGTAATCTGCTTGTCCTTTTTCTTGTGTTAAATGGAGTTCTTGAACTTTAGATTGTACGCCATCATGCTCCTTTTTATTAAGTGGGCTATAAGCAACTTGATTTCTCTTCTCTTCATAAAATATAATTTCTTCTTGTTTTTTCTCAAGACTTTGCTGCATGGCTTGAATCTTTTCCTCTTGACGTTTCATCATTTGATTTAGTGTTTCTTCATTTAATAAGCCTTCATTAAATGAAACCCAAAAGCTGACTTTATCAAATTCTTGTAAACTTACAACTTCAGGTGACTTATTTATAGCTTCTAACGCTTCTCTCTTAACAATAGGAATAGGGGCTTGTGTATAAAGTCTTAACTCACTTTGCTTAAGACGCATAATATCCTTTTGTGTCATTATAAGGGCATAAGGAATAAATGGATTTGCCTTAACGAGCTCTTTATTCACTGTTTCTGTATAGCCATTTTTCTTAAGCCATTCCATCCCATACATTAAATGAATCCCTAAGGCTTCAATAGCTTCTTCTAAGGCTACTGGTAATTTTAAAACTTTACCAGCCTTTAATGTTTCATAAACTTCTTTCTCCTTTTCATATAAAAGTTGCTGTTCTAATTTCTTTTGATTGAGGTCCTCTATATACTTTTTAAACGTCTCTAATATTTTATCTTCCTTAAATAAATCTACTTCTTCTAAACCTACATATTTAATAATTTCCTTACGTGTAACAATTTCTTTTTCTAGTTTTTCTAAGAGTACTTCTTGCTGCTTAAGTGCCCCATTTATTTCAATCAGTGACTTACTAATTTCTCTTTCTCTTGCATTTTGTGCTTGTAAGCTTTCTGTTTCTTCTTGAATCTTATTTTTAAGATGAAGGCCTTCTATTTGTAATTTTTCTTGACTTAGTAGTGCTTCTTCTTTTTGTGTATAAAGTAAATTTTCTTCATAATAGCTAGTATATTACGGCCTAAATTCATGTTATACTTTTGATTATATTGTTTTTCTTTAGCATCATACGCTTTAATCTTTTCTTCATAGGCACCTTGTTTTTGCTGTAATTTTTTACTTTGTTGACGATTTAAATTTGCCGTTTCCTCTAATTGAACTTTTGCTTCACTATTTATAGTAATTTGATTTTCTAGGGCTTCCTTCTTTTCCTCATAAATCTTCTTTTGTGCTTCATAGTACTTTCTTAAGGTATAACCTAAGTCTTGACGCCGTGGTGCAAGATCTTCAGATTTTTTATTTAATAGTTCCAAATCATTTTCATATTTTTGGACGTCCCTAGAATCTTTTTGGTATTTTTCATAAAGCTTCGCACATTCTCCGCAGTGAATGCGTCTTAGTACTTCTTGCTTTTTATTTTCGGTTTCTTTAACTGTTTTTTGATTCTCTTCAAGTTGCTTGTTTAACTCATTTTGACTATCTAATACTTTGTAAATCTTAATACATAATGCTTCATATTGTAATGTACAGATTGCCAACTTTAAACTTTCCACTTTATGATCTGCTTTGAGAATCTGTTCTGCTAATCCATCAATGCGCCCTGCTAATAAACTCTTTAAACTGGCAATACGTATTTCTAAATTTTCCTTTTCTTCCATTACCTCTTGGTATGCATAAGCTGCTGTAAATAATGCCTTAGCTTCTTCATTAAACATTTCAATCAGTGCCTTACGCGTAATCTTTGAACGATTACTTTTGTACTGGTGAATATATTTCATAATGTTTTCTCTAAAGCGTTTAATCTTATCATCCTCTTTATTAATTTTATTGTGTATAGCATCTAAAAACCACTTTTCAACTAAGCCTTGAGCATTTTTAGCATCATTAAATAATTCTGAAAGACCTGATTCCTTTAAGTTAATGGGTTTAATAATGCTTTCCCATTCCTTTTGATGAATTTGATTTTCTTTTAAATGGCTAAAATAACGTCTTGCTTGATGGGATTGACTCATATCATAATAATTAAATTGATAACGATTTTGTTTTTTAAGTTCTTCAAAGAGCTGACGCATACTTACAAAGCTCTTAAGCTTTTTCCCCTTTTCTGTAAGCTCTACAGCTGGAAAATAATGAATGTCATATGCATTAGGGCTATTGTACTCATGAATAAATTGTAAGACTTCTAATGGCTCACGCTCCATCTCTTCTAGATTTTCCTGACGCTTTCTGACCATCATGCCTGTTAAAACATAACCAGCATCATGATCTTTTACCCATTCAATTAGAATAAAGGTCGGTCTATTAGTGGTAAAATAGCTTTCAAACTGGCGGTCTTTTAAATGTCTCTTGCCTTTACTCATAAAAGGTGCCATTAACATTTGTACTAAAACAGATTTCCCGCCCCCATTGCGAAGTGAAAGTAAGGTACTTTCTCCATTTAAATAAAAGGTCTCGTCATCTATTTTCATATTATTATTATTGTAATTTAAATTAATAATACGCACCGCATTCATTTTACTCATCTTGACTCACCTCTTCTAAAACATGCTTTACACGGTCAAAGTTATTCTTATTCAGTAGATTCCAATCCATAAAATGGTCTAACTTCTTAGTTGTTTTAATCATATCATCTGCTTCTATATAAATAATCAATTCTTGAGACTCTAAAAAACTTAGGATTTGATACATAAATCCCTCCTTAGTCGTTTTTGTACGACTTGCCCCATCTGTTGATTTAAGTGCATTAAATCGTTCAATCATATTGGTATAAGCAATGCCACCCTTATCCTCTTTTTCTTCATTTTCACGCATATATCTTACGCCTTGATCTAACCTCTGGGCCACCATATTAAGTAATTCCCCACCACGCATATAGTCTCTTGACTTACTAGATTGCCCTTGAGAATTATAAAATGCCATAAGTAAAGTGATAATCACAAATTGAGATAAATAATAATCTTGATCTGTAGCACCTGATTTACAAAGTTTTTGCTTCAATGCATTTTTAGAGAAACCTAAAAAGTTATTTTCAATACGTGGAATTAAATAAATTGTTCCCCCATATTTTTCAACATCACATTCTGCCATTTCTGCTTGACTTTTAACAAGATTCATAACCTCTTCTTCTTCACAATATAAACGATACAAGACTTCTTCTTTTTCCTCTTGTAAGGCATGATGTTTTAATAAATAATAAAAGATCCTCTGACTGTTTCTAATTGTTTCTATCTCATAAGCCATACTTTCTCACCTCTTTATCTTTCAATCTCCATCATTACGTCAGTACATTTCACAATATTCACCGTACCCTTTTCACTAGGTAAACCTTTAAAACTAATCATTTTACCATCTGTTACTTTATATACCTTGATTGTTTTAATATCACGTAAGAAACTCTCTTCTTCTATAATCTGTAATAACATTGTTGTCAAATGAAACTCTAAGCTTTCATCTTCTATGGTCATCTCTTTTTCTGCTACTAAATCTGCAATAACTAACTTTCTATTTTTAATAAGTTCAATCATGACCTCACGAAAAATCTCTACTGTTGGAATTAGCAGCTTTAAATCATCTTCTCTTTCTCTTAATGCAATTTCTAATTCTCCCAGTGTTATCTTACCCTGCTCGCTTACAAGTCTTAATAAAGTACCTAAACAGCTTTTATACTTTTTAAGTCGTTCCCTTTTTTGACGTATCTTTTCAGCTTCATATAAGTCTGCTTCAAAGGAAATCAATGTTTCTTCCTCTTCTACCTTTTTCTTACGTATAGGCTTTTGTTCTAAAAAGGCTAAATTTAAATTATAAGTCTTCTCTACCTCTTGATTAAAAAGAGGTCTTAAAAAATTTTCTATGCGCAAAAGCATACTGGCATCTTTTAACAAAGGTTCATATAAATCACTTGCTAAACTAAAACGTTTAATAAGTGTCATAGCAGAAATGCCTTCTAGCTCTTTTTCATAAAGACTTTTTAAATCAAAATGCATGCCTAAAATACGTTGCTGCTCTTCAATAGCACGACTTAAATAACCTTCTATAATTTGCAGGTGCGTTAAATTTTGTTGCTGCTTTTCATCTAACTTTTTCACATTAATATGTTCAGCTTCTAATTGCTGAATATTCTCCTTAACCACTTGCTTATAACCTTCATATTTTTTCTTTGTATCTGCTAAAGCACCTAATGTTTCTTCCTGTAAACATTTATAATCTTCTACAGAATAACTCAGTGCATTTTGCCTAATACAACTCATAGCCTCTTGAATTTCTTGAAGCTTAATGCGCAAATGATTAAAAATCCCTTTCACATCATCTACTGCCTGAGAATAATTTGCTTTTTCTAAATGCAACTTAAAAATCATTTCTTGCACTGTAAGTTTTAAATTATTTTCAATTTCTAGAGTAGACAGTACAAAATTATAGCCTTCTGTTGTTAAAAAATATGAAGTACGACGCACTTCCCCTTCTAAGAAAATGACTTTATTACCAACATAACTAATATGAATAGGTACATAAGCTTCTTTCTCAAAATCATAGCCATTAAAATACATAGCACGTCCTTCATCACATAAAATCGTATTGACAATAAAGTCTGCTAATGCTTTACTTCCTTCATACGATATTTCCTTTTTAAAATAACGCCTATTTAAATCATCTATAAAACCACCTAGATCATCTATGGTACAAGGCTCTTCTTTTAATGACTGCTCCATAATATAAAGTAACACTAGAAAAATCATATTAATTTGCTCATACCACTGTTCAAAACCATAATTTTTCCAAGTCGTCTTTTGTAAACTATTTTTATGAATAAACGCATGAGCGCCTACATTTTTCATTCGCCTTGTATACTGTTCTAAAAAATCAAACATTGTATCCTCCTAGAAATCTCTCCCACTTAATATCTCTTGTGGAATATATTCTCCTGCTTCAAGCAGCCTCTTGATTTTCTCCTTTTCTACACTTTGAAAGTTGCTTAAGAAATCTTCAAGCTCTCCCTTACTTTGCTTTTCTTTCATCAAAGGTAAAGGCATACGCATACACTCACTTTTAGCTAACATCTTCTCATATAATGCTGTAAATAATGCAATCGGTATACTTTCATTTACTCGATCTTTTAAACTTTCATATATTTGAATCCCTTCATAATCCAAATCTCCAAAATATAAAATTTCGTTGTCCTGATGCTTTAAATAAACTTCACCTAAGTCTATAAAGCTTTCAAATCCTTTTACAATTTGTTTGCCTGCACCATAAACTAAAGTCCCTATCTCCTTATCTGCTATCCTTAAATTCCCCTGCATTAGATGCTGTCTGATACTATAGAAAGTATCCATATTTTCTACGATTAAAACAGTTTGTGGCACATTTTTATGTTGAACATAATAAGCTACAGGTGTCACCGTTTCATAAACCCGTAATAAATCTAGGGATACACCTAGCCTTTTTAATAAAGTCATGCCACCTTCTTGTTTTAAAAATTTCTCACGCCCCCAAATCTCAAAACTTCTTTCATTTAAAGAAACAAATGGTTCATTGATCTCTCTTTGCTTTAAATACTGATTTAATAATAAAACCTGCTGACGATCTGCTTCATACTGATCTAAATGATTTAAATAATAAGTCACATCTAACAAAGTACTCATTTGGTAAGTTAATTCTTCTTTATATCCTGTTGTATCTTTCTCGACTATCACAATCTTATAACGTTTATAAAGAGCAGGATGCTTTCCATTTAACCCACTACTTTTAATCGGTGCTAATATGCCACTTTCTACTAATTGCATAACCTTTTCATATAAAAGTGAATAAGCCTCTAGTTTATAGAGCTTACTTAAAGCTTCTAAATCAATTTTCTTTTGTTTAAGTGCCTCTAATTTTTTCATTTTAGCTCCTTTTTATAAATAAATTGTCATTTTAAGTATAACATATAGATAATTTTTTAAAATTAATTAAGCAAAAAAGATGTAAGAAATGTTTATTCATGCATTTCTTACATCCTTTTTTACTTATTCAGTATTATCACACGCTTTTAAATTTAATTATAATTCTTTAAGTATTTCATTTCTTAATTCTCTCACTCTTTCAAGTGATATATCTGTAGATTTGCGGATTATATGCCCTCAAAAAACACATTTTTTTGCAAAAGCCAATCACCTATTAAATATAAAAGGGGTAAGCCATTGTGTAAATTATATTTCACATTGGCTTACCCCTATAATTATTCTAAATATTACCATAAAATAAAGAAATGGAGGAGCCATTCCCTCACCAAGGTATCTCCTCCAAATCTAAACATCCTAGAAAGGACTAGGACACTACGGGATTATGATACTACTCTTTCAAATAGATTTAAAGGGGTATATGAAAAATATTTCTAATAATTATATGGATTTTTATTATATTTATCCTAAATGTGGTGCTCAGCATACTTGGCATAGGCATGGTTTTTATGAAAGACATGTTTTATATCTTGAAAATGATACGTTACAAGCGCATTTCCTAAAAGTATTACGACTACAATGTATTTCTTGTAATGCTACTCATGCTATACTACCTAACGATATTATTCCATATAGCATTTATAGTCTCATAACTTTCCTTCAAATCACTTCTAAGGTTTTTCTCAACAAACACTCTCTCAAACAGCTCATAAATACAACATTTCTTATGAGCTCATTTCTTTTTTTATTAAACGACTTCTCAGTTTTGAAAATGAATGTAAACTTGTACTTAGATTATGAACACATTAAACACATCCCCTGTTTATATCCCTCTTTCAACAGTTACAGTTCCTGAGTTTTATAGAACACTAGCCTACGGTTTAGGACTTGAACCTGCTTGCAAAAAGATTGACTTTTTTAATTAAATCCGAGATTGCATTGTTACCTTAG